>NZ_JBEPLZ010000001.1:0-464940 GCF_040545455.1 Enterocloster citroniae | reverse complement strand
AAGAAGACGAGGTAGATAGGTTAGAGGTGGAAGTGCAGTAATGTATGTAGCTGACTAATACTAATCGGTCGAGGGCTTAACCAAAAGGTTTAGGGAAAAGAAGGAAGTTTCAATTCGGTTTTCAATATGTGGTTTTGAAGGTATGTATGATACCGGATAACTAAATAATAAGTAAATGCGCGAGTGGCTCAGTGGTGGAGTATCGCCTTGCCAAGGCGAGGGTCGCGGGTTCGAATCCCGTCTCGCGCTTTTTTTGTTTACTGGAATTTCTTGATTATTAAGAAATTCCAGTTTTTTATTTGCCTATTTTTCTTGCTCAATTCTTGCTCATTTGATTGCCAACGTTACCTCATAAAAATAATTTATTATGGTAGTTTTTCCTTCACAAAATTAATGGTTTACATAAATGTAAAAGATGCATAAAATTTTCTTTTATTTGGTGATAATCAGAATTATTTGGTTTTTTGGTCAACAATAAAATATAATTTAAAGAGAGATGATATAAAAACGTAAATGTTGCACATTTTCAGTAGACATAAACCATTTTTATATGGTATAATTTTGAACATAACTTTCATCATAAGAAGGGGCGAAGAAAAAGCTTTGTAACCTGCTTGGAAAAGTTAGAAGAAAATGTTTATTAAAAGGAGAGAGAGCATGAAAAAAAGATTACTGAGCCTTACACTGGCGGCCGCTATGGCATTCTCACTGGCAGGATGCCGCAGCGCAGAGCCTGCAGCAACTGAGGCGCCAACCACAAACGCAGCTCCTGCAACCACTGCAGCAGAAGGCGGAGAGACGGACGCAGCTGAGGAAACTGAGACAGAGGCGCCTGCTGCTGATTTTAAGATTGGTATCATCACAGGTACTGCTTCCCAGGGTGATGAGGAGATTACCCAGGCAAACAAGATGAAAGAAAAGTATGGCGACATGATCGTTACCTCTACATATCCGGATAATTTCTCCACTGAGACAGAGACCGTTATCTCTAATGCAGTAGCGATGGCCTCTGATCCGGCTGTAAAGGCAATCGTATGGTGCCAGGCCATTCCCGGAACAGCCGCAGCCATTGATAAGGTACGTGAGACACGTCCTGACATGATCTTTATCGCAGGTACTCCAGGCGAGGATCCAGGCGTTATCAATCCGAAGGCTGATATTGTTTTACAGGTAGATGAGCCGGGATGCGGCATCGTGATTCCTCCTCAGGCAAAGGCACAGGGAGCCAAGACCATGATCCATTATTCCTTCCCCCGTCACATGAGCTATGCCCTGATCGTTGCACGTCATGAGAACCTGAAGAAATACTGTGCAGAGAACGGCATTGAGTTAGTTGACGTAACTGCTCCGGACCCGACCGGTGATTCCGGTATCACAGGCGCTCAGCAGTTCATCCTTGAGGATGTTCCGCGTCAGATTGAGAAGTATGGCAAGGATACCGTATTCTTCACAACCAACTGCGGTATGCAGGAGCCATTGATCCGTTCCGTATTTGAGCAGGGCGCAATCTACTCCTTACAGTGCTGCCCATCCCCATTCCATGCATTCCCGGCTGCACTGAATATCGATATGGCCGGACATGAGGCTGATGTGGATTACATGTTAGATCAGCTTCAGGCAAAGGTTGACGAAGCCGGCATGAACGGAAGAGTTTCCACATGGGGTGTTCCATGTAACATGCTGTTTGTTGAGGCAGGTGTGGAGTATGCTAAGAAGGTATTAGAGGGACAGACCAATGGTGTTGTACTGGATGATCAGGTACTTCGTGATACCCTTCAGGAGTGCGCAGGTGAGATCCAGATGACCATTGACAATTATGTAGATGACAGTGGTAATGCAAAAGACAACCATTACCTGGTAATGGCAGACTTCGTTACATTTGAGTAATTCATACATATTGTAAGAATTCATTGTATCTGTGGTTTCGCCGTCCTGCATTGGCAGACGGCGAAACCTTTTTAAGGCGGCGTGGAGTTTTTAAAGAAGTCCGAAGGAAAAGAGGTTGTGAACTTGGATAATACACAGTATGTCCTGGAAATGGATCATATTACAAAAGAATATTCCGGTAACCAGGTACTCAAAGGAGTTAACCTGCACATTAAGCCAGGTGAAATCCATGCTCTCATGGGTGAGAACGGAGCTGGAAAATCTACACTCATGAATATTTTATTTGGAATGCCGGTCATTCACTCCACCGGTGGATTTGGCGGATCTGTGAAAATGGCAGGCCAGCCGGTGAATATTGATACTCCATTAAAGGCAATGGAGTTGGGAATTGGAATGGTTCATCAGGAGTTTATGTTGATTCCTGGTTTTACCGTAACGGAGAATATAAAGATTGGACGTGAAATTAGTACCCCGAATCTGGTCAGCCGTATCTTTGGCAAATCCATGGAAAGCCTGGACGCTGAAGCGATGGCAAAGGATGCAAAAAAAGCCCTTAAGACTATAGGGTTACAAATAGAAGACTATGTAAAGGTAGCCGGCCTTCCGGTTGGCTACATGCAGTTTATTGAGATCGCCAGGGAGATTGACAAGACCGGCATCCGTTTGCTGGTATTTGATGAGCCCACCGCAGTACTTACAGAGTCTGAGGCGGACCGTCTGCTGGAAGCCATGCGTGTGATCGCTTCCCAGGGGATTGCTATTATTTTTATTACCCACCGCCTGGACGAGGTGATGGCAGTGGCGGACGGCATGACCATTCTCCGCGATGGCGAATTTGTGGCTCACAGGGAGATCAAGGATACCAATGTGGTGGAGATAGCAGAGCTTATGATCGGCCGCAAGGTGGAGAAGCTGGTGGATACAAGCGAAGAGGACAGGCGCATTATCAATGACACGAACATTGCAGTGAGCATGAAGGACTATTACGTGGATATGCCGGGCGAGCAGGTAAAGGGGATCAACCTGGATATACGCAAAGGGGAGATCTTTGGGATTGGAGGTCTGGCAGGCCAGGGAAAACTGGGGATTCCCAATGGTATTATGGGACTTTATAAGGCCGAGGGACAGGTGATGATCAATGGTGAACCGCTGAACCTGGAAAAGTTGGGATGCGCCCTGGAGCATAAGATTGCCTTTGTATCAGAGGACCGCAAGGGGGTTGGCCTTTTGCTGAATGAGAGCATTGAGCACAATATCATTTTTTCAGCCATGCAGACCAATAACAAATTCCTTAAAAAGGTTCTATGGATGCGGCTCTTTGACGGCAAGACAGCCAGAGAGCATGCGCAGGATATGGTTAAGCGCCTGGATATACGCTGTACAGGTATCCGCCAGGCAGCCGGAAGCCTTTCAGGCGGTAACCAGCAAAAGGTATGCCTGGCCAGGGCGTTAACCCTGGAACCGGATATCCTTTTTGTATCCGAGCCCACCCGCGGTATTGATATCGGTGCCAAGAAGCTGGTATTGGAATATCTGTCAAAGCTGAACCGCGAACAGGGAATGACGGTTATCATCGTATCCTCTGAACTGGTGGAGCTGCGCTCCATCTCTGACAGGATCGCCATTATCTCAGACGGGAAGCTGTCCAGGATCTTAAGTCCTGATGCTCCTGATGCGGAATTTGGTCTGGCTATGTCAGGCACAAAAGTGAAAGGAGGGGAGGATCATGAGTAGTAATCCTGTAAAATCAGCAGTGCAGAAGTTTGGTCTGCCCCGTATCATCATTGTAGGCTTTTTTATCTTTTTGGTGATTGCTGCAGGCGGATTCCAGATGAACCTAATGCAGCTCTTAAGCGACTGTGTCCGCAGATGGGGAATGTTCGGTATCCTGACACTGGCCATGGTCCCTGCGGTACAGTGCGGAATCGGCCTGAACTTTGGTATTTCCATGGGTATTGTAGGCGGCCTGTTGGGCGGTCTGATCGTGATTGAGCTTGATGTGGCCAGGATCCCCGCCCTGGTGGCGGTTAGCCCCATGTTTGGAATGTGGGTGTCCGTGCTGGTCGCCATTGTGATCGGCGTGATCCTGGCCACCGGGATCGGATACCTGTACGGCCTTCTCTTAAACCAGGTAAAGGGTTCTGAGATGACTGTAACAACCTATGTGGGTTTCTCGATCATTGCCTTCATGAACATGCTCTGGATGCTTCTTCCCTTCCAAAACGGCGAGCTGAAATGGCCCAACGCAGGCAAAGGGCTGAGGAATACCATCTCCCTGTCCACATCCTTCAGCGGCGTCATGAATGATACATTATCCTTTAAGATCGGTAAATTCACAGTGCCTACAGGCCTGCTGCTGTTTATGTTTTTTATGTGCCTGTTAGTGTGGCTGTTTATGAAATCCAAGACAGGTATGGCCATGTCGGCAGCAGGTTCCAATCCCATGTTTGCAAAAGCAGCCGGTATTAATGTTAACCGGATGCGTCTGGTGGGAACCACACTTTCAACCGTTCTTGCCGCAGTCGGCATTATTGTATATGCCCAGGGATTTGGATTCATGCAGCTTTATAACGGCCCCATGATGATGGGCTTTAACTCGGTAGCAGCCGTGTTGATCGGCGGCGCCTCACCAAAGAGGGCAAGGATTTCCAATGTACTTATTGGCACATTCCTGTTCCAGGGAATCCTGGCGCTAGGGCTGCCGGTGGCAAACCAGTTTATCCCGGAAGGAAACCTGTCGGAAGTAATGCGTCTGATCATCTCCAATGGTATCATCATCTACGCATTAGCACAAACGAAAGAAGGTGATGGACGTGAATAGAAAGAAAACATTGGACGTGTTATTTAAGAATAAGGTAGTCATTCTGTTCATCATCCTGTGTGTGGGCGGAACCATTGCCTCCAAACAGCCCCTCACTTTTGTAATACCGGAGTTGTTTACACGTATTGCCCGTAACTCATTTCTGGTGCTGTCCCTGATCATACCGGTTCTGGCTGGTATGGGACTGAACTTTGGTATTGTAATCGGAGCCATGGCAGCACAGGTAGCCATTTTCCTGACCACTTACTGGGGATTTGTGGGAATTGGCGGCTTCCTGCTGACCGTTGCAATCGCCACGCCCATCGCTATTTTCTTCGGCTTTTTGGTTGGAAAATTGTTCAACCATATGAAGGGGGCGGAGATGATCGGCGGTCTGGTCCTTTCCTACTTTGCGGAAGGTCTGTACCAGCTGCTGTTCCTGTTCATATTCGGCGGAGTGATCCCCTTATATAATCCCACGCTGATGATTGCAACAGGCGTTGGCGTTAAGAACACCATTGACCTTAAGGATACGGTCAAGTATGCACTGGATACGGTTCCTATGCTGACCATCATCGAGATCGGGTTCTATCTCTGTGTGATTGGCATGATTGCCTCCGTCATCATTAAGAAGTCAAAGAAACTGGAGATCAACTGGAAGGCAACCATGATCAAGCTGGTTCTGGCAGCTGCGGTTTACGGCATGACCTTTGTGCCCGTGATCGAACAGTTCCTGGCAACGGACCGTCTGCTCCTGCTCAACGCTATTGAGCTGAGCTGTGCCGGAACACTGATCTGGCAGGTGTGGAAGTTCCTGGCATCCAGGTTTATCTATAAGAAGGAGTTTAACGGAAAGAAGGCAGTTGTCAACTGTGTGCTGGCAGCCGCTGTATACGGACTCACCTATATACCCGCTATTTTCAAAGTCCTGATTGTGGTGCATCTGCCTGTTATGACCTATCTGTGTATTGCCGGTCTGTGCTTCTTTAACACAGCCCTTATGCGCACACGCCTGGGGCAGAATATGCGTACGGTTGGACAGAGCCGCACGGTTGCCAATGCAGCAGGCATCAATGTTGACAAGACGCGTATTATTGCCATGATCTTCTCAACCGTGCTGGCAAGCTGGGGACAGCTGATCTTTCTTCAGAACGTGGGAACATTTTCCACCTACGGCGCACATACCCAGGTGGGACAGTTCGCCATTGCAGCCCTGTTAGTTGGCGGCGCTTCCGTACAGAAGGCCAACAACAGGCAGGCGATACTAGGTATCATCCTGTTCCACACACTGTTCATCGTAGCGCCTTTGGCCGGCAAGGAACTTTTTGGAGATCCGGTGATCGGAGAGTATTTCCGTGTGTTCGTATCTTACGGCGTGATCGCTATGGCACTGGCAATGCATGCCTGGAAAAAGATTGTGAAACCATCCACCATGCCGCCGCCACCTGCAGGCGCCCTGGGAGGGACGGGAGGCAATCCCAGCCCGGGAACAGGCGCTTAGATCCGGGCGTATTAAAATAAATTAAACATCAAAGGGACAGGAAGTTTCCACCAGGAGGCTTCCTGTCTTTTCCTGTCTTGTCATATTTGGAAAATTGTACTATAATAGGCAAAATGGGCGGTTGAATCTGAAAAATGCGCAATATTACCTCCAAAAAGCATTTTGCCTGCCCCAACAAGATAAAAAGATGAAGATAAAAAGAACAGGTAGGGATGATGATGGCTGGATTAGGGACAATCGTGAATGTAGGGGCGATCCTGGCCGGATGCCTGGTGGGCATGCTGTTAAAAGGCGGGCTGCCAAAGCGTCTGCAGGACACCATTTCCAGCGCAGTGGGACTGTGTGTGGTATTTGTGGGAGTAACCGGGGCCATACAGGGATTGATGACAATATCCGGTGACGGCTTTGAGACGCGGGATACCCTTGTGACCGTTGTTTGCATGGTGGCGGGAGCTGCCTTTGGAGAATGGATCAATATTGAATATAAACTGGAGCAGCTGGGAGAGTGGTGCAGGTCCAGGATTCCCGGCGGTCAGAAGTCAGGAACCTTTACAGAAGCCTTTGTCAGCAGTTCCCTTCTTTTTTGTGTGGGAGCCATGGCTATTGTAGGTTCCCTGGAGGATGGGCTGAATCACAATTACAGTACATTGTTTACAAAGGCCGTCATGGACGGAGTGCTTTCCATTGTATTTACGGCAGCCCTGGGGATTGGAACAGCTTTTTCCGTATTTCCCGTGGGCATATACCAGGGAAGCATGACGGCCCTGGCCGGGCTGGTAAAGCCTTACCTGACGGAACTGATGATCGTCAGGATGTCCTGCATCGGCTCCATCTTAATCTTTGGCCTGGGACTTAATCTGGTCCTGGGAAGTAAAATAAAGATCGGAAACCTGCTGCCGGCTGTATTTTTGCCGCTTTTAGTATGCCTGCTGGGATTTTAAGTATAGATACGGATATAATAGGGAGGATGAAAAAGATGAGATTTGCAAAAAGAATGGATTGTTTCGGGGAGGGGATTTTCTCCAAACTGGCAGTGATCAAAAAGGAAAAGATGGCAAAGGGGGAGGAGATCATTGACCTGAGCATCGGTGCGCCCAATATCCCTCCGGCTCCTCACATAAGGGAAGCGCTTTGCAAAGGGGCGGCGGATCCCTCCAATTATGTGTATGCCATCAGCGACAGGAATGAACTTTTAGATGCCATTGCAGGCTGGTACAAAAGCAGATATGGGGTGGAACTGGATCCCCAAAGGGAGATATGCTCCCTGCTTGGATCCCAGGAGGGCCTGGCGCATATTGCACTGACCATGGTGGACGAGGGGGATATGGTGCTGGTTCCGGATCCCTGTTACCCTGTATTTGGCGATGGGCCAAAGATCGCGGGAGCGGACCTGTATTACATGCCCCAGAAAAAGGAAAATGGTTACATCATTCAGCTGGATGAGATTCCTGAGGATGTGGCTCAAAAGGCAAAGCTTATGGTGGTTTCATACCCTAATAATCCCACCACTGCCATGGCTCCGGATTCGTTCTATCAGGAACTGATCGCATTTGCAAGAAAATATGATATCATTGTGCTCCATGATAATGCGTACAGTGATCTTGTGTTTGATAACAGAACATGCGGAAGCTTTCTGCGCTTTCCCGGCGCAAAGGAAGTGGGGATCGAGTTCAACTCCCTGTCCAAAACCTATGGACTGGCCGGAGCAAGGATCGGCTTTTGCCTGGGCAATGAAAACGTGGTGTCCCGATTAAAGCTGTTAAAGTCCAATATGGATTACGGCATGTTCCTCCCCATACAGGAGGCGGCCATTGCCGCTGTTACCGGCGACCAGGGCTGTGTAAAGACAACCATGAAGGCGTATGAAACGCGCAGGAATATTATGTGCGATGGGTTTACGCGGATCGGATGGAAGATGGAGCGCCCTGTGGCCACCATGTTTGTGTGGGCTGCCATCCCGAAGCATTACAAGACTTCGGAGGAATTTGTCATGGATATGGTGGAGAAAGCAGGGGTCATGGTGACTCCGGGCAGTGCCTTTGGTCCCTCTGGAGAAGGATATGTGCGCCTGGCTTTGGTACAGGATGAGGAAGCTTTGAACAGGGCAATTGAGGCCGTGGACCGAAGCGGGATTTTGAAGGAACAGGAGTGAGGGCCGGATGGCGCAGGGGGAACAGAGACGGAAGGAAATGAACAACAGGAAAACATCCGGCGGGCTGCGGAATGCATGGCTGTGGGTGCTGGTTGTGTATATCGGAATTATTTACGGTAATTCCCTGACACCTGCCAGTATTTCCTCCCGGCAAAGCGGATTTTTGCTGGAACAATCCCACCGCTTCCTGGAACTGCTGGGATACGACAGCGCCTGGCTGACGGAACATATCATAAGGAAAACAGCACATTTTGTAGAATATGCAGGATTGGGCTGTATTCTCTGCGCCTGGTCAAGGACATGGATCCCAGGCGTCAGGAGATTGAGGACAGCGGGGGAAATGGCCTTTATAGTCCCCTTTGTGGATGAGACTATCCAGCTTTTTGTTTCCGGCAGGTCCGGACAGATCAGCGATGTGTGGCTGGATTTTTGCGGGGTGATGTGCGGCCTGCTCCTTGCCGCTGCTTTGGCGGGATGGAGGGGAAGTAAAACAGATCGTAGTAAAAAAGACCGAAGTAAAAAAGATAGGAGTAATACAGGATGAACTATGTGATATGGCTGTCCTATGATGGCACCCGTTATGACGGATGGCAGAAGCAGGGGAATACGGACAGAACGATCCAGGGAAAGCTGGAGGAGATACTTAAGCGTCTGGATGAGGCTCCTGTTGAGGTGAGGGGATCCGGCAGGACGGACGCCGGTGTCCACGCCCTGGCACAGGTTGCTGATTTCCGGCTGAACCGGGAAATGGCGCCCAGGGATGTGATGGAATATCTGAACCGGTATCTTCCCGAGGATATCGGGGTATGGAAAATAGAAAAAGCTCCTGAGCGGTTCCACAGCCGTCTGAACGCGGTGAGAAAGACCTACCGGTATCAGATTGAGATGGGGCCGAAAAAGGATGTGTTCCAGAGGGGATATTATTATGGACTGGGCCTGGAACTGGATGTGAAGGCCATGGAGCAGGCAGCTGACCTTCTCACAGGAACCCGGGATTTTAAAAGTTTTTGCGGCAATAAGAAAATGAAAAAATCCACGGTGCGCACATTGGAGTCTGTTCAATTTGAGCGCATTGGAGATACAAAGCTTCATATATCATTTACCGGAAATGGTTTTCTCCAGCAGATGGTGAGAATCCTGACCGGCACATTGATCGAAGTGGGGCTTGGAAAGCGGCAGCCCGGTGATATGAGCCGGATTCTGGAGGCAAAGGACCGGCAGGAGGCCGGATTCACGGCACCCTCCCAGGGGCTGTTTCTTGAAAAGGTAGAATACGGAGAATTGAGATGACAGATTTTTTAGTAAAACATTTTGTGAAAAATTATGACCAGGTGGACGAGATCCAGGTGCGGACACAGTACGGCACGCTGGCCAGCATGGTGGGAATCGGCTGTAATATGCTATTGTTTGCAGCCAAGCTGTTCATCGGAGTGCTGGTGAACAGTATCTCTGTTATGGCGGATGCATTTAACAACCTGTCTGATGCGGCTTCCTCCATCATTGGTTTTATTGGGGTGAAAATGGCGGAAAAGCCTGCAGATGACGATCACCCCTTCGGACACGGAAGGATTGAGTATATCGCGGCATTTATTGTGGCCTTCCTGGTTATCCAGGTGGGATTTTCGCTGTTTAAGACATCCATCGGCAAAGTATTCCATCCGGAGCTTATGTCCTTTAGATGGATATCCATCATTATCCTGCTTCTCTCTATCGGCGTAAAGCTGTGGCTTTCCCTGTTTAATAAAAGGCTGGGGAAGAGGATCAATTCCAAGGTCATGCTGGCAACTGCGGCGGACGCCATGGGGGATGTGGCAACCACTGCGTCCACCATATGTTCCATTGGCATCTACGGGGCCTTTGGCCTTAATGTGGATGGCATTGTGGGCCTGATTGTTTCCGTGGTGGTCATGGTCGCGGGAGTGAATATTGCAAAGGATACCCTTGCTCCTTTGATCGGGGAGGGAATCGACCCTGAAGTCTACGAGGAGATCAGCAATTTTGTGGAGGGATTTGACGGTATTGTGGGAACCCATGATCTGATCGTACATAATTATGGGCCCAGCAGAAGCATGGCTTCCATCCATGCAGAGGTCCCCAATGACTGTGATGTGGAATACAGTCATGAAATTATCGACCGGATCGAACGCGAGGCCATGCGGCGTTTCCATATGCTGCTGGTCATCCATATGGACCCTGTGGAGACACATGATGAGAGGGTCATGGAATTTAAGGATATGGTGGCGGAAGTTCTGGAAAATATTGACAGCCGCCTGGCGTTCCACGATTTCAGGATGGTAGACGGGCAGGAGAGGATCAACCTGATCTTTGATTTAGTGGTTCCCTGGGAATATAAACAGGCTGTCCAGGGTAAACTGAAGGCAAGGATTAGCGATGAAGTAAAACAGCGGGACAGGCGGTGCGAGTGCGTCATTACCGTGGAAAACAGCTTTATGTCGGGTAACAGGGAGTAACGGTACCAGGCTAATCCCCGGAAGGGGGACGGGTAGATGTCACAGGAAGAAATGATAAAGGCCATGGGTGAAGGGGATCGGGAGGCTTTCAGGGAATTTTACCAGGAAACAGTGCGTCCGGTCTACAGCTTTATCCTATCACTGACCAAAAGCCCTTATGAGGCCGAGGACCTGGTGCAGGAAACCTATTTGAGCGTATGGACCAAGGCGGACTCCTATGTTCCCCAGGGAAAGCCTTTAGCCTGGGTATTTACCATTGCCAGGAATCTGTGCTATATGAGATTCAGGCAGCAGAAAATGATGTCGGACATGGCCCTTGATGACCTGGAGGGAAAGGAAGAGGGAGTATACTGCGAACCCCTTGAACAGGCGGCTGACCGAAAGGTGCTTCTGGACGCCCTGGGAAGGATCAGCAGGGAGGAACGTCAGATCGTGCTTCTCCACGCAGCGGCCGGCATGAAGCACCGGGAGGTGGCGGAAGCGTTGGAGCTGCCGCTGGCAACCGTGCTGTCCAAATATAACCGGTCCATGAAAAAACTTCAGCATATCCTGAAATATCCCAACTGACATCCTGCTGACATTCCGGCTGTATGATGTCCGAGATATATTGTCCGAACTATATTGGTCCGAAATATATTTTGGATAAATTTTCAAAATATACTTGACGAAATCAAATCTGTAGTATATAATAACCTTCGTTGTGTTGATGGGCTATCGCCAAATGGTAAGGCAACGGACTCTGACTCCGTCATTTCAAGGTTCGAATCCTTGTAGCCCAGCTCGCGTTTATCATCCCGTAAGAGAACCTTCTTGCGGGATTTTTTGCTATATTCCCGGTATTGTCCGGGGTGACCGGGAAAAGGGGAAGCCTATGTCCAAGAGAAAGAAGAATATGATCAATGGGGCATTTTTGCTGATCGTATTTCTGCTGACCATTTACAGCGTGTTTAAAGGGGAAGATTTAAGCGATATCGCAGAAACCATTACCGAGGCCAAGACGTTTTATTTGATAATGGGAGTTGCATGTGTGGTATTTTTCATATGGGCTGAATCCGCGATCCTTCACTATCTGTTCGGCACCCTGCATATAAAAACAAAGAGAAGGACCTGCTTTATGTATTCTTCAGTGGGGTTCTTTTTCAGCTGCATCACTCCTTCCGCAGGAGGAGGCCAGCCGGCCCAGGTGTATTACATGCGAAGGAACATGATCCCGGTGCCTGTGGCTACCGTGGTGCTGATGGTGGTCACCATTACATATAAATTAGTGCTGGTTATAACGGGATGTCTTCTGGTCCTGTTTGGCAGAGGATTGCTGAACCGCTATGTCTGCGAGGCCATGCCCGTATTCTATCTGGGACTCACATTGAATGTTGTATTCTGTCTGGCCATGCTGATCCTGGCCTTCCATACTTCCCTTGCCAAGAATATTGTGATGAAGCTGCTGGGATTTCTTGTCAGGCTGCACATTCTGAAGGATAAAACTTCAAGGACAGAGCGGCTGAACATGACCATGGATCATTACAATGATACGTCCGCCTATCTGCGGCAGCACAAGGAGGTTTTGATCCGTGTGATGTTTCTCACCTTTTGCCAAAGGACGGCCTTATTTTCTGTTACATATTTTGTGTATAAGGCATTTGGACTCACAGGAACACATATGGCTGCCCTGATCCTGCTTCAGTCAGCCATATCCATATCCGCAGATATGCTGCCCCTGCCCGGGGGCATGGGGATCAGCGAGCATTTATTCCTGACCATCTTCGATCCCATCTTTTATGGGGACCTGCTCCTTCCTGCCATGGTCCTGTCCAGGGGGATCGCCTATTATGTGCAGCTGGTTTTCAGTGCAGCCGTGACACTGATCGCCCATATCCTGATTGATAAAAGGCAGAGAAGAGCCTAAAAAATTTTTAGGTATCATAAAAATATTTGTGAATATTGCTGAAAATCAAGAGAGAAGTTGGTCAGTATGCCAATTGTGGAGGGGATTTGAACGTGCTATGATAAATATATAAATAATTTTTGGCCATGCCAAAAAAATTAGAGGTGCGGGCACGTGAAAAATTCAGATATGTTAAAACGTTATGGAATGTTTATCGCAGGAGTTATATTCAGTGCATTGGGAATTAGCCTTATTACAAAAGCAGGGCTTGGGACATCGCCGATTACCAGCCTTGCTTTTGTATTGACCTTTATTTTCCCCCACAGTCTGGGGGTGTTTACCATGATGGTAAATTCCGTCATGTTCATCATACAGGTGGTCCTTTTGGGAAAATCCTTCCAGAAGATCCAGCTGCTCCAGCTTCCGGCCGCTCTGCTTTTTTCCGTCTGTATTGATGGCTGGCTGCGTCTGCTTTCCTATTGGCAGACCGGCGGATATGTGGGAGAAATACTGATGCTGCTTCTGGGCTGTGTTTTTTTGGGACTGGGGATTGCCCTTGAGGTTATACCAAATGTCCTGATCCTTCCGGGAGAGGGCCTTGTGCGCGTGATCGCAGGTCTTACAGGCTGGAGATTCGGCCATGTAAAGACAGGTTTTGATATGAGTATTGTGGCCAGCGCAGTTGTGGTGTCAGTCCTGGTCAAGGGTCAGGTGCTGGGAATCCGTGAAGGCACCGTGATCGCCGCCCTGATTGTGGGAAATATTTCCCATTTCTTTATTGAAAAGGTTTCGGCTGCTTTGGCAGGCTGGATTCCGGATTATTCCGAGGCCACGGACGCAATGACCTCATAAGGATCCGATAAGGATCCGGGCTGTTGTAAAGGGAACAGAGGACAAAACAGGGATTATTGAAAAAGGATTGAAACAGGGTATTAAAAAAATATCAGAAAAATTAAAAAAGTGCTTGACTAAATGGCACAATATGGGTATAATGAATTCCGCAGCTGACAGTTAGGCGCCAGGCAGTAAGCTGGTCCCGGAGACTGGAAGGTGCGGGGAATTTATAATGGGCTATCGCCAAATGGTAAGGCAACGGACTCTGACTCCGTCATTTCAAGGTTCGAATCCTTGTAGCCCAGTTCAGGCAAAGTCTTTAAATATAAGGGAGGATCCTTGTATTTAAAGGCTTTTTTGATGATTGTTTTTGACACCATCCAGAAACTGGTATATAATTTTTTTAACCATACATTGTTTGTACAACCAGGGGGAAGGTGGGATTCACATGAAGATTCTTGTTATCAACAGCGGAAGTTCCTCACTGAAGTTTCAGGTCATTGATTCGGAGACTGAGAGGGTACTGGCAAAGGGGCTATGCGAGCGGATTGGTATTGACGGCCGGTTTACCTACAGGACGGATACCGGCATTTCCCTAAAGGAACAGACGGCCATGGAAAACCATACCCAGGCTGTGCACATCATACTGGACACCTTAACAGACCCTGAACAGGGAGTGATCAGTAAGTTCGGGGAGATCGATGTGGTTGGGCACCGCCTGGTCCATGGGGGGGAGAAGTTTACCGGTTCCGTGGTCATTACCCAGGAGGTCATCCAGGCCATGACAGAGTGCAATGACCTGGCGCCGCTGCACAATCCGGCCAATCTGGTGGGGGTGGAGGCCTGCCGCACTTTGATGCCGGATACCCTGATGGTAGGGGTGTTCGACACGGCATTTAACCAAACCATGGAACCCAAGGCGTTCCTGTACGGACTGCCTTACCAGTATTATGAGAAGCATAAGATACGCAGGTATGGATTCCACGGCATCAGCCACCGATATGTGTCCCGCAGGGCGGCCCAGTTCATGGGGCAGGATCCCGGCAGGGTAAAGACCATTGTCTGCCATCTGGGCAATGGAGCCAGCATCTGCGCTGTAAAGTACGGGCAGGTGGTGGACAATTCCATGGGCTTTACGCCCCTGGAGGGCCTGGTGATGGGAACGCGGTGCGGGGATGTGGACCCGGGTGCCCTGGAATTCCTCTCCAAGAAGGAAGGGCTGGATTTCCAGCAGATCATGACCATTCTCAATCAGGAGTCCGGCGTGCTGGGCATTTCCAAGAATTTTTCCAGCGATTTCAGGGAACTGAAGGACGCGGAGATCAAATACCATGAAAAGGCTGCCCTGGCAAGGGAGATATTTGCGTATAAGGTGGCCAAATATGTGGGCAGCTATGCGGCTGCCATGAACGGGGTAGACAACATTGTCTTCACAGCGGGGATCGGGGAAAATGACTCCGATATCCGTGAGGAGATCTGCAGCTATCTGGAGTATCTGGGCATTGCTATTGACGAGTTAAAGAACCGGGAGGAGGGGGAGGCTGTGAGGATCTCCGATGCCTCCTCAAAGGTGAATGTGCTTGTGATCAAGACCAATGAGGAACTGGAGATCGCCAGGGAAGCGGCAACCGTGGCAAAGGGACTGAAAAAAAGGCCTGAAAAGGTTGGAAAAGGTTCCTGAAACCCGCTTGTATTAAAGGCCATATGTATGATACAATGGCCAGAGGAATGATTCCGGTGTCAGACCGGTTTGGACAACGAGGTAACTATGTATACATTTAACAGCAGGGTCCGTTACAGTGAGACGGACGAATACGGACAGCTTTCCCTTGTGGGAATCATTAATTACATGCAGGACTGCAGTACCTTCCAGTCGGAGGACGCCCGGGTGGGGGTGGAGTATCTGGACAGCAACCACAAAGCGTGGCTTTTGTCTTCCTGGCAGATCATGATCGACCGTTATCCGCGGCTGGGAGAAAAACTGGTGGTGGGCACGTGGCACTGCTCCTTCAAAGGCATTTACGGGTATCGTAATTTTGTCCTTCTGGACGGGGAGGGCAGACATCTTGTGAGGGCCGGGTCTGTGTGGTTCCTTTATGACACAGAAAAGAATACGCCCATCCGGGTGCATCCCGAGGATACGGCCCCCTACGGAAAAGCGGAGGCGCCCCTGATTCTGAGCCCTGCGCCCAGGAAAATACCGGTGCCTGATCACTATGGTGAGGGAAAGCCCATTGTGGTGGCAAGGCACCATATCGATACAAACCACCATGTAAACAATGCCCAGTATGTGGACATGGCCAGGGAATCCATACCGGAAGGGCTTAGAATCAGGGAAATACGGGCAGACTATAAGAAAGCGGCAGTTTTGGGGAATGTGATCATCCCCCGTGTAAGCCAGGGGAGCGCTCATGAGTGGACGGTATCCCTGGACGACAGTGCAACACAGGATACTTATGCAGTCGTATGGCTGCAGACGGAGCCGCAGATGCAGGAAAAACTGCGTTAGACGAAAGACCAGAGGGAGAAAAAGATGATTGAATTAGGCAAAGTACAGGAGTTGGAGATACTCAGGACAAAGGATTTTGGCGTATATGTGGGAGAGCAGGCTGAGGACGAGCCCGCAGTGCTTCTTCCAAAGAAGCAGGTGCCGGAGGGCGCTAAGATCGGGGACAAGGTGAAGGTGTTCATCTATAAGGATTCCTCAGACCGCCTTATTGCCACCACGGGCATGCCCAAGCTGCAGGTGGGAGAGACCGCCATGCTGGAGGTGAAGGACGTGGCAAAGATGGGGGCGTTCCTGGACATGGGACTGGAGAAGGATCTGCTGCTTCCCTTTAAGGAGCAGACACACCCCGTGCGCAAGGGGGAGCGCTGTCTCGTGACCCTCTATGTGGACAAGAGCAAGCGTCTGGCAGCCACCATGCGGGTGTATTCCCACATGAGCAACCAGTCTCCTTACAAGGAGGAGGACTGGGTTACCGGTACAATCTATGAGATCAATGATACTATTGGGGCTTTTGTGGCAGTGGATAACAAATATTACGGCCTGATCCCCAAAAAAGAACTTTTTGGAAAATTCAGGGAAGGGGATACGGTGCAGGCCAGGGTGACCAAGGTCCGGGAGGACGGCAAACTGGATCTGTGTGCCCGCGAGAGGGCGTACGTGCAGATGGGAACGGATGCGGAAGCCGTACTTAAGGTTATGGATGAGTTTGACGGGGTCCTGCCTTTTAACGACAGGGCAAACCCGGATGTCATCATGCGGGAGTTCCACATGAGCAAGAACGCGTTTAAGCGCGCGGTGGGGCGTCTGCTAAAAGAGGGAAAAATACGGATCACGGAAAAGACCATTGAGCGTATATAGAAAAGCGCGTATATAGAAGATATCCGGCAGTCCCCTTTTTATGGTGGCTGCCTTATGTTTGACTGAAATGGAAAGGAAGTTGGGGTTATGAACAGGAGAAGTGTGGCTGGGGATTATGGCCTGATCGTGGTGGGGACGTTTCTTATTGGATTTGCTATTAAAAGTATTTATGATCCGGTCAGTATGGTAACAGGAGGTGTGTCCGGCCTGGCCATCATTGCCAAGGAACTGTGGTCCGTACCGCTATGGCTGACCAATACCCTTCTCAATATCCCGCTGTTTGCAGCGGGGCTGTATGTCATGGGCTGGAAGTTCATCAAACGCACCCTGTTTTCAACCGTGATGCTGTCCGTATCCCTTTATGTGCTGCCTGAGGCTTCCTATATGGGCAATGACATCCTTTTGTCAGCCCTCTTTGGCGGTATCATAAGCGGCGTGGGGACAGGCATGGTATTTCTGGCCAGTTGTACCACCGGGGGCACGGATATGCTGGCAGCATTGATGCAGAAGCGGATGAAGCATTATACGCTGGCGCAGATCATGCAGGTGCTGGACGGGATCATTGTGCTGGCGGGTGCAACGGTGTTTGGCATTCCCACAGCTCTCTATGCCCTGATCGCCATTTTCTGTGTGTCCAAGGTGACGGACGGCCTGATCGAAGGCCTTAAGTTCTCCAAACAGGCATATATCATCTCCGACAGCTACAGGGAAATCGCGGACGCGATCCTGGAGCGGATGGGGAGAGGGGTTACAAGCCTGGAGGCAAGGGGGATGTACTCCAATGAGGAGAAAAAGATGCTGTTCTGCGTGGTTTCCAAGAAGGAGATCGTAAAAATAAGAGAGATCGTGTCTGAATTTGACGCAAGAGCATTTGTCATTGTGAGTGATGCAAGGGAGGTTTTTGGCGAAGGTTTTATTGAATATTGACACTGATTAACATAATAAACAAATTTTTAACGGGAATTATTGGAATACTTTGTGATTTACAGCACTTTTTTTTTTTCGTATACAAATTAGCTAAATCCCAAAATTGTATTTTGTTGATTTACAATATGGATTCCTCAGAGGGTTTCATGTATGATATTAACAGTTACAAATGATGCTTCTGCACCGGGAAAACCCAGCAGAAACAGGCATTTTACCACGTTTTTTTACATGCAAGCAAAGCGAATTTTAGGAGGAAAGAACAGAATGGCTAGTTTATTGCTGAAGAATGTAACCAAGAAATATCCCAACGGTTTTGTTGCAGTTAAGGATTTTAACCTGACGATCGAAGACAAGGAATTTATCATTTTCGTTGGCCCTTCAGGATGTGGTAAGTCCACCACCCTGCGTATGATCGCTGGTCTGGAGGACATCTCTTCCGGTGAACTGTATATCGATGATAAGTTGGTAAATGATGTTGAGCCAAAGGACAGAGACATTGCAATGGTATTCCAGAACTACGCCCTGTATCCACATATGTCCGTATACGATAACATGGCGTTTGGACTGAAACTGAGAAAGACACCAAAGGCTGAGATCGATGAAAAGGTACACAACGCAGCCAGGATCCTTGATCTGGAGCATCTGTTAGACCGTAAGCCGAAGGCTCTTTCCGGCGGCCAGAGACAGCGTGTGGCCATGGGACGTGCCATTGTCCGCAGCCCCAAAGTATTCCTGATGGACGAGCCGCTGTCCAACCTGGACGCAAAGCTGAGAGGCCAGATGCGCGTA
This sequence comes from Enterocloster citroniae, assembly GCF_040545455.1. Classification (NCBI taxonomy): domain Bacteria; kingdom Bacillati; phylum Bacillota; class Clostridia; order Lachnospirales; family Lachnospiraceae; genus Enterocloster; species Enterocloster citroniae. Next base: position 446,330 of record NZ_JBEPLZ010000001.1, on the reverse strand, counting down.
GAGATTTCCAAACTGCACCAGAGACTGGAAACCACCATTATTTACGTAACACATGACCAGACAGAGGCCATGACACTGGGAACACGGATCGTTGTTATGAAGGACGGTGTTGTTCAGCAGGTAGACAGCCCACAGAACCTGTATGATAAGCCATGCAACAAGTTCGTGGCAGGATTTATCGGAGCTCCTCAGATGAATATGATCGAGGCAGTGGTTGGAAAGTCCGGTTCCGATATTACATTGACATTCGGAGAGCACACCGTGGCACTTCCGGAAGGAAAGGCAAAGAAGCTGGAGGGAGCGGGATATGTAGGAAAGACAGTTGTCCTGGGAATCCGTCCTGAGGATCTTCATGATGAGGAATCCTTCCTGGCCATGTCACCAAAGAGCGTGTTTGACGCAACCGTACGTGTATACGAGATGTTAGGCTCCGAGGTACTGCTGTATTTTGATATTGAAGATGCTGACTTTACTGCAAAAGTAAATCCGCGTACCACCGCAAGACCTGGGGATACAATCCAGCTGGCCATGGATTTAGAGAAGATCCATGTGTTTGACAAAGATACCGAACTCGTGATTCTTAACTAGTTTTTATAAAACGTAAATGAAAATTAAGGTAAAAAGGGGCAGGAGAGTGTACAACTCTCTTGCTTTTTTTGTAATTTTGCATTAAAATATGAAAATAGGGATATTAGTTACTCCGAATACGTTTGAAAAGGAGAGTATAGAATGATTTCAAATCAGATACTTCAGACCACATTAGATGGATTAAAAGCAATTACAAGAATTGATTTGGGTATATGCGATACAGAGGGAAAGGTGCTTGCATCCACATTTACGGATGCGGAAGATTCCGAGAGCTCCATCCTGGTATTTGTGGACTCCCCAGCAGACAGCCAGGTAATTCAGGGATACCAGTTTTTTAAGGTGTTTGACGAGCACCAGCTGGAATACATCCTCCTTGCCAAGGGCGCAAGTGATGATGTGTATATGGTAGGGAAGCTGGCTGCATTCCAGATCCAGAACCTTTTGGTTGCATACAAGGAGCGTTTTGATAAGGACAACTTTATCAAGAACCTGCTGCTTGACAATCTGCTTTTAGTGGACATCTACAACAGGGCCAAGAAGCTGCACATTGACACGGATGTTAAGCGTGTGGTATTCATTATTGAGACCCACAACGAGAAGGATGTAAATGCACTGGAGACAGTGAGAAGCCTGTTTGCATCCAAGACAAAGGATTTCATCACCGCCGTGGATGAGAAGAACATCATCCTTGTAAAGGAAGTGCGCCAGGGAGAGTCCTACGGCGAACTGGATAAAACAGCCAATACCATTCTGGACATGCTGAACACAGAGGCCATGACCAAGGTGCGTGTTGCTTATGGAACCACGATCAATGATATAAAGGAAGTTTCACGTTCCTATAAGGAGGCCAAGATGGCTCTGGACGTAGGAAAGATTTTCTATGCCAGCAAGAACGTGATCGCTTATAATAATCTGGGGATCGGCCGTCTGATCTACCAGCTACCCATTCCGCTGTGTAAGATGTTCATCCGCGAAGTGTTTGACGGCAAGTCGCCGGATGACTTTGACGAGGAGACACTTGCAACCATTAACAAATTCTTCGAGAACAGCCTGAACGTGTCTGAGACTTCCAGACAGCTGTATATCCACCGCAACACCCTGGTATACCGTCTGGACAAGCTTCAGAAGAGCACCGGGCTGGACCTGCGTATCTTTGAAGATGCCATAACATTCAAGATTGCACTTATGGTTGCAAAGTATATGAAGTATATGGAGAGCCTGGATTATTAAACCGGAGTGACAGATGATAGAGTTAAGTCGCGTAAGCAAGACCTACGAGACCGGCAGCAAGGCGGTGAAGGACATTTCGCTGACCATTGAGGACGGGGAATTTGTTTTTATCGTGGGCAGAAGCGGTTCCGGCAAGAGCACTCTTATGAAGCTGCTCCTTAAGGAACTGGAACCTACAAAGGGACGTATCGTGGTCAATGATATGGACCTGGGAAAGATGCCGAGAAGGTATATTCCCAAATACCGCAGAAGATTAGGCGTGGTCTTTCAGGATTTCAGACTCCTGAAGGACCGCACTGTGTTTGAGAATGTGGCATTTGCCCAGAGGGTAATCGGAGTGCCCACCCGGGTGATCAAAGAGACCGTGCCTGAGATGCTCAGGCTGGTGGGGCTGTCTTCCAAGTACAAGGCATATCCCAGACAGCTTTCCGGCGGGGAGCAGCAGAGGGTGGCCATTGCCAGGGCACTGATCAACAACCCGGAGGTACTCCTGGCAGATGAGCCCACAGGCAATCTGGACAGCTTCAATACCCACGGGATTATGAAGCTTCTGGAGGAGATCAACCAGAGAGGGACAACGGTGATCGTGGTCACCCACAGTCAGGAGATGGTGGATGAGATGAATAAGCGTGTCATCACCATGGAACGGGGGGCGGTTATCAGTGATGAGGGCGGATATTACAGCGAGTATTAGGGCCTGCTTGAAACAGGTCCTGGTTTGCTGGTGCCGGGGCAGGTAAGCCTGTACCGCAGAGCGCGGATCCGCCGGAAAGGCAAATGAACAGGAATGAGAATCAGTACATTTTGGTATTGCCTGAAACAGGGCATCATAAATATATGCAGAAATATTTTGTTTTCGCTGGCTTCCATAGCGACTATTTCTGCGTGTATTTTTTTATTCTGCCTTTTTTTTGCCCTGGTGGCAAATGTGCAGAATGTGGCAAAGACTGCCCAGACAACGGTGGGGATCACCGTGTTTTTTGATGAGCAGATGCCGGAGGAGCAGATCCTGGCAGCGGGGGACACCATACGCAGCTGGGGCGAGGTGCGGGAGGTAAATTACGTATCCGCTGCCCAGGCATGGGAAAATTTTAAAACGCAGTATTTTGAGGGCATGGAGGAGTTGGCGGAAGGGTTTGCAGATGACAATCCTTTGTCCGGTTCCGCGTCCTATGAGATATTTTTAAATGAACTGGATGATCAGGATGAGGTTGTAAAAAGGCTGGATGCCATGGACGGTGTGCGCAAGGTGCGCTATTCCAGCGCGGCGGTTGCCGGTTTTACAAGCGTGGGCAGGATCATCGGCGCCCTTTCGGTTGTGATCATCGGAGTGCTGCTGGCAGTTGCCGTTTTCCTGATCAGCAACACCATTTCCGTGGCAGCCTCCTTTAGAAGGCGTGAGAATGAGATCATGCGTTATATCGGGGCTACCAACTATATGATACGCGCCCCCTTTGTGGTGGAAGGGGTGCTGTTAGGCGCATTGGGCGCGGCAGTGCCTTTGGCCGGTATGTATTTCCTGTATCAGAGGGCGGTGGTTTATGTGAATGAGCGGTACCAGATGATCACCGGACTTTTTCAGCCCATTGCCCTGGAAGAGATTTTTCCTTATATGGCAGGCGCGGCCGGAGTGCTGGGGATCGGGATCGGTTTTTTTGTCAGCTTTATTACCATCCACAGGCATTTAAAGGTTTAATATTACACACCGGAAAGGGAGAGGACCATGAAAGGAAATGGTTTCATAAAACCGGCGGCAGTTGCCATTGGCCTGGCGCTTGGCGGAATGGCTGCATTTTCCTCCTACGCTACCAGTGTGGAGATCGACAATGCGAAAAAGCAGGTTTCCGCCCTGGAAGAAGAGAAGAAAAAGGTGGAGAGCGCCCTGAATCAGCTGGAGGCCCTGAAGGCCGATACGGCAGCCTATGTAAAGCAGCTGGATAACAATTTGGCCACATTGACAGATGAACTTTCCCAACTGGAAGTCCGGATCGGCGACAAGGAGGCTGAGATCGAAACCGCCAGGGCAGAGCTGGAGGAAGCAAAGGATGTGGAGGAGCACCAGTACAGCACCATGAAGCTGCGTATCAAGTATATGTATGAGAACGGAGAGAGCAGTTTTGTGGATATGGTCATGGAATCAGGCAGCATATCGGAATTGCTGAACCGGTCGGAATACGTGAGCCAGATAGCGGAGTATGACAGGAAGATGCTGCGGCAGTACGCCGAGGCCAAGGATGACGTGGCTGCCAGGGAGAAAAACCTGGAGCAGGAGCGGCAGGGCCTGGTGGAACTCCAGGAGACCACCCAGGCAAAGCAGTCTTCCGTGCAGAAGCTGATGGATTCAAAAAAAGCGGAACTGGACTCCTATAATGCCAAGATCGCATCGGCCCAGACAGAGATAGACCAGTACAATGCGGATATCAAGGCCCAGGAAGACCAGATGAAGCGCATTGAGGCGGAGATGAAGCGCCGGGAAGAAGAAGCCAGGAAAAAAGCAGAGGCGGCCGGCAAAACGTATACAGTACAGAATTTGGGGAATATTAGTTTTAAGTGGCCCTGTCCGTCCAGCAGCCGGATCACATCGAACTTTGGAGACAGGGAGTCGCCTACAGAGGGCGCTTCCAGCAACCATAAAGGGATAGATATCGGCGCGTCTACCGGCGCGGATATCATTGCGGCAGCGGACGGCGAGGTGGTGATCTCTACATACAGCTATTCAGCTGGCAATTATATCATGCTTGACCATGGAGGGGGAGTGAGTACGGTTTACATGCACTGCTCCAAGCTGCTGGTAGGAGTGGGGGAAAAAGTAAAACAGGGCCAGGTGATCGCCAAAGTGGGGTCCACCGGGTATTCCACCGGTTCCCATCTGCACTTTGGGATCCGCTCAGGCGGAACGTATGTGAATCCCCGAAGTTATGTCAGCCCATGATGTATCATAAGTATAGAATAAGACGTGTTTTAAATTCATAGAGCCCGGTACACTGTGCTGGAACGGACAGATAGGAGATTTTAAATTGGATAATCGTGAGTTTGATCAACAAAAAAACATGAATGACCCGGACCGTCAGATGCAGGGGCCGGCTGGTGGAAACAGCGGCTGGCAGCCGGATAACGCAGGTCCGGACTGGCAGTCGGAGGGACCGGATAACAGCCGCCAGGGAAATGGGAAGAACCGTTTCTGGACCGGTGTGCTGGCCGGAGCGCTGGTCACTGCATTTGTGGGATTGATCGTGGTGGGAATGTCTGCGGGCATTTACATTTTCGGAAAAAAGGTGATGAGCCGTCAGCCCGGAACACAGACCGAAGGGCGGGCGCCTGCTATCTCTGACAGCAGCAAGGATAAGGAAGGCGTGGATTTTTCTAGGGTTACGGCTAAGATGGATCTGATCCAGCAGATCATAGGGGAATATTTCCTCTATGAGGAGGATGCGCAGAACGTGGAAGATTTTATCTACCGCGGTATGCTGGCCGGTTTGGATGACCCGTATTCCGTGTATTATACGGAGTCTGATTACAAATCCCTGCAGGACAGCACCAAGGGGACTTATTCCGGTATCGGAGCCATGATCAGCCAGAACAGGACCACGGGGCTGTGTACCATTGTTAGGGTGTTTGAGGGTTCGCCGGCCCTGGAGGCAGGAATGCAGCCGGGGGACATCATCTATAAGGTGGAGGATACTCTGGTTGCCTCAGAGAGCCTGGATGTGCTTGTGAATAACTACATCAAGGGCGAGGAGGGCACACCTGTCAATATTACGGTTTACCGTGCGGATAAAGATGAATATGCGGAGCTTACCATGAAACGGCGCAAGATCGAGGTGCCTACGGTGGAGCACCGGATGATGGAGGACAACATTGGATACATTGCGGTCACGGAGTTTGATGTGATAACAGTGGAGCAGTTTAAGGCAGCTGTGGATGAACTTGAAAAGGATGGAATGAAGGGGCTGATCATTGACCTGAGGAGCAATCCGGGCGGTATTCTGGACGGAGCTGTGAAGATGGCCGATTATCTGCTGCCGGATGATATTTCCAGATATGATAAGGGAGATGGAAAAACCCTGATCGTGTACACGGCCGATAAGAATGAGAAGGGGGATGTGTTCACTGCATCCGACAAACATGAGGTGGATCTCCCGCTGGTGATTCTGGTGAACGGCGATTCAGCAAGTGCGTCTGAAGTCTTTACCGGAGCCATGAAGGACTATAACAGGGCCACCGTGGTTGGGACCACCAGCTACGGCAAGGGAATCGTGCAGAACCTGATTCCTCTGGGGGACGGCTCTGCCATTAAAATCACCACTGCACATTATTATACCCCAAGCGGCTTTGATCTTCACGGAAAAGGAATAGAGCCGGATGTGGAAGTGGAACTGGATGAGAAGCTGAAGACCCAGGCAGTGGTGAAGCCGGAGGAGGATAATCAGATCCAGAAGGCGGTCCAGGTGCTGAAGGATAAGATACAGTAATCATATATAGATAAAGACCATGACCGAAACAAAGGAGCAGACTCCCAAGGGCCTAAACAGCCCCCGGGAGTTTTGTTCGTTTTTTCCGTTTACGATTTTTAAATCCCCGCAAAACGAACAAATCAGGTCAAACCGTTGACTATGGAGGGGTCAGCCATTAGAATGTGGCTATAAACATTGAACAGGGCCCATGGAGTTTATAAGAGGAGAAGAAAAGGATTTTGTCTGAGGAGGTTTTACAATGATAAACACAGTTATAATTGCGGACGATCTGACCGGAGCCAATGACACAGGCGCCATTCTGTCGCAGAATGGATTTAAGGTAGCCACCATACTGAAGACAGGCCATATGGAACAGTTTGAGGATTATGATGTGCTGTGCATCAGTACCAACAGCAGGGGTATCAGCAGGGATGAGGCTTATGACAGGGTACAAAAAACAGCCGCCCTTTTCCCAAAAAGTGATTCCATTCTTTACAGCAAGCGGATTGATTCCACTTTAAGGGGAAATGTAGGAGCGGAGATCGACAGTATCCTGGATTATCTGGGGGAGGATTACAGGGCTGTGGTGGTGGCCTCCTTTCCCGGGTCAGGGCGGACCAGTATTGGTGATATCCTGCTGGTCAACGGAGTTCCTCTTCAGATGACCGAGGCGGCAAATGATCCCACTTCTCCGGTACATACATCCAGGATTACAGAGATCGTAAAGCAGCAGTCCCAATATCCGGTGGGATATATCGGACTGGAACAGGTGGTGGAGAGTTCCGGAAAGCTGCTGGAAGAATTGTTAAAGCAGGCGGAGGAACACAGGATCATTGTGGTGGATGCCCGGACTGCCCGGGATATTGATGCCATTGCAGCCTGCTGCGCGGCCAGCGGATTAAAGATCGCGGCCATTGATCCCGGCTCTTTCACAGCGGCCCTGGCCGGCAATTTGTTCAAACGCAAAAAAGAGGCAATCCAGAAAAAGCTGTTGTGCGGTATTGGCAGCGCCAGCGATCTGACCAGACAGCAGCTGCAGTATCTGAAGAAAAATGCCAACCCACTGGTGGTGAGAATACGGGCAACAGAGTTTTTTGACGAAGACAGGCGCAGGGCGGAAATGGAACGTGTGATGGAGGAAGTGCGGGCAGCAGAGGAATCGCACGGCATTGTGGTCATAACCACCACAGAATCAAAGGACGATGTGGTGGATCTGTCCAAGATAGATGGAGCAAAACATAGTTCCATGAAAGAATGTGCCGGTGTGATCACAGACACCATTGCCCAGGTCCTCTATGACCTGATTGGGGAGATGGACGGCAGGATCGGCGGCGTTTATGCTTCAGGAGGGGATGTGGCAGCGGCATTTTGTGAGAAGCTGGGAATTTCCGGATTCCATGTGAAAGGGGAAGTGATCCCCTTGGCCATTTACTCCAATACCATTGGCGGCAGCCACCAGGGACTGCCCATGATCACAAAAGGCGGTCTGGTGGGAAGGGAGGATACTTTGATGCAGTGTATGGAATATTTTGAGACAGTGGTCTGAGGTTGTGGTAGAATGAAAGTTAATTATGGCAAGCTGTCCTGAACAGCTGCGAATATAGTATATAAAACAGATGGAGGATAAAAGATGAAACCAATCATTGCAATACCAATGGGAGACCCGGCAGGCATCGGTCCGGAGATAGTGGCAAAGGCATTGGCAAGGGAAGAAACATTTCAGTGCGCCAGGTGCGTGGTAGTGGGTGACAAAAAGGTGATGGAACAGGCAATCAGGATCGTGGACCTTCCCATGGCCATCCATGTGGTCAAGGAACCGGGGGAGGGAAGATTTGAGGAACATGTGATCAATCTCATGGACCTTGACAATGTGGATATGGGGCGGCTTAAGCTGGGGGAGATCAGCAGCATGTGCGGTCAGGCCGCGTATGAATATATTGCGGAAAGCATTTCCCTGGCAAATGAGGGAAAGGTGGCGGCCGTGTCCACCACGCCAATCAACAAGGAGTCCCTTAGGGCTGCGGGAGTGCCCTTTATCGGTCATACGGAAATATTCGGGGCGCTTACGGACACGCCGGATCCTTTGACCATGTTTGAGGTGAGGAATATGAGGGTATTTTTCCTCACAAGGCATGTATCCCTGAGAAAGGCATGCGACATGATCACAAAAGAGCGGGTCATGGACTATGTAAAGCGCTGCACCCAGGCACTGCGCCAGCTGGGGGTGGAGGATGGGACCATGGCGATCGCGGGGCTGAATCCCCACAGCGGGGAGCACGGCCTGTTCGGAGATGAGGAGATGGACGCCATCTATCCGGCGGTTGAAGCCTTGCAGGCAGAGGGATATAAGGTGGTGGGACCTGTGGGAGCTGATTCCGTGTTCCATCTGGCGCTTCAGGGAAAGTTCAACAGCGTGCTGTCCCTGTATCACGATCAGGGGCATATTGCCACCAAGACGCTGGACTTTGAACGGACCATTGCCGTGACAGCGGGAATGCCCATATTGCGGACCTCTGTGGACCATGGAACAGCCATGGACATTGCGGGAACAGGGATTGCAAGTGATGTGAGCATGGTGGAGGCAATCAGGCTGGCTGCCAAGTATTCGCCTGCGTTTCTCAGAAAAGATGGAGATTAAGGGAAAGATTTCAACATGACAAATGCCGGACGCGGAATATGCGGCCGGCATTCTGCGTGTGGTATTGACAGCAGCATGGAGAGATAGTACCATTGGTTTAAACAGGTGGAGAAAGGCGGGGACAACATGAGCGCAGCAGAGGAGCGGCAGAACCGGATCGTGGAGCTGGTCAGTGAAAAGGGCAATATACAGGTGGAGCGTCTGGCCGAGATCCTGGATGTGAGCCGGATGACGATCCGGAGGGATCTGGACAAGCTGAAGCAGGAGGGGATCATCGAGCGCCGCCACGGTGCGGCGGTTATCAAGCATGAGGCAACCTATACGGAAAAGATGGTCACCATGATGGAGGAAAAGCAGCAGCTGGCGTCAGCCTGTGCGGCCATGGTAAAGCCCGGGGACACGGTGTTCCTGGATTCCGGTACCACGATCTGCGAGATCGCAAAGCGGATCATGAGCATACCGGACCTGACTGTCATTACAAATGATATTGAGGTGGGATTTCTTCTCCACAGAAGCAATGTGGAGCTGATGATCTGCGGTGGCACGGTACAGAAGGAGACAGGAAGCATATTCGGGACATTTTCCAATCAGATGATGTCCTATATTCATGTGGGGATCGCATTTATGGGGGCAATGTCTATTGATTCCAATTTTAATGTACTCACCCCCACCATGGACAAGGCATCCCTAAAGCGCATGGTTACAAAAAATGCAAACAGAAGTTACCTGGTGGTGGACCATTCCAAATTTAACCGACAGGCCCTGATGAAGATCAACAACCTCCAGGATTATACAGGCGTGGTGACCACAAAGGTGTTTGATGAAAAGGAGCTGGAGCGGATCCAGGAGCGGGATATCCATCTGATCATGGTGGGGGATGGGACGGAATAGACGGCCGCCTGGTTATGAATATAATGTTCGTAATGGGTAAAATCTGAGTATATTGCATATGCTATCAATTAAGGATTCCTGAAATGAAGAAAACTTAAATCAGATTGTAGAATCAATGGAACAGCTATATAAATAAGGCAATATTGTTATGTGTGCAGCAGGAGGATATTCAAATGTATGATATGATTATTATTGGAGCCGGACCAGCCGGTATCAGTGCAGCTATTTATGGAAAAAGCAGAGGAAAAAAGATTCTGATGTTGGAAAAGGGTCAGGTTGGCGGTTTGATTGGAACTGTCTCGACAGTTACGCACTATACGGCAATCATGAAAGAAGAATCTGGTAAGACATTTGCTGAACGTATGAAAGAGCAAGTACTTAGTGCCGGTGTAGAGATTCGCTATGAGAACGTGACAGAAACAAAGTTAATAGGTAAAATTAAGAAAGTCGTTACGGATCAAGAAAGTTATGAATGTAAAACCGTGGTTCTCGCTAATGGTGGTTCTGGCCGTATGTTAGGAATTCCAGGTGAAAGTCTGAAAGGTGTCCGATTAAACGCACCAAAAGATGGTCCTGATTATAAGGGTAAAAATATCTATATCATTGGTGGAGCAGATGGCGCAGTAAAGGAAGCCATTTACCTGGCTGGAATTGCTGGAAAAGTAACAATCGTATGCGTGGAAGATGAACTTGTATGTATACAGGAATTTAAAGATAAGGTTGCCGCACACCATAACATTGAAATCATGCCACATTCAAGTCTCACAGCAGTATATGGCAACGAAATAGTTGAGGAACTTGAATTTACCGACAACAAAACAGGAAATAAACAGATTGTAAAAGATGGAGAGTGCGGAGTATTTGTTTATGCAGGAATTGTTCCGAACACTCAGATCTACACGGAATTGAAGTTAGAACACGGATATATTCCAGTGGATGAATTGATGCAGACAGAAATTCCGGGAGTATTTGCTGCTGGAGATATCTGTGTAAAGAAAGTAAGACAGGTAGCTACAGCAGTTGCTGATGGTGCAATTGCAGGAATACAGGCGGCATCAATGTGTTAATAAAAACAAACGGAAATGCATCCCAGTCGGCGATGGTTAGTGTTTTCAATTCCGAAGAAACTCAATATACCATCTGCCGAACCGGCATCAGGGCAATCTCTTTCAAAAGATACCATATATGTCAAAAAATGAACTGGTGGCTATGGCTGAAGATATGATCGATTAGCTATATCCATTATAGCTAGTACAATTAAGAGGAAAAATAAGAATAGGAAATGGGAATTCCCTACTCTTATTTTTTTGTGCCACGGTAAAAATAAACCGCCTGCTCTGCAGGTGGAGGGAATATCTTCAGATAAAAGCAACTCCTGTGCTAAACTAAATGTAGGTCTGCAAACCACAAATAAAAAGCACAGGAGGTCCAAAATGGACAATAATAGTTTAGCTCATAGTGGATTGCAAGTACCATCTGTCATAACCGCGCCTGTGGAACACATGATGTGGGCTTAATGAGTAATATCATTAAGGAACTGTATGAGTTGGGGCGTTCTGACTGCCCTGTTCCGCGGTATGAAGTTTGGACAGGCATGGCGGCCTGGTGAGGATGTGGTTTTGGCCGAAGAGTCCTCTGATAGCGGGAAAACGCATATTATCTGCACCTTAGGAAATGATTAATAAATTCTTTAGCATTAAATAATACAATCATTCCACAGACCCAGTATAATGTTAGAGGAAATAAGTATGTTGGGACAAGTATAAATTCACTTCAGCTGAATCGGATGCGTGTAAAGGACTTAAGGAGGTATCATGAAAGGATTTAAACGACAGAATCAATTTTTTTCCCTCTGTGGATTAAATTGTGGGCTTTGTCCCATGTTTTTGAATAAAACTGTCCTGGCTGCGGCTGCGGTGAAGGAAACCAGGCATGCAAAATTGCAAGATGCAGCATGGAGCACGGCGATAGCTGGGGTCAACGGGTGATTCGGTTTTACGATTTGGACAGTCATATCGTAGAGGTTGGGGAGGATATGAAAATGGTGCTAAAGCGTTTTCTTGCTTCCGGTATGACAATGGAAGAAATCTCTGTGAAAATGGACGCTTCTGTGGAGGACTTAACAAAACTTATGAACAGCTAAATTCCAGAAAGAAAAAATGGGTTATATATTTATGGAATTTAATAAAAAACCACAGCAATTTAAAAAAGGGAAAATAATACTTTAAAGCAGCTAATATCTCATGGACGAATAGAAAAAATAATAATGGAGCAGATGTTCCGGTCGTCATTGAAAATACCCGCATTCGTAAGGAAATGCAAAAAGGTGAAGTTCACAAATCGTTAATGGCCCAAGTTGATTATGTGATAAAATATGATAGGCATCAAAAGTACTGATAATATTCTTAATCAAGTAAAGTCTATTTGCGGTATAATGTATATGATCTAAACTGAAAGGAGTGTCATGCTTTGCTTGAAAAGATACTTGTTGTTGATGATGAGAAAGAAATTGCGGATCTGATTGAAGTATATCTTCAAAATGAAAATATGGATGTATATAAGTTTTATTCAGGAGAGGAAGCACTTGTCTGTATCGGGAGTACAGACTTTGATTTGGCTATACTGGATATCATGCTTCCGGATATCAGCGGACTTTCGATATGTCAGTCCATACGAAGTAAGGAGTACACATATCCGGTAATTATGCTTACGGCAAAGGATGGAGAGACGGATAAAATTACCGGACTTACGCTTGGTGCAGATGATTATATTACAAAACCGTTTCTGCCTCTTGAGCTGGTAGCAAGGGTAAAGGCCCAGCTTCGCCGTTATAAGAAATATAATGTAGGCTCAGCGGTTCCGGCAGCGGATGAAATCTTTAAATATGCCGGATTAACGATGAACATTAAGACATATGAATGCCGGCTTAATGGAGAGACGCTGTCACTGACTCCTACGGAATTTTCCATACTAAGGATTCTTTTAGAGCGCAAGTGCAGTGTCGTCAGTGCCGAAGAATTATTCCATGAAGTCTGGCAGGAAGAATATTATACCAAGAGTAACAATACGATTACCGTACACATCCGACATCTTCGCGAGAAGATGAAGGATACCGGGGAAAACCCCAGATATATAAAAACGGTATGGGGGGTTGGATATAAAATTGGGGAAATTTAAAAATACAAAATACAACTATTCAAAGCTCGGCCATATTACATTTATCAGAGGATTATGGATTACAGTGGGAGCAGTTGCTGCAGTCTTTGCACTGCGGATGCTGACGCGTGGACATTTGGCAGATGCGATTGTTGGGTGGTTTGCACGCAGTCTTTCAATCAGTGAGAAGGAAGCTGATTTGATATATTTCAAGATAGTGACTGTCAATATGCAGTTTATTCTTGCGTTGGTCATTATCATATTTGTTTTTTTGTTGTTCCACATGCTGTTGGACACATATAAAAGATATTTTGATGAAGTAGTAACAGGGATTGACAAGCTTATGGAGGAAAGGGCGGCGATTTCACTGTCTCCGGAACTGGAGAGTGTGGAGCATAAACTGGCTGACGTAAAGCGGACGCTTGCAGAACGGGCGGATAAGGCTAAGAGGGCAGAGCAGCAGAAGAATGATCTTGTGGTATATCTGGCTCATGATATCAAGACCCCACTGACTTCTGTAATCGGATATCTTAGTCTTTTGGATGAAACACCGGATATGCCTGATGAGGAGAAAGCAAAATATATCCACACCGCATGGGAAAAAGCCAATCGGCTCAGAAACCTGGTGAATGAATTTTTTGAGATCACCCGCAGCCACTCTGAAGCCCTTCCACTTCAAAAGACAAAGGTTGATCTTTACTATATGATTGCACAGATTTCAGATGAATTGTATCCGCAGTTGAATGCATGTGGAAAGATCATAGAGAATCATGTAGATGAGGACATATCTGTATATGGAGATTCTGATAAGCTGGCCAGAGTATTTAATAATATCCTTAAAAATGCCATTTCTTATAGTACGGACAATAGTGTTATCAAAGTATCGGCCAAAGAACTTTCAGAATGGACTGTGATTCAATTTGAAAATGACGGGGAAATTCCGGAGGAAAAGCTCAATGTGATTTTTGATAAATTCTGCCGTTTAAGCAATGCGAGATTAAGCGAAACAGGGGGCTCCGGCCTGGGGCTTGCTATTGCAAAAAATATTATTGTACTGCATGGCGGACAGATAAAGGCTGAAAGCAGTAATGGACGCACTGCTTTCATCATTGAAATCCCATTAGATTCATCCAAAATCCCTGTCACAAAACCTTAGAGATTTGCAACTGAATGAACTAAAACAGTTTGGCTTAGTCGAGAAAAAATCCTACGCCGGTTATCCTCTCAAAGAAGAATATTTTTACAGCATTGCAAGAAAAATCAACCTCATTGTCAATAAAAAAATTGGTAATGAGGTAAAATTTTTGTCAGACAGACGAATGCTGATCATTGCCATATCGCCTTAGGAATTTCTTAATCATTCATTTACCATTCCATAGAAAATCAATTATCTCAAATTAAAAAACTGCCTGCTCATCAATGGTATGCTTAAACTGCCTGATAGAGCAGGCAATATTTATATGAAAGGAGGTAATTTTAGAAAATGGAGGTGGCTATGAGAAAGAAGATAAAACGGATCTTTACAATTCTGGGACCAACAGCAATGATTTTTACCGTAACAGCCTGCGGGAACCGCATGGATACCATGCAGCCTGCTGCTTCCTATGTTGCAGACTTTTTTGATATTCCAGACACCGTGACAGGAATCGAAAGACTTCTGCTCAAAGATGATATGGCCTATCTGTGCTGCCTGGAGGAAGATGGCACGTCCTATTTGGCAGCAATGGATATTGATGACGGCAAGTTTTTGAAACAGAATCTGGATCTGGATGCTTCTGTCTCACTTCTGGATTTTGGCTTTGCCCCGGATAACAGCATCTGGGCGGTTTGCCTGGAACAGACAGGCGGTTATAGTTTAAGGAAATTTGACAACAGTGGTTCACAGGTCCAATCGGTTGACCTGGCAGGTGTGATGGACAGCCCGGTCATATCGGCAGTTGGAAGAGATTTGTTCCTTAGCATTGATATGGAGGGAAATATCTGTGTGGCTGCAAAAGGCGGAAATACGCTGGTCTATCTGTTCGACAACAACGGCAGTTTCTTATTTGCTCTCGATTATGAGGGAAATCTTATGACAACGACAACGACTGCCGAAGGAAAGATTGGTATTTGTGCGACTTCCTCGGACCGTATGAACTATGACCTGCTTACAGTGGACATGGAGAGCCGGGATTGGAGGAAAGATAAAATCTGTCTGGGAGCAACAGCAGGACTGTATGGAGGAGTGAACAAAGATTTCTATCGGTTTGATTCTTCCGTTTTGTATGGGTATGCTGCGGGAGCACAGGAGGGCATCCCTGTCTTTAACTGGTCGGATATGGGACTTGGCACATCAGAAGTTCATCTTGGAGAATGCACGGATGGGCGTTTTGTGGTCCTGGCGGCCTCATCCAATCAGACTGGGGTATTATCGTATGAAATGGCGGTTCTGGCCAAGGGGGAGGATGAGAGGGAGGATTTGAGTATGGTGAGCCTGACTGCGACTCCTGGCATTGTCCAGGCCGTATCCGATTTTAACAAAACAAACGACAGGTATAAGGTTGAGCTGACAGAGTATTTTCCGTATGCACAAAATGTTTCCAACGAGGAATGGGATAATGCCATTTTGAATCTTAATACACGGATCATCTCCGGCGATATGCCGGATATCCTGGATATGAGTAATTTGTCTGTACAGATTTATCTAGGTAAAGGGCTTTTGGAAGATCTCTATCCATATATGGAACATGATCCGGAAATCCGGACAGAGGATTACTTTGAAAATGTCTTTGAAGCTATCAGCCTGGATGGAAAGTTACCTTATCTTACAGACGGAGCAGCCATATCCACTATGCTGGCCGGCGCGGATGTTGTGGATGGAAGCAATGGCTGGACCGTTCAGGATCTGGAAAAGGTCCTTGATACTTACGGAGCCAATTCCATAGACAATCTGTCCGGAGCTTCCTTTTTGAGAGACATGCTTCAGACAGACGGCAGTTTTATTGACTGGAGCCTGGGTAAATGCTCATTTGATTCGCCTGAATTTGTAAAAATGCTGGAATTTGCCGGTAAAATACAGGAAAGCAGCCAGAATGGCTTTGGAGGAATGGAGATAAGTGATACCTATGCAGCAGCCTATGAGACTGTGCTGAGCGTTTACCACATCACCCGGTACAGAAATTACTACAACGGAAACCTGAGATTTCTTGGACTTCCCGGAGGCGGCGGTGAGTACCATGTAATCAAACCGGAAGTGAAGGTTGGAATCTCCTCGTCCAGCACCCGGAAGGAAGGGGCATGGGAATTTGTCAGAACACTATTGACAGAGGAGCATCAGATGTCCTGTATGATGCTTCCGATTCATAAGAGGGCGTTTGATAAGGTCACGCAGGCGGCGGTGGATGGAAAATCTGTCTGGACGTGGATTTACGAAGACGGCAAGGCAACAAAAGAAGATGCGGAGCTGACAAAGCAGCTTTTAAGCAGCGCAGCCTATGTGGAGAATGACAATCAGACACTGGAATCACTGATATTGGAGGAGGCCCGGGAATATTTTTCAGGGGCCAGGAGCGCCCTGGAAGCGGCTGAAAGAATTCAGAGCCGGGCCAGTCTTTATATCAATGAACAAATGTAAAAATTTTATATGCAAAGGAAAGAATTCAAAACGATGAAAAGACAGCTTATGAAAAGAGGAATGATGGGGATATATGCAGCTATCTGCGCGGGGATGCTTTTGGTTACCGGCTGTGCAGGTACGGAGACAAATGCAAAAACGGAAACAGAAAGAATGGAAGCGACAGAGCGACAGGAAAGCAATCCTGTAAATACTGCCGGTAAGGCGGAGAAGGAGGAAGTCCCTGAAAAGCAGGAGGAAGCGGTCCAAAATGATTCACCTCTGCAAAGTCCGGATGATGCCGGGAACGGGGATTCAGATACAATGGATACCTTTGCAGATGCGAATGACATGATGAAGTCTGCTGATTTGAGCGGCACAGCCGGCAAATGCTCGAATACCGGGTGCGTGATTAATACATCACCCTTTGCGGACGGCACTTCATCTTCAGGAGATGGGGGCAGCATGACGGTTACTTATACAGAAGACACAGTATTTCAAAAGGGAACCGTGAAATCGGATGGCAGCAGCTACTCTTTGGAGGACAGTGAAAAAGACAGGATAGGGGACAGTGATTTTGTACTGTGTTTCGGGAAACAGCAGGCGGACGGTTCTTACCTGGCAGACAAAATTATTATGATTGTGTTCAATTAACCTGACAGGAGATGATACAGCTATGCGTTTACATATTGGGGAAAAAATAAGAGAACAAAAGGCCATGCTTATTTCCGGAAAGAAATACAGGCCCCTTATAGAAGAACGTGTACAGCGCATGGCTGTATATCTTATGATTGGATTTTTCGCATTTATGTTTGTATGCACAATCATTTCCCGTGCATCCCATTCTTTTACAACTGCCCATGTTGCAGTGTCTTCCATGACAAGCAAAACGTTAATGAACAGGGCTGAAATGGAAGGGATTATCCATGCGGCAGCAGAGAAGGGGATTAGCCTTCCGGATGGCCTTAAGGTCGTGTCCGTCAATGCAGGGGAGGGCAAACCGGTAGACAGAGGTGAAATACTGATAGAATTTGATAAACCTTCCGTAGAAGAACAGATTAAGAAGCTGGAAGAAGAAATCCATATCCTTAACCTGAGAATCGATCTTTCAGCAGACAATGGCGGCAATGATGTGATTGAGGCACAGCGTACGCTGGAGGATGCCCAAAAGGCGTATGAGCGCATTGCTGCAAAGTATGCCAGGGCAGAGATGCGGCTGAAAGAAGATTATACAAAGCTTGAAGAAACACTGGCAGATGCGGAAAAGAATCTTATTAATAAGGCAGAAGCGCTTGTGAAGGAAGCGAGGGAAAACCTGCAAAACGTAAGGGAGGACGCGGAGGACGCCATCCGTGCCGCAGAACAGGCGCTGGATGAGGAATCAGAAAATCTTGATGATTCAGAGGATGGTTATCAGCAGGCATTAGAAACGTATGAGCAGGCGAAAGATGAACTTAATATGGCAAATCAGAGAGTCAGCGAAATAAAGGAAGCGATTGCAGGGAAGCAGCCGGATGATGCCGCGGATTATACGGAGGAGCTGAAGGAGGCGGAGGAAGAACTTTCCATTGCGCAAAAGGCATTTAACCAGGCAAAAAAGGAACTTTCAAAAGCAGATTATACCTCATCGTCCTATGACAGGGCAGACGATAACCTGGATTCCATCAAGAGACGCTGGAGACGTAACATTGATAAAGCCAAAGATGCTCTTTATAAAGCAGAAACAGTGCTGGAAGCAGTCAGGGAAGGCAACGATTTTTCAACTGAGTCTGCAGTCAGTGAGGCCCAGTCTGCCATTGATGCTGCAAGAGAAGCGTTAAACCGTGCCCGGCGTGAGTCAGAGGATAACCAATATTCTGAGGAGGAAGAACTCTATGCTGCGGGAAGGGCAGTTGAGACCGCCCAGGCAGCATTGGAAGATGCCCGGAGACAGGCTGATGTATTGCAGAAGGAAGGTGAGATTGACAGAATCACCTGTGAATCTGAGCGGTCAGATAAGGAGAAATCGCGTGCTGCATTACAGGAAATTTTGGATAATGGGGGATGCCTTTTGGCTCCGGCCCCTGGTACGGTGGTGAGGACGCTGGAACGCGGGGATAAAACAAAGGAGGGGGAAGATGCAGTCATACTTTCCTCTGCTGACAGAGGGTTTGTTTTTGAAGGAAAACTGGATAAAGATTCAGCACGCCGCTTTTCAGCCGGGGACAAAGGAGAGCTTCATTACAAATTGGACGGAAGCACACAAAAAGCAGATGTGGAGATTCATTCCATCAGCACGCCGGACGAGTCGGACCAGGTTTTAGTAACTGCGGTTCTGTCGGAGGGAGGTTATACTTCCGGTATGCCGGCACAGCTTTTTCTGAGCAGAAAAAGCGAGACGTATCAAAATTGTCTGCCTCTTACCGCACTCAGAAGTGATTCCGCCGGAGATCACGTATTCGTACTCCGCAGACAAAGCTCCGTACTGGGAACAGAATGGGTCATTGCAAGGGTAGATATAACCGTTAAGGAAAGGGACAGTCAGACCATGTATGTTGATGGCGCGCTTACGTATTCGGATCAGGTAGTTATAAGCTCAAATAAGATCATATCGGAAGGAGA
Organism: Enterocloster citroniae; assembly: GCF_040545455.1. Classification (NCBI taxonomy): domain Bacteria; kingdom Bacillati; phylum Bacillota; class Clostridia; order Lachnospirales; family Lachnospiraceae; genus Enterocloster; species Enterocloster citroniae. The sequence goes on along the minus strand of NZ_JBEPLZ010000001.1, from coordinate 427,180 downwards.
CAGGGTCCGTATTGAAAAATAACAGGTTTGCCCATTACCGGGCGTTGACAATATCAGCAATACTGGCAGCGGTTCTTTGGTGTGCCGCTTGTTCTTTCTATAGTACGGCCATCAGTCACTGTACAAGTGTGAGCATTAAATGGGAAAAGAACGGTGTCAGCCCCTCAGAGCTTATCAGGCAGCAGACGTATGCAAGGCAGGATGGAGCAGGAAACCAGCCGGAGGTCACTTTATGGCAGATATACCCGGAACAGGAGATAATGGCTTCAGATAAAAAGAAGATGAAGGCGGATGTTGTTGACGTCTTTGGAGACTGCGGGGATATATCATCCTCCATGCTGGCGGACGGCGCTTATCCGGCCAGATCGGATGCCTCTGGCTGTGCCGTCAGTACCGGTCTGGCATTCTCTCTGTGGGGAAGTATCAATGTGATTGGGGTGCCGGTAAAGGCGGAAGGAAAGCAGTTCTATGTCCGAGGCATATTTGAGGAGGAAGAACCAAGGTTATTCTTACAGGCGCAGGCGGAATCGGAAGAACCCTTATCCAATATGCAGCTGACGTTTACAGATCCGGGAGCAGGGGAGAGGGCCGGTCAGTATCTCTCATCGGCAGGTTTTCCGGTGGGAGGGATCCTTGACCTGACATTATTTGCATGGGTACTTGGCATGATACTCCGGTTCCCTGCGATCATTCTGGCATTTGGAATCCTTGGGCGCGTGATCAGGCATGGAAAAAGGCTTTACCGTTATCCCCTGCTGCTGGCTATTTATCTTTTAATGGCTTTCGGTATATTGGCCGTATTATGGTTTTGTATGGACCTGCCAGAGTTTCCTTCCGAGTTTATCCCTGCAATGTGGTCTGATTTTGAGTTTTGGGAAAATTTGTTTAAGGAACAGGGAAAAAATATGGTCTACTGGATGGCCGCGGGGCCTTCCTTCCGGGATATAGAGCTTTGGACCTCGTCATTTATGGCAGTGCTGCTTTCTGTTTGCGCCTCTGCCTTTACGGCAGCCGCAGCAATGCTGGTATCCATACGCTCTTACAAAAGAATGATTTTCTATTGTGCGGCATATACACTGACTCTTGGCCTGATTTCATTCAAGATAGCCTCTGCTCACAATATGACTTTTTGCAAAGCAATGTATTTTCTGCCATTCCTGTGGATATGTGTGGATTTTCTGTTTTACTGTCTGAAAGAAACACTTGCCGCCGATGTTCGTGAAGGGAGGATTTTGGATGAGGAAAAAATGTGAATACAGTGTTCCGGTCCGGGAAGAAATGGTACCATGGCTGTTTTTGCTGCCGAGCCTGCTGTTCGTGAGCATTATGGTGCTGATTCCTATGCTGGATGCTCTGCGCTGTTCCTTTTTCCTGGCTGCCGGTGACCGCTTTGTGGGATTTCAAAATTATCTGGCAGTCTTGAGAAACCATGCGTTTAAGATGGCGGCAGCTAATACAGCAAAATTTATCTTAGTCTGCATACCGCTTCTGTTACTCTTTTCCCTGGCTGTTTCCCTGATGCTGGCCTCCTTCAGGGAAAAACGCGGCATTTTTAAGACCTCGTTTCTTGTGCCCATGGCGGTTCCCGTTGCTTCGATTGTGCTTTTGTGGCGGGTGTTCTTTCACAAAAATGGACTTCTCAACGCGTTCTTTGCGCTTTGGGGTATGGATTCGGTTGACTGGATTGGAAGTAAGGCAGCCTTTGGCGTGTTGGTGTTTGCTTATCTGTGGAAGAATTTCGGGTATAATATGGTGCTGTGGCTGTCAGGACTCAGCGCCATAAATCCGGCATTATATGAGGCGGCTCAGATAGACGGCGCCGGAAGCCTTCAGCGGTTTGTGAGGATTACACTCCCCAATCTTATGCCCACATTATTTACCATTACAGTACTGTCGCTGCTCAATTCCTTTAAGGTGTTCAGGGAGGCTTATCTGATTGCGGGAGGTTATCCGGATGACAGTATTTACATGCTTCAGCATTTATTTAATAACTGGTACGGCAATCTGGATGTGGATAAAATGTGTGCCGGAGCTGTGATGATGGCAATTCTGGTATTTATTTTAATACTACTGCTGCAAAAAATCATGGACAGAGGAGATAGGATATGAGAGAGGATATGAAAAAATGGCTTCTTGGCGTACCCCTTGTTTTGATTGCGGTCTTTATATGGATGCCTCTTTGGATGCTGATATCCGGGAGCTTTATGGGAGGGGCAGAGTTGTCTGAAAACCTTGCGCCTGTCCTGAAAGGAAGGGGAGGAACGGCTGTATGGCCCGTAATTGCTCGTTATCCGACACTGGCGGCATATGTGGAACTATTATTGGATACGCCCCAGTTCTTTACGGTATTCTGGAATTCCTGCAGGCAGGTTTTCCCAATCATACTCGGTCATGTCCTTTTGGGCGCTCCTGCGGCATGGGCGTTTGCAAAGTTTCACTTTCGCGGAAAAAAGATACTCTATACTTTGTATATTGTCCTGATGCTCATGCCATTTCAGGTAACCATGGTTTCCAGCTATCTTATCCTGAATAAGATGGGCCTGATTGATACCGCATGGGCGGTCATACTGCCCGGTGCGGCATCAACGCTTCCGGTATTCATCATGACACGTTTTTTCATGGACATACCGGCGGCGGTCATGGAGGCGGCGGCCGTGGACGGGGCTTCCTCATTTCAGACATTTTTGCGGTTTGGGCTTCCGCTGGGCGCACCGGGCATTCTGTCGGCTGTGGTATTAGGGTTTTTGGAATACTGGAACGCAATAGAGGCGTCTCAGGCATTCTTAAAAAACCAGGCGCTCTGGCCGCTGTCATTGTATATGCCAAACATCACAGCGGATAACGCCGGGGTATCATTAATCGCGTCACTGATTACGCTGATGCCTCCTCTTCTGATATTCCTGTCCGGTCAGAAATATCTGGAGCAGGGCATTATATCTTCCGGAATGAAAGATTAACACAGAGGATTAATTTATGGAAAACAGGAATTTTGCAGGCGATCTGCAGATAAGCAAAGTGAATAAATGGTATCCTGGTGATGTTCATGCTGTTAAGGATATGGACATGGAAATAAAGAAAGGGGAATTTATAGTATTTGTAGGCCCTTCCGGATGCGGAAAGACAACACTGCTGCGTATGATTGCAGGACTTGAGAGTATAAGCAGCGGTGAGGTCGTTATGGATGGCAGGATTGTGAACCAGGTTCCGCCAAAGGACCGCGATATTGCCATGGTATTCCAAAATTACGCCCTTTATCCCAATATGAAGGTAAAAGATAATATCGCATTTCCCCTTAAAATGCAGCACATTGGAAAACAGGAAATAGAGGGAAGGGTAGCAGAAACAGCCCAAAAGCTGGAGCTGGATGCTCTGCTTGAAAGGAAGCCGGGGGCCTTGTCCGGCGGTCAGCGCCAGCGTGTTGCCCTTGCGCGGGCCATGATAAGAAAACCCGGACTTTTTCTCATGGATGAACCGTTAGCCAATCTGGATGCGAAGCTCCGCACAGAAATGCGCCGGGAGATTATAACGCTCCAACGGGAGCTGGGGGTAACCACCATATATGTTACCCATGATCAGACGGAGGCAATGACGATGGGGACGCGCATTGCCGTGATGAAAGGCGGTGTTCTGCAGCAGTTCGGAACACCGCAGGAAATATACAGAAATCCGGCAAACCTGTTTGTTGCAGGATTCATAGGCTCCCCCAATATGAATGTGTGGGACACAGAGCTTATTTCAAATAACGGACAACATTATCTGACCCTGGGAAATGCCCGTATTCCAATGGATAAAGGCGGTCTGACCACAAGAGGACTGCAGGGGCCTGTTAAGGCCGGTATCCGTCCGGAACACATTGTGCCGGCTGCACCGGACGAGCCTCATGCGGTGCGGATGAAAATCAGCATTTTAGAAAATACCGGGCGTGAAGTGGCGGTTTTCCTCACCGGGGCTGACATACCGGATATTACAATGGTAACAGGCGCGGATTACTCAGGCCAGGTCGGGCAGGAGGCATATATTCGGTTAAAGCCGGAAAAGATACATCTATTTAGTACAGAGACAGGATATGCATATGGAGATGTTTATGTATAGAATATATTCAACAGGGATAGAAACTGCGGCTGCATCAATGATACTGATACCGATTCTTTTTTTATATCAAATATTTATTTTCCACAACATAAAAAAGACGGCTGCCTATATTATTTTAATTTTATATTTGACTGCAATGTGCTTTTTGGTGGGGGTTCCCAGTGTGACAGGGATTAAAATCGGTTGGTCTTATAATTTTATTCCTTTTTATGGTATGCTGAACGATATAACCAACAGCTATCTGAATGTTTTACTTTTTATCCCATTAGGTATATTTGTTCCATGCTTATGGCCCGAATACAGAAGCATGATGAAAACAGTGGGCTTGGGCCTGATGACATCACTGGGTATTGAAATACTGCAGATATTTACCTTTCGCGCAACCGATATAAATGATGTGATAACGAATGTGGCAGGTACAATGATAGGATATTTAATAGGCAGATTGATTATTAAACGGTTTCCACAATTAAACTGGCTTGGCTGCAAGGAACGTGAGTTATATCTTTTATATGCAACGGTTGTCGTAGTAATGTTTTTTTCCCAGCCGTTTATTCAGTTTGTATTAGGTAATTTCTCTTTATAGGGAATTGCCTGGCAGTACAGGAGATGTTACAATGATAAAAAACAAGGAAAGAGGGAAACACAGGTGTGTAAACCGTTTAGGGAGGCAGCATGAAAGGATTCCATCGACAAGGCGGTGGGTTGGACGAGTCTGTAATTCAGGAGCTTCAGGAGAAGGGGCATCAAATCAGACGGATATACGATGCCGGTCGTATGCTATTATGTAAAATCGCAGGATATTTATCTGATTGTGGACGGTTTCCACCGGTATCAGGTGATGATGGATCATCCGGATATCTACGAGAGAGAACAAGGATTGCTGCCGGTTTCTGTCATTGAGAAACCGATTGATAAACGTATGGCCAGCACCGTTCGCCATAACAGGGTACGAGGCACTCACGATGTGGATCTGATGAGCAACATCGTAAAGGAACTTCATGAGTTTGGGCGATCAGACGCCTGGATCTCAAAGCATTTGGGAATGGATAGAGATGAAATTTTGCGTCTCAAGCAAATTACAGGTCTTGCCGCTCTATTCAGGGATATAAAATTTGGAGAGGCGTGGTGCCCTGTAGAGGAAGAGACGAAAAAAGAGTAAATAATATTAATGAGTGAAAGTAATAAACGCCCTTTGGCAGAAAAATAAGTGATGTTCTGCAAAGGGAATCAGATATTAATTATGGAGGTATGCTTGCAAATGGATAAATGGTTCACGATTGATCAGATTGATGAAGATACATATATTATCAGCGAATACCGGCATTGGGAGGAGACGCATTGCTATCTGTTAAATGGCTCCAGCCGCAGCTTATTGATTGATACGGGTCTGGGAATCTGCAATATTTATGATGAAGTAATGAAGCTGACAAATAAGCCTGTTACGGCTGTTGCCACCCATATTCATTGGGATCATATTGGCGGCCATAAGTATTTTCCGGACTTTTATGCCCATGCGGAAGAATTGAGCTGGCTGAACGGTGAGTTTCCTCTGACAATAGAAACAATCAGAGAGATGGTGGCAGACCGCTGCGATTTACCAGACGGTTACGATACAGGCACTTATGAGTTTTTCCAGGGGACGCCAACAAAGGTACTGGAGGATGGAGAGAACATTGAATTAGGCGGACGGAATATACAGGTATTGCATACACCGGGCCATGCTCCGGGGCATATGTGTTTCTGGGAATCAGACAGAGGTTATCTGTTTACCGGAGACCTGGTTTACAAGGACACTTTATTTGCCTATTATCCGTCAACAGACCCGGACGCATACCTTGCTTCTCTTGAAAAGATTTCGGAGCTTCCGGTCAAAAAGGTTTTTCCTGCGCATCATAGTTTGGATATTCAGCCGGAGATTTTAATCAGAATGAGAAATGCGTTTAGGCAGTTACGGGAAGATGGTAAATTACATCACGGCAGCGGTACATTTGACTATGGAGATTGGTCAGTATGGCTATAAAAAGAAGGAAGCAGTATAATTTCATTTAGTTGTGTGCTATACAAAAGGCTTTATCAGAAATAAAGAACAGCTATAGATTGAGGAGCGTTTATATGAAGTATGTATGTACAGTTATATCGGTAGCGGACATCAGCGCCGCAAGAAAGTTTTATGAGGAACTGTTCGGGCTAGAGGTCTACCAGGATTACGGAAGGAATATCGCTTTTACCTGTGGGCTGGCATTACAGCAGGATTTTGACTGGCTTGTAAGTATACCAAAAGAAAAGGTATTGAAGAAATCCAACAACGCGGAGATCGTCTTTGAGGAACAGGATTTTGACGGTTTCCTGAATAAGCTGAAAGCATACTCGGACATTGAATATTTGGGAGAAGTCATTGAGCATAGCTGGGGACAACGTGTAATCCGGTTCTACGATCTGGACGAGCATCTCATAGAGGTTGGCGAGGATATGAAAATGGTGCTCAGGTGTTTTCTGGCGTCAGGTATGACTATGGAAGAAGTCTCTGTGAAGATGGATGCTTCTATTGAGGATTTGACCAAACTTCTGAATACCTAATACGTGGTGAAGGAATAAACTAGTGGAAAGTTGAGAGGTAGGACAATGGATTCAGTGGAGAAAATAAAATATTTCTATGAAACTATCATATCTGAAAATCAAATTGGAAAAGTAGCAGAGTTTGTCCATGAAAAATGTTGTGTGAAAATGGGAGAAAGACTGATTCCAGTTGGCGTTGAAGGTATGAAAGAACACATACAAGCAACAAAGCAGACATATCCCGATTATAAGATGAAGATTATTAAGCAATTTTGTGATGGTGATTATGTCATCTCTGAATTTGTAATGGAGGGTACACATAAAGGTGAATGGCTAGGAATGAAGCCAACCAACAAACGATTGGTATTTACTGGCATTAATGTTGATAAGGTAGTTGATGGGAGGATTGTGGAGCATGGAGGTGCAGTAAATACATTTGAAACTTTATTTGAAGCAGGTATGATAGGAGCAATATAATTTTGAAACGTGAAATCGAAAAATAAGAATAGGGGATAATTTCCCCACTCTTATATATTACGAAATTTGTAAGAGGTCAATTTATGAATATCGAGTATAAGAAAACAAAAGTTTTTACTGCGGCAGAGTTGCAAGGATTGTTTTTGTCTGTCAAATGGGAATCTGGAAATTATCCAGAAAAACTTGTTCGTGCAATGCAAAATTCCTCTCATGTAATTTCGGCATGGGATGGAAAGAAAATAAGAAGTTGTGTGGCTTGAAAATTGTAAGTTGCTTGTATGCGTTCTTGGCATAAAAAGGTGTATTTTAAATTGAAAGGATGGGCGGGTGCTAATGAAAGAAATCATCAACTTCATTGAAGCGAATGTGGATGGCAAAACGCTGTTTACAAAGGAATTAGTTTACGAACTTGAAAATGGTGCGTTACAGGGCGTTTACTCAGATCAAATATCTTTCTCTAATCTAAAATATTCTCAGAGCGGATTTCAGTTGGATATGTTTATTGTATCTAATGAGAAGATATGGCTCATGGGAAAGGATGGAGAACGTGAAAAATTGCGAAAAGATTTCAGCAGTGTATCCCTGTTCCGATTTGAACTAGCGGAGCGAAAAAGCACCAATAGTTTGACTGGCTGTTTTCGTTTCATTTCAGCATCAGGGAAAAATGTGGCAGCAGAGGCTATCGTAAGTGGGATTTATGATGTGCATCTTGAAAATGATGTGCTGAAGTTATCGGAAGATCAGGTCTTGTATCGGGATCAGCCGATACAAGAAGGGCATTTTAAGCCTGTTGCATTTCAATCGGAACATTGTTTTTATGTTAAAGCTAATAAGCTACACTATGAATACAACGGCAAGTGCTTTGATGTGGACTCAAAAACTATGCGGCGTAACGATAGCTCCGATACCTTTCCTCCGTTTATTTCAATCGAAAAGTAAGAAATGACGAATCAGTTTGACAGGAGCGCAGAGATGGATGTTAAGAAATTTTGGAATGCAGTTTTAGGGCAAGGTGCAGATAAGATCCGGCCTTATTTCAAGTAAACAACCTATATAAATTGGCATTGCATCATTGAGCATTTTTCCGTTGAAAAGTTGAATCCAGAATTTCCCATGAAATAGTCGAAGCGGTTGCGATTCTGACGCATTTGGCTTATAACAATTTAACAAATCGGGATTTTCAGAGGTGAATGGAATGATTCATTTGGAAAAGATAAATGGCGAAAATGTCTGGGATATTCTAAAGTTAAAAGTCTCAGATAGTCAGAAATCTTTTGTTGCTGGCAATGATATCAGCATTATTGAAGCGTCTACCGCTATTACATCCAACGGGTATGCTTTTCCGTTTGGCTATCATATGAACCAGAGAACACGGTTGCCAAATAGCTGTATGTCTCTTTTGGATTTATAGAAACCGGAGAAAAAGATGGAGAAGAACAGATTGCCGTATTAAAGTTCTAAGACAACTTCAGGTTTGTCGGTGAGTAACACAACAGAGATCTGGATGGGCATCTTATAGAGGTTGGAGAGAATATGAAAGTGGTGGTCAAGCGTTTTCTTGATTCCGCCCTGACGATGGAGGAAGTCTCTATGAAAATGGATGCTTTTATTGAGAATGTGACAAAACTTCCGAATAACTAATATGTGGTGGAGGAATAAACAAGTCGATATTTGAAAGGACAAAAGTAAAAATGATTTCTTCAATTTATAACAGACGAAGCACACGGAAATTCATTGATAAACCTATATCTCAAAAAGATATTATAGATATTATCCAAAGTGGAATAAAAGCCCCTTCTTCTAAAAATAGACAACCATGGAAGTTCATTGTGATACAAGGAAATGCTAAGGAAGACATGATAAATGTTTTCCGGCTAGGAATCGGGAGAGAAGAAAACGATAGCGCATTGTTACCGCAAAGCAGACAACACATAGCTTCTGCAAAATACACTATTGATATAATGGCAGAAGCACCAATCATAGTCTTTGTTGTTAATTCACTAGGGAAAAGTATTATGGAAGAATTAACAACAGAAGAACGTGTTTATGAAATCTGTAATATTCAATCTATAAGTGCTGCTATACAAAATATGCTTCTCGCCGCGACTGAGAAGGGAATAGGTAGTCTTTGGATATGTGATATTTATTTTGCATATCCAGAACTGTGTAAGTGGTTGGATAGTGACGGACAACTTATTGCGGCTATTGCATTTGGTTATCCAAATGAATTTCCTAAAGAAAGGCCACGCAAGAAGATTGATGATGTAGTGGAGTGGAGAAGGTAATTTGTCAGAATAACAATTTCCAGTTTGCAGAACTGGAAAATTTGAATTGATTTATCTGCAATGAATATGAAAGCAAAAGGACAGAAACCATATGAAAATAACACAAAACTTAATGCGGGTGAAGGAACTTTTGCTTACCCCACCCACATTTTCAGATAATCAGGCCCAACTCTAAAACCTAGCTTTACACGCTCATTTTACGTGCAACACAAACAGGATGCCTGTCTTAATCGGCAGACAACTTAATGAGTCAGTGCTTTGGAGAATAGGAAAGCCGCCCAAAGGCGGCTCTCTGTTCTCAGCATTTTACAAAATAATAGAACTCTATGTCATCTATCGTAATCCACACATATGGATTACCCAATATGTCCCTTACACCGTTTACAACCTGTGTAAAAGCTTCATGGAACTCTTCATAACTTCCAACCTCCACTGGATTCCATATGATTATAAAGTTCGCGGTCAGCCCGTCCAGATCGGGTCCCCGTTTATCTCCACAGAGGAAATAAGATTCGCTTAACCATGCGTTTACATATATGCCTGTACTCGCGTATACTTTTTGGGCAGCTTTTCCCCAAATCTTAACCAGAATGTTCTGAGTGACGATTTCCGGTATAAGTCCCGCAATGACAACGGTATATCGTTTTGTACGCATATGAATACCCTTTTTTATTAGTATATTCAGCATACAAAGAAAAAGTTATTGGCTATGGTTTCGCAGCCAGTTTATGGCATTTGATGCGTAAAGTGCACTGCCTAGGGAAAGAATCTCCTCATTAAATACAACGTGGTCATTATGCATCGGTTTGCCGAATAGAGGATTTTCCTCTGGGGTTCCGGCGCCTATTAACATATAGCAGCATGGCCTCTCATAAGTATAAGAGGCGAAATCCTCTGATCCCATACCGCCTTGTGTAAACAATACTATTTTATAAGGCTCATAGCATTCCTTCATGTAGCTGGCAAGCTCCTTGACCATTTCACTGTCGTTTTGCAGCGGTGGTGCGGAAGCAATTTCTTTCACACAAGCTTGTCCGCGAAAGAGAGAAGCTGTCTGAATGGAGATTTCTTCAATTCTGTCAAAGATATATTTGGATATCTTGCAATCCATTGCACGGATGGTTCCCTCCAGAATCACATCTTCAGGGATGATATTTGGAGCTTCGCCGGCAGAAAACCTGCCAATGGTAAGTGCGGCAGGCTGGGTGGGGGCAATTTCTCTTGCGATGATTTCCTGAAGAGACAGATAAATATGGGCCGCAATATTGATGGGGTCAACTCCGGTTTCCGGCATTGCGCCATGGCAGCCGGTACCTTTTATATGAATCTGAAATAAAGTACATCCTGCCATGCAGGTGCCTGAACCACACATAACCGTTCCGGATGGAATGCCGGAAACAATATGGAAAGCAATGCCTGCATCTACATGGGGGTTTTCCAAAACACCGGCTTTTAGCATCGCCTTTGCACCTGTGAATCCCTCTTCGTCAGGCTGAAATACCAGTTTTACGGTTCCCACCAGATCCTGCTGGTATTGTCTTAATAATTTAGCTGCTCCCAAAAGCATGGCTGTGTGCATATCGTGTCCACATGCATGCATAGAGCCATTTTTGGAGGCAAAAGGAACAGGAGCCGCTTCCTGAATGGGCAGAGCGTCCATGTCTGCTCGAAGAAGGATGGTTTTGCCCGGTTGTTTTCCTGATATCGTGGCAACGACAGCACTTTTGCATAGTTTCTGAGGGCAATACCCATACTCTTTTAATTTGTTAAAAACAAACGACTGGGTTTTGGGTAAGAGCGAACCTATTTCCGGATATTGATGCAGAGTTCTTCTGATTGATGTAAGTTCCGGTTTCAACTGCTTTGCAGAATCAAAAATTGGTTTCATATTAATATCCTCCGGATTCATAATGATTGTATTTTAAGAATATGAAAATGAGTTCGCTTTGCACGTTTCTGTCCACTGAGGGTACCATAAAAATAATGAGAAATCATATGATACATAAAAATAAGAGAGGAAAGTGTCTGGAATAGTATGTATAAATAGTACGAGTTGTATACTTGTCTGAGCAGGATTCAATCTTCGTAGAGCGGTGCTTGCCGTCTTATGATTCGCAGTCCTGTTTCTCGCGTTTGTTTGAACGTTCCACAGTAGTTCTTCTGCCATACTCCTTATCCCGCCCTTTGCTGCCTCTTGGCGGTATGTTAAATATGCGGGGATTATCCTTAAGCTGAATATATACGTTCGACCGTATTTAATTGCTGAGCAGGGAGCAGTAAGTGAATGTGAAAAAAATTGCTTGTTTGCTTTATGCTGCCAATCAGTGAAAGGTTTCTGAAATTCAGCATATACTGTTATCAATACCCTATATGAGGTACCTCATGGCGGACTGCCCTATTAATTCAGCCTCAGAGACCATTGCTGACTTTATCTACCGTTACGGAAGCCGGCAGCAACTTCCTGGTAATTCGGAAGATACTCTCTGTATGGACTTTGTAAGCACTGATTTCAGTATTATATATACCCCGCTAGATGCCGTAGAACCCATATCACTAAGAGAGTTTACCTATTACAGTATCCCTGGACTGTACACACTGTTGGATAGTTCCAGTATGGACGCTTCCGGCATTTTAGCAACCCACGCATCACCTGCCCTGAGCAATCAAGGGAGAGGTGTTATAATCGGCATTATAGACACAGGAATTGATTATACCAATCCCCTTTTTCGCAATCAGGATGGAACTACCAGAATCATAAGTATTTGGGATCAGAGCCTTCCGGAAGATAAAAGTATCCTTCCTACCGGTGTACCCAACCGCTATAATGCCAGCGGGGCAACCTACGGCACAGAATATACGCGGGAGCAGATTAACGAGGCACTGGAATCTGATAATCCTCTTACCGTGGTGCCGTCTACCGATACCAACGGACATGGAACCTTTTTGGCGGGTATTGCTGCTGGAGGAATCCTGCCTAATCAGGATTTTACAGGAGCCGCCCCGGAATGCGAACTTGTAATCGTTAAATTAAAACCAGCCAAACAATATCTGCGTGATTTCTATCTTGTTAGCAGTGATGCTGATGCTTATCAGGAGAATGATATTATGATGGGCATTAAGTACCTGCGCGTGGAGGCATACAGCCAAAGAAAGCCTCTGGTCATTCTACTGGGAATCGGCTCCAATCTGGGCAGCCATGAAGGGACATCTCCACTTAATGTGATGCTTCAAGATATCAGCCGAAATCTGGGAATGGCCACAGTAATTGCTGCAGGCAATGAAACTGGTCGGGGGCATCATTACATGGGCTCTGTACCGATAGGGGAAGAGTCCGTTGAGGTGGAAATTCGAGTCGGGAACGCGGAATCCCAGCGCGGATTTGTAGTAGAACTATGGGCTGCCGCCGCTGATACATATTCCGTTGGATTCGTCTCTCCCAGTGGTGAATCCATAGGCCGCATTCCTATTATAGGCAGAAACGAAACCTCTATTGGGTTCCTCTTAGAACCCACAGTCATTACTGTTAATTACCAGCTGATTGAGACAGGCGCAGGCAAACAGCTTGTTTTTATACGTTTTAATGCCCCTGCAAATGGAATTTGGAGAATACGCGTGTATAATACTCAGTATCTCACTGGGCAATTTAATATGTGGCTTCCGGCCCATAACCTGATTTCCGATGAAACCGTGTTTTTGGCTCCCAGTCCATATACTACCATAACCCTCCCGGGAGATTCTCCCTCTCCAATCACAGTAGGCGCCTACAATCATTTAAATAACAGCATCTACATTCATTCCGGCCGTGGGTACACAATAGGTGGATTGATTAAACCGGATCTGGCAGCTCCAGGGGTTAATGTAAGCGGTCCATCGATAGGGCGCAGGAACCAAGACTTCATTCCCATGACTACCCGAACAGGAACCTCGGTTGCTGCCGCCCATGTTGCTGGTGCAGTCGCTAATCTTTTAAGCTGGGGCATTATAGAAGGACATAACACAGCAATGAGTGAAGCCGCCATCAAATCTTTTTTAATAAGGGGAGCAAAACGAAATCCAGCACTATCATATCCCAACAGGGAGTGGGGATATGGGGCTCTGGATATATATGAAACTTTTTTACGGTTAAGAGAAATAAGATGAATGAATTATCAAAAGCAGCAGGCCCTCATAATAATAAGAGTATACTAAAAAACAAATAACATGGTAAAGATAAAAGATGGATTGGCACAAGCCCCACAATGGCAAAAGCTTTTTGCGATCGTGGGGCTTGGTTTGTTTATAGTTACTCAGTAGTTCAGTCTATTGCTTATTCTAGATGTTTATCGTGTCTATTTTATAAAAGATATCTTCATTATTTTTCTGTTTTCATTTAGGATAACTACCAATGACTGGGGAATTATATTTGTAAAGACTATATTGATGTAAGGAGCAGGATTTGATGAAAGAAGAAAGTAGATTATTAAGAAGAACAATTACAGAAGAATCCGTTAACAGATATTGCGAATGGCTTTATGGATGCGAAAGGAGTAGAGGGACTATCAGGCAATACAGGCATTATCTGAGATTGTTCATGCAGTATATGAATGGGAAGAGCGTGGAGAAAAGGGACGTAATTATGTGGAAGGGAATACTGAGAGAGAGAATGGCTCCGGTAACGGTCAACAGTGCGCTGGCAGCAGTCAATGGCTTTTTTGCATATAACGCATGGCAGGATTGCCGGACCAAATTTTTGAAGGTAAGCCGCAGTGTTTTTTGCCCGGAAAACAGGGAAATAGGTAAAGATGAATATAAGCGTTTGGTGAAATCCGCTTACGAAAAGGGAGATGAAAGAATGGGTATGCTCCTTCAGACTATATGCGCCACAGGAATACGAGTTTCCGAAGTTCCTTTTATTACCATAGAGGCAGCAAAACAGAGAAGAGCAGAAGTTGAATGTAAAGGGAGAATAAGAACCGTTTTTCTGACTCCTCGTTTGTGTTCTATGCTGTTGGACTACGCAAAGAAAAAGCATATTGATAGCGGAATGATCTTTGTGACTAAAAATGGGAAAGCCCTCGACAGAAGCAATATATGGAGAAATATGAAAAAACTGTGTGAAGGAGCTGATGTATTATGGGATAAAGTATTTCCACATAATTTTCGCCATCTTTTTGCCAGGCTGTATTATGAGCAGGAGAAAAACCTGGTCGGGCTTGCGGATATATTAGGGCACAGTAATATTAATACAACAAGGATTTATACAATGGAGAGCGGCCGCAGCCATATGAGACAATTAGAAAAACTTGAAGTATTGTTTGATTTTTACAACAAATTATCTCTTTTGTTGTAAAGATGTCCGTGCAATAATAATAATTTTACTACATATTTAGAAAGAAGTCTACAGATATTCTTAATAAATATCATAAATATATGTTTTTCGACATAATAAAATGGCCAACTGATTTTTTAAAGGTTGGCCTATTTGCAATGCCTGAATCTGTGGTATTTAAGTTTCTCGAAAATTCTGCCAGTTAGGTTTTCACCTTCTTTCTATTAAAATCTGAAGTGGTTTTACAACAAAAGAGATATTTCGTTGTATATACACGTAATGAGGGGAACATGGCGAGAAGATATCATAGATTTTTTATTACAGTCATGACCGTGTTATTGGCAGGAACATATCCTACACTGAGTTTGATATCAGAGACAGATATGTTGGACGACCGTTTACATATTAAAAGAGGTGCATGATGAGAAAAAGGGAACGCTTAGATTTATTTCCGTCTGCTAACAATGGAAAACGGGGTGAAGTTTGGTAAAGCTAAGGTTTTCCCGCTGGGATGAGATATTCCGGTGGTTTATCATAGATATCAATGATGAAAGGAATATTTGGAATGAGAAGAAGAATAACGGCAATCGCAACTCTTATGCTGTCAATAGGATTTACCGCGATTTTGTTTTTGGTAACAGCACAAGCGGCAGAAGGCTGGAACATGTCGGGGGGAGAATGGAGCTATTATGACCAGAACAACCGGACAGTAACCCTGACCTGGAAAAAGTCAAAGGATTACTGGTATTATCTGTCGGAGGACGGAACCATATTGAAGCATTGTGTGTTCAGGGATAAGGATTCTGTTTACTATGTGGATGAAGAAGGGAGAATGGTACAGGATACATGGATATATGCGGATGCAGGAAAGACTGCCAAAGATGGGTTTGAAGAAGGATGGTACTATTTCGGCGCAGATGGGAAAGGTTACCGGCGTAAGAACAGCAGCTTTAAAAGAAATATAGGGGGCAATACCTACATATTTGACGAAAATGGGAAGATGATGTCGGGATGGTTTGACGAGGATGGCAATCCCATTGAGGATTCAGACACCCCATTTGTTGAAGGGGTTTATTATGCAAAAGAGGATGGAAGGCTCCTGACCGGAGAATGGCTGGATTATGGAGATATTGATGAAGGAATCAGGGGGGCCGACCTGGACAGTGAGGTTGCAGGGAGAAACTACATGGATTATGACAGGATGTGGATTTTTTTTGACAGCCATTCAAAGAAGGTTAAAAGCAATGGAGACCGTCTGAGACAAAAAAACATCAATGGCGCCAAGTACGGTTTTGATGAAAATGGCATCATGATTCCCTGGTGTAGTAAGGTAGCCAGTATCAGCAATGCAGATAAGAGTAATCCCAGCAGCGATGTTTCAGCCCGATATTATTCCGGCTATGACGGTGGCGTGCTTCTGAAAGATAGTTGGTTTTGGATGTATCCATCGGAGAATCTGGATACGGAAGATTATTATGACCAGGAATGCAGCTGGTGGCATACGGATGAAAGGGGCGGGGTATATAGGAACCGTATCCGAAAAATCAATGGGCGTTCCTATGCTTTTGACGGGATTGGCAGGATGCAGACAGGTTTTGTCCTCTTCGATGGAAAGTCTGAGTTTGTAGCCCGGTATGAAGTGGATGACTGGAGCTCAGAGGATTTTATTGAGGGAGCTATATATGGTATTGAAAAGTCGGATTTGTACCTGTTTTCTCCGGATGAACTTAACGATGGCTCTATGCAGATCGGGAAGGATATCGCAGTGGAACTGGAGGATGGGGTGTTTCATTTTGGGTTTGCCTCCAATGGAAAAGCGTTCGGCAACCGGAACCAACTTCAAAAAAAGGATGACATGTACTATATCAATGGACTCCGCCTGGAAGCGGATGAAGAATATGGATACGGGGTTGTAAAAGTGAAAGATGGAGCGGATACCTATTATCAGGTGGTGGATGCCCGGGGAAAAGTGGTTGAAGGAACAAAGAAGATTGTAAAGGATAAAGATGGCGGTTGGCTGCTCATCATCCGAAACCGTTTTGCGGCCTGGTGTGGAGATGAAGATAAGCCAAGGTGGAGAAGAGGAGCGGAAGGGACAGGATTCTACCATTATGATAAGGGAAATAAGGAAGACCACTTTGCCGAAGGGCTCATTGCAGCTGCCGATACAGAGCCTGATATTGACAGCCTGCCGGAGGAAGAACGGCTGAATTTTTAAAAGGAGATGAAAAATATACAAAGGAGATGAAACAAATGAACAGCGGCATACATAGATTCTATAAACGCCTGACCGCCATGTTGCTGGCCATATGCATGATAACAGGAATTGTTTTGGGACAGCCCAACATTCTGTCATATGCATCCACGGAGCTGCAGAATGAAAATCTGGGAGATGGGGCCAGCGAGGCAACTGCATATACATGGAAGAATGGTTCTGTGACTGGCCAGGGAGGGGGAGGTAATTCCTGGCGTTTCGACCTTAGGGGCCTGCAGGCAGGGCAGCATAATTATGCTCAGGCTGGTATTAAAACAACTTACAGTAACGGAGGGTATGCAACCTGGTTTCAGGTCGGGACTAATTCCAAACAGCTGATAGGAGGCAATACAAACGGCGGGGTACAGTCTTTGGATTCCTATGGCATAGAGGTGAAGATTGCAGTATCCCCGAGTCCGGATAATAAGTATGTGTTTGTTGATTACTACGTCTATGACAAAAATGGTCAGGGCGGATTAAATGGCAGGACCATAAGAATGGGAACCGGAACCGATGTTATGATTGGAGGCACCCAGGAAGATGACTATGCAACGGTATATAAAAATGACCGTGGCTTTCATATGGTAAACCAGCATGTCAAGACTACGTTTGACTGCATCACAAACGACAGCAGCCTTGGAGTAACGCCTCCTGATACCAGATGGATTGGAAACTATGGCGCTTGGGGAAGCAATGTGTTTAATGAAGGCGGAGGCAGTTCGGTAAGTGGTATTGACTCGGGGATGGCCTATTCGTGGGAGTTCCAGCTTCATCCATATGAGACGGTTCACAGGAGGGTTGCATTTGCCATCAGAGATACCTCCTATTATGTATCGGACCAGTACGGTCAGGATTCTTCCAACGCAGAAGGAACCTATAGCAGTCCTTTTAAAACCATTGAATATGCGCTTAATAAAATCGGAAATAATAAGGGATATATTTATGTAATGGATTATCCGGAGATTTCGTCCGCTATTGATGTGACGGGAAACAGCCAAAAGGATATTACCATTGCCAGTACGGATTATGACCATGAGGGGCATCCTATGAATGAGGATGGTGATTATATTAGAACCCTGACGCGTGCATCCGGGTATACGGGTCCGCTGTTTAACGTATCAGGCCCCACTTTAAAGTTTACTGACATTGTCCTGGACGGAAACCATGCGGAAAGTCAGGATCCCCTGATATCCGCTTCATCCGGAAAGCTGGAGATTAACAGCGGCGCTGTAATCACTAACTGCAGCGGCAGTGAGTCTGGCCAGGGAAGCGCGGTAAATGTAACGGGAAGCGCGGGACTGTCCATGAATTTTGGAACGGTTTCCGGAAATGTGTCCGCTGGAAAGGGAGCTGTTTATTACAATGGGTCAGGTGCATTTGAAATCAGAAACCGGAATCAGATATCGGACAACACAACTCCGTCCGGGAAGAAGGCAAACGTATATCTGGCTCAGGATAAATATATAACAGTTATGAGCGATTTGGACACGTCCCAGATAGGCGTTACAGCGGAGCAGCTTCCTCTGGCATCACCGGGAGGGATATCATCCCAGCCTAGTCAGGAAGTAAAGATAGCTGTGCCGTCAAGTAGTTATCCGGGGGCTGCAGGCTCCTGCCCCTTTGCGGATAATTTTAAAGCAGACCAGGAGGCGGGGAATTCCGGTGTGTATGTAAGCGCGGGAACGGAAATCCTTGGCAATGGGCGGAATGCAGTATTAAAGCGGAATGGATATACGGTGTCCTTTATATATCGGGATTCTGCCACAGGCGGAACTGTGAATGGTGCGCCGGCAAGCTCTGATAACACCTGACCCGAATGAGGATGAGAATTTTACTGGAAGCTTTGCCTTTGAAGCTAATATCGGTGATACTCTGGTATTTAGTTATTATAAAGCGTATGAAGTGACCATCATGGATACCGGAAGGGGGCAGGTTCACACATTTAAGGTAAGGGATGGCAGGTCCTTGGATGATACGGAAGACTATATGGATTTAGATATTCACGAAGGCTATACGGATTCCGTTACAGGCATAGCGTATGAGTTCACAGGCCTGTCGAAACGCCAGTCTGGAGGAGGGATGTATGATACTTCAGATCCAGTGACAAGAGATTTGAAACTGTATGCTGTCTATGAGCCCGAAGACGATACCCAGTGGCAGGAAGCAAAAGAAAGGCTGCAGGAGGAGATTAATATCGCCAATGCCCTGAAGAATAATGGGTCTGTAAGCGCAGAAGACAGAGATGCCATTACTGAGGCTGTGGAGGAGGCTGTCGAAGTGCTGAACCGCCTGCCCAGACCTTCGGTTGATGATCTGGAGAATGCCTTTGATACACTGAAAGCACTGGTAGACAGTATTAGCAGTGGCGGAGGCGACAATCCTGGCGGAGGAGACAATCCTGGCGGAGGAGACAATCCTGGCGGAGGAGACAATCCTGGCGGAGGCGATAACCCTGGCGGAGGCAGCTCGGGCGGCGGCTCAAAAGGTTCTTCTGGTGGAGGACGTGGACCGGGTAATAGCAGTGCAGAAAACGGTTACCGCACTTATTTGGAAGGAACCGATGGCAGATGGGATAACTTTGACCTGATTAACCATAAGTGGGCATTTGTATTAAACAACGGAGCCTATATCAAAGATAGCTGGGCCAATATACGATACACACATAATGGAAGCAGCCAGATTGCCACATATCATTTTGACAGTGAGGGCGTTATGGACAGCGGCTGGTTCTTGGACCAGAGTACGGACAAGTGGTATTTCCTGTCAGATGTACACGATGGCTGGTTCGGTCGAATGACAAAGGGATGGCACTATGATGATACCGATGGCAGATGGTATTACCTGAGCCCATTCACCGGAGTTATGTTGCTGGGATGGCAGAAGATTGATGGAATATGGTATTATCTAACAGCTGATAACCAGCAGAAGACTTGGACGTTTAACGGGGTATCGAAGCGATGGGAATATACGAACCGGAATGGCCGCCCATTGGGGTCCCTGTATATAAATGAAATGACACCAGATGGATACCAAGTCGATGAAAACGGAGCTTGGATTCGGGAAACACCTTAAGTGGGGTTTGATTCTGCCCTATAGTGCCTAATGGCATTATGGGGCAGAGTTATAATATGCGGCAAGGCGGATAAAGCCATTATCAATGAAGGAAATATGAGAGATAAGGTGACATATATGGAAGAAAGCGAGTTCGTTGCACTGGCAAACACGGATCGTATGAGTGTGTTTCTTATTTGCATTAAAAACAAGCAGGGAGAACTAAGTGGGAATATTATAAATTTTTATTTAAAGGAACCAGTAGAATTTACCGGCATACTGGACTTGGTACTGAAGATTGATATATTATGTGCGAGATTGCATCGGCCAATGGCAACAACAGAGCCAAGATTTTTGAACGCCTACATGAAAGAAGCATATGTGAAGCGGGAACTGGACAGAGAGCATACTCCTCTGAAATATTGTACAAAGATTCAAAATATGAATCGATTTATGGCCTTAGGTACAAGCGCATATGAAACATTGGTAATTGAAATTCATCAACGGCAGTTCTCCAGTATGCAGGGGCGTATAAAAGGTAAATGCAGCAAAGGAAACTATATTTCATTTCGTAGTGCACTGGAGTTGATGAGAATGCTGCGTGAGTATGAGTGTACACGAGGTGTACAGACCGGAAACAAAAAACGCGGGAGAATCTCCGAAAATGAAAAGCGGTGATCTATTCCAGCGAAGGACTATTTTCATATTGCTGGCAGGCAAAGATTAGCTTTAACTTGAAGTTGCTTGAAATATCATAATCAAACAGGCGCAAGAAAAAGAACAAATGTTCACATTTGCGCCTATACTTTTTTCTTCCGCTATGTTATAATTTTGGTGACCTTTGGTATTACTAATTCCACCAGGTTTTATCTGGTGTTGCGGTGTCAAGAAAATAGCGTTTTGGCGACCATCATTCGTAAAATAGCAATAGTTCGATTATCAGGCAGGATAAAAAGGCTTTCCTTTACGAATTTCTGCCTAATAGGCGAACTTTTTAAGTGGTCACCAAGGAAGGAAAAAGCGAAAATGGAGTTCAAATTACACTCAGAATACCAGCCCACCGGCGACCAGCCGCAGGCGATTGAAGCCCTTGTAAAAGGCTTCCAGGAAGGCAACCAATTCCAGACTTTACTAGGGGTTACGGGCTCTGGCAAGACCTTCACCATGGCAAATGTCATCCAGCAAATCCAGAAGCCGACCCTCATCATTGCCCACAACAAAACCCTTGCCGCGCAGCTCTACAGCGAGTTCAAGGAATATTTCCCGGAGAACGCGGTGGAGTATTTTGTCTCCTACTACGACTACTACCAGCCGGAGGCTTACGTCCCTTCCACAGACACCTATATAGAAAAGGACTCCTCCATCAATGATGAGATTGATAAGCTGCGCCACTCAGCCACGGCTGCGCTTTCTGAGAGGGAGGATGTGATCATTGTGGCATCCGTGTCCTGTATCTATGGTCTGGGCAGTCCCATTGACTACAAGGAGATGGTAATATCCCTAAGACCCGGCATGGTAAAGGACAGGGATGAGATCATCCACAAACTGATCGATATCCAGTATGACCGCAATGATATGGATTTTAAGCGCGGCACCTTCCGGGTCCGCGGGGATGTGCTTGAGGTTTTTCCGGCATATTCTGACAGTGAGGCATACAGGATTGAGTTTTTTGGGGACGAGGTGGACCGGATTGCGGAGATTGACACGCTAACTGGCGAGATAAAATCTCAGCTGGGTCATATCGCTATCTTTCCTGCTTCCCATTACGTGGTCCCGAAGGAAAAGATGATGGAGGCCACTGAGAATATCCTGGCCGAACTTAAGGAGCAGGTTGCGTTTTTTAAGAGTGAAGATAAGCTGCTGGAAGCGCAGAGAATCTCGGAACGCACGAATTTTGACGTGGAGATGATGCGGGAGACTGGTTTTTGTTCCGGTATTGAGAATTACTCCAGGCATCTGACAGGAGGGCTTCCCGGAGAACCGCCCTGTACGCTGATCGATTATTTTCCGGATGACTTCCTCATCATTGTGGATGAGTCCCATATCACCCTTCCACAGGTCAGGGGAATGTATGCAGGCGACCGGTCCAGGAAATCCACCCTGGTAAACTATGGTTTCCGTCTGCCTTCCGCATTGGACAACCGTCCGCTAAGCTTTGGGGAATTTGAGGATAAGATCAGCCAGATGATGTTTGTGTCAGCAACTCCCTCTGTCTATGAAAAGGAACATGAGTTGATGCGTGTGGAACAGATCATCAGGCCCACAGGCCTGTTGGATCCGGAAATCAGCGTCCGCCCTGTGGAAGGACAGATCGATGACCTGATCTCAGAGGTAAACAGGGAAGTAGCCAATCATCACAAGGTGTTGATCACCACCCTGACTAAGAGAATGGCCGAGGATCTGACGGATTACATGCGGGAAGTGGGAATCCGCGTAAAGTATCTCCATTCAGACATTGACACCCTGGAGCGGGCTGAGATCATCAGAGACATGCGGTTGGATGTGTTTGACGTGCTGGTGGGCATTAACCTTTTGAGGGAAGGACTGGATATACCGGAGATCACCCTGGTGGCGATCCTGGATGCGGACAAAGAGGGATTCCTCCGCTCTGAAACTTCACTGATCCAGACCGTGGGACGTGCTGCCAGAAATTCAGAGGGCCATGTTATCATGTATGCGGATAAGATAACGGACTCTATGCGTGTGGCTATTGAGGAGACGGAACGCCGGCGGCAGATCCAGCAAACGTATAATGAGGAACATGGGATCACTCCAACAACCATCAAAAAAGCGGTCCGAGACCTGATCGCAATATCCAAGGCAGTGGAGGAAAAGGATGCCCGGTTTAAGAAGGATCCGGAATCCATGGATGTGAAGGAGCTTAACAAGCTGGTGAAAGAACTGGAAAAGAAGATGCGTCAGGCCGCGGTTGAACTTAACTTTGAGGAGGCTGCAAGACTTCGCGACCGAATGATGGATATCAAGAAAATACTATTAGACATGGAATAATTTGTAACCTATCTCCCCCTGGTCTTAAAAATGTAATATTCTCTTAAGGATTATTAAATTGTACAAAATGGATTGATTTACTATAATAAAGATAGGCAATTAAAACAAAATTTATATAATTGTAGGCAAGGAGGAAGGTTTATGAGAAAACAGAAAGGATTATGCCTGATTTTGGCAGCCGTGATGGCTATTAGTACCGGTATCACGTCTTGGGCAGCAGATACTAAGATTGATAAGGTAAAACTTACATTTTCTTATGATAAGGCGCCTGCAAGCGGTGATGATATCGGCGATATCACTGTAAAAGCGGGAAGCAGCGAGTTTTATGTGGAATCAGCGGAGTATACGAATTCAGAGGACCAGGATACCTGGACAGTGGGCGATGTGCCTGAGGTAAAGATTGAACTGTCTGCTAAGGATGGCTACCGTTTTTCCTACACATCCAAAAGCCATTTTCAGCTTTCGGGATGTAATGCGGAATTTAAGAAAGCCAAGATATATGACAGCGGGGACTACATTGAAGTTTATGCAGAGCTGAAGCGCATTGGCGGAAAGCTGGAAGGGGCATCAAACCTGGACTGGGAAGATACCATTGCTGTGTGGGATGAGATAGAGGGAGCTAAAAGCTATGATGTAAAACTGCTGCGGGATGACAAGACAGTGACCACGGTCAGCACCACAGGGACATCCTATAACTTTGCCGGCTATTTTAACCGGGAAGGGGACTACACCTTTAGGGTAAGAGCAATTTCAAAGTATAACAGCAAAACAGGAGAGTGGTCCGAGGATTCCCATTCCTTCTATGTGGATGAGGATGAACTGGGAACCTATGGAGGAAGCGGCCGCTGGGTACAGGACCAGAAGGGATGGTGGTACTCCTATGACACAGGCGGATATCCGTCCTCCTCATGGCGCCAGATTGACGGTGCATGGTACTATTTTAACAATTCAGGCTATCGGGTGACCGGCTGGCAGCGGCTGGACGGGACCTGGTATTATCTGAACGGGGATGGCGTCATGACAACGGGCTGGCAGGCTGTGAACGGACAGTGGTATTATATGAATGGCAGCGGTGAGATGCAGACGGGCTGGCAGGCTGTCAATGGAAGATGGTATTATCTGAACAGCAGCGGTGCTATGCAGACAGGCTGGTTAAAGATGAATAACCAGTGGTATTATCTGGACGCATCAGGCGCAATGACAACGGGCTGGCAGGCTGTAAACGGCAAGTGGTATTACCTGGGTAGCAATGGTGTGATGTACGCCGGTACGTGGACACCGGACGGCAGATATGTGGACAGTTCAGGAGCATGGGTGCAGTAATCGGTTTAAATGTGGCTATTGATCGTTTGCAAAATTGAAGTTTGTAGAATTTTTGTAAAATAAAAGTTTGCTGAAAAATGCGGTAGATGGCTGAAATACCATCTATCGCATTTTAAATAAAATGAGATCCCTGCTGCAGCAACTATCCCTGCTACAGCTGTTTTTCCGGTTGCACCCGTTATCCCAGTTCCGGGTATTAACCCTGCTGAAGTAGTGTATCGATCTGCTGCCAGATCTGATGGATCTCATTGATGGGATCCTGTCTTGATTTTTTCAGTTCCAGGAGCTGGTCCATGCTTTGGATGGCCGTATGGAAATTTTTCTCCTTAACAGCGGTTTTTATCTGCTGTCTTAAGTCTTTGCCGGTGGATTTGCCCATATCTTTGCGGATCGCCGTGATCTGACTGTGAAGTTCCTTTGCTTTTTTCCATGTTTCCTTGCTGACACTTAGAGAGCCGGTTTCCTTTTTAGAAAGGCGTACCGATTTATAACGGGCAGCAGAAGCCTTGTTTTCTTCGCGTATAGGTTTCATTTCTGATTCCAGGGCTTTTAACTCCGCCCGGACCGGGGCAATCTCTTCCTTGTATTCGGCTTTTGTCTCTGCAGCCCATGAGGGAAAGGCCGTGAGACAGCCCATGACAGCTGCGGTACATAAAATTTTAATATTTTTTTTCATAATAAATACTTCCTTTCTGGTTTGTTTTAGTCGTGTGAATGCTGATCACGAGGTTATTATACCTGTTTCAGTTTGGTGGTTAACAGTGCATGTTTGTGGCAAATATGTGGCAGCCGTTTACGATTTTCTGATAAAATGTTATGATGATAGACATATATTTCGATTTGGAAAAAAATAACAGAGGAGAGCAGGATGCAGAAACTGATTTATATAGCGGATGATGAACAGAACATACGAATGATGATGAAAACATTTCTTGAGAATGAGGGATATGCAGTGGAGGTCTTTGGGGATGGCTATAGTATACGTAAGGCGGTCCGTGAAAAGATGCCGGACATGATCATTCTGGATGTGATGATGCCCGGAGAGGACGGCCTCAGTTTATGTACTTCATTCCGCAAAGAAAGCAGGGTGCCGATCATGATCGTATCGGCAAAGGACAGCCCCATGGACCGGGTTACGGGGATTACCATGGGAAGTGATGATTATATTTCCAAACCATTTCTGCCCCTGGAATTGATTGCCCGTGTAAAGGCATTGTTTCGCAGGTCAGAACTGTCCGGGGAACAGTCCGGGAGCGACAGACCGGTCCAGGATGAGTATGAGTGCGGTAACCTAAGGATATACAGAAAGGAACGAAAAGTGTATGCGGGCGATGAGGCGTTTACGGTTACGCCTACGGAGTTTGAGTTTCTTTTGTATCTGATCGAGAGAAAGGAAGCGGCTGTTTCTAAAAAGGAATTGCTGGAGCAGATTTGGGGATGCAAGGGAATCCAGGATGAAATGCGGATGCCGGACGACCTGGTAAAACGTCTCCGAAAGAAGCTTAAACAGAAGCATGTATCTGCAATGGTGGAGACGGTCTGGGGATATGGATACCGCCTTACACAACAGCCGGTTTGGGAAAGGCAGCAATCTTAATGGGAAACAGAATACATACGCGTATATTTTATCTGGTTCTGCTGGTGATCCTTCTGCTGACCGGCTCAGCCTGGTTTATTTTTTCTTCCACATCCCAATGGTATGTAAATGTCACGGCAGAACGGGATGCGGAACGGGTCATAAAGATCGTGGAGGGACTGGCCGGGGAAATTTACCGGGATGCACCTGCACCGGAGGACAGAACGCCTGAGGAAGACAGAGCATATTCCAAAGAACTATTAAAGCAGGTTAAGCAGAGTGTAAAATCAGGTGAGACAGGCGGCAGGCTTTTGGTCTTTAATTCAAAATTAAAGAAGATTTACCCGGATGATCAGGATGAAACGGCTGGCTTTGACCGATTTACTTCAGCTTGTGTTGAACTGATCGAAAGCGGACAGCTGGATCGGACGGCTGGAACGAATATAGAAGCGGGCGGTGAAAATTGGAGCATCCGTCTTTTTCAGGCAGAGGCAGAGAATAATGTCAGGGCAAAATATTTTATTGCAGCAGCGAGGATACCGGATGTGGCGCTGTTATGGAACTATACGGGAAAGCTTTTGGCATTTATAGCAATTGCGGCTGTCTTTGTTGCTGCCGGTATGATATGGATGGTGGCAGGCAGTATTGCACGGCCCTTGGAACAGTTATGCGGACAGGCTAAGGCAATCGGAGACGGGAAGTCTGCGCAGATCGAAGATGTTTATTCGGTTCGGGAACTGGAGACGCTGAAACAGGCATGCAACCGGATGGAATTAAAGATCAGGGAAAGTGAAAAACAAAAAGAGCGTTTTTTTCAAAATGTATCCCATGATCTCAGAACGCCGCTGTCGTCCATAATCGGATATGCCCAGGGCATCCAGTGTGATGTGATGAAGGACCACAAAAAAGCCGCCGGAGTCATCTTATCAGAGAGCATGCGCATGATGAATCTGGTGGAGAGTATCCTCACACTTACGAAGATGGATAACAATGAACTAAAGATGCATATGACAGAGATAGATCTGGAAGAATTTTTGGAAGAACGAATGGACGCCCTTCTAGGGATCGCGGGAGGGAGTAAGCTGCGGATGGAACCGGGAGAGCGGGATGTTTATGTGTGGGCGGATCCTGAACTTTTAGGGCGGATCGTACAAAACGTCCTTTCCAACTGCATCCGCTATGGGAAAAGTGAAGTTTTGGTCCGCTGTGAAACGGATGGGGAGCAGGCGGTCATACTGGTTGAGGATGATGGAATGGGATTTAGTATGGAGGATATTCCCCATGTGTTTGAGCGGTTCTACCAGGGCAAGGGAGGAGAATTTGGAATAGGGCTCTCTGTGGTGCGCACCGGAATGGAGTATCTGGGGGGGCGAGTGGAAATCGGCAACCGTAAACCGCCGGAGAACGGGGCTTATTACAGATTGGTTCTGCCCGCCGGCACTCCCGATCCTGCCCATTGTATAGGGAAATAAACCGGTGGGTGAGCCGGTGGAGGGATAGGTGTTAAAATGGCATCTATCCCTTTTTACATATCAATGATATAATTCTAGCATCAGGTTTTATATAACGAAAAGCATTGCAGCCAATGGTGCAGTGAAGGTACGATGGAGAAAGGAAAAAAGATGAAGGCATATCAGTTGAAAATTGTGATCAATGGCTCCAAACCGCCGATCTGGAGACGGTGTATTGTCCCCTCAGGTATTACATTTTCCCAATTGGGGGTGATCTTAAATAAGGTAATGGGATGGACCGGGTATCATTTGTCCCAGTTTGAGTTTTATCATCTGGAATTATGCATTATGGAGAATGTGGAAGATTTTGAGTATTTCAAGGGCGGAAGATATGATTACGGGGAAGCCAATACCACTTATATCCGCAAGTATATGGAGGAAAATGACTGGTTTACCTATATATATGACCTGGGAGATTACTGGAGACACCGGGTGACGATTGAGAAGATCATTGCGGATTATCCCTTTAACTATCCTCAGGTGATCAAATATAAAGGGGCGTGTCCCATGGAAGACTGTGGGGGGATCGAGGGATATTACCAGTGCCTTGAAATTATGGCTGATAAAGGCCATCCCGAGCATGACGAGAGATGCGAATGGGCAGAGTGTCAGGGATATCAGGAAGCGTATGATATGCTTGGGGTGAATGAGATTCTTGAAAGTGATTGTTTCCTTATCTGGGGAAAAGGGGACAGGCGCACGGGCAGAGAGATTTACGAGGATTTTTTGAATGGAGAATTTGGACTGAAAGCAACAAAATCAGACCGGAATAAGAACATTCCTCTCCGTTCGGACCGTCACAGGATGGAGGATTCCATACAAATGATGGCAGAGCTTATAAGAAAAAATATCAACAGGTATGACATTAGTTTAGAGAATGACAGGGAGGCATTTCAACAGTATTTGAAAGATGAGATCCCACAGGCTGTCTACTTAAAAGATATATTTGCTGATTTCACCAGAAAGGATCTGGTGGAGATTGCAGAGCTCAAAGGCATGGATCAGTTTTCAAAGTATGGGAAGGAACGGCTGATCACCGCATTGTCAGCGGAGATGCTGAAAGCTGAGGAGGCCATACGGTATTTTGTCTGCATTGGAACGGATGAGCTGAATCGCTTTGAGCAGATTATTAAAAATGGCGGGATCGGTGATGAGGATGAGGCAGAATTGCTGGAGAGACTTTATGAGTCTTGTTATATAGGTGTCAGGGAAGATGACCGGATTGTGATTCCTGAAGATGTGAAGAATCTTTACCAATCCATAAAGTCAGAAGAATTTGAGCAAAAAAGAAGACGATTCAGTGCCCTGGTGGACTGCTTTGATGCGGCAGCCGTTCTTTGCGGGATCCTGCCGGCAAAGATCATGACCCGGTATTTTGCCGCTGCCAGCGGGGATTCTGTCAGCTGCGAGGAATTGGTCCGGATGGCGGAACAGGTACCGGATTGCTTTATGGAGTTTGTATATAAGAAGGATATGTTTTATAACAAGCTCCTTTATCCCAATGACAGAGGACTTCTTATGGCACAGGGAGATAAGGAGTTTTATATACCCACAGGAGATGAGATCCGTGACCTGGCCCGGACCGGGTATCTGCCCAATGACCGGTTCCTGAAGAATTTTATTGCATTTCTGGTAAAGAAAATGAAACTGGATCAGGAGACCGCGGAGTATGCAGGGATGATGGTTCAGCATGAGATCACAGACGGCTGCCAGATGCGGGAGATTTTAAATATCCTGGTGGAAAATGATATTATATGTAACGGTCAGGCGCAGATGGAGCAGCTGGTCCAGGCCATCGGCGAACTGTGGAACAATACCCGCATGCTGATGAACCGGGGATATACGCCCCTGGAGCTGGTTGATAAGGGAGCATTAGGATCCGGGATAAAAAAGGACAATATCATCCGCCTTTCACAGCGACAGGGGGAGAAGGCAAAGAAGGTATATCCAAACGATCCCTGTCCCTGTGGAAGCGGTAAGAAATATAAGAACTGCTGCGGAAAAAACCGTTGATATTACCATAAAGGCATGGAGAGATTTCTCTGTGTCTTTTTGTATTTTTATCTCATTTCATCCCATTGTTAAAAAAGAGTTTGTTGTGACAAACTCTTCTTGTTGACAATTTTTCTTATTAAGCATACAATGAATATGGTTTGAAGGATTTTACAGGAGGATACAAGTCGGAATGCAAAAGAGATTAAATGAGTGTGAGGTTGGCGGCCGGTATGTGGTGGCCGGTGTTCAGGTGGATGAAAGCATTACCAGGAGGCTGGAGGCCCTGGGGGTCAATGAAGGCACGCCTGTGAATATATTGAATAAAAAGGGAAGCGGAAGCGTTATCATCAAAGTTAGAGGGACCAGGCTGGCATTGGGCCGCCGCCTGTCGGAAGGGATAACTGTCAGGGAGGAGCATGCGTCATGAACGGTCAGGGCAGAGCATCGGGAAGCGATTCGTATGGAAGTGTGATCCTTGGAAAGGAACCTGACGGGAGAAAGCCGGGGGCTAAAAAGCATGAGAGGAGCAAGCGTCCCATTACAGTGGGATTTGTGGGGAATCCCAACTGTGGGAAGACCACCTTATTTAATGCATTTACAGGAGCCAAGCTCAAAGTGGCCAATTGGCCCGGCGTTACCGTGGAGCGTGTGGAAGGGGAGACTAGTTACAAGGGACGCCCCATCAAAGTGATCGACCTTCCAGGTATTTACAGCCTTACCTCCTACACCATAGAGGAAAAGGTGACCAGAAAATGTATCGAGGACGGGGAAGTGGATGTTATCATTAATGTGGTGGACGCCTCCTCCCTGGAACGCAACCTGTACCTTACCATGCAGCTTATCGAACTTAAGAAGCCGGTCATCCTGGCTCTCAACATGATGGATATCGTGGAGGAGAGGGGCATGGAGATTGACATGCACCGCCTTCCGGAAATGCTTGGCGGAATTCCGGTGGTCCCGGTTTCTGCAAGGAAGCGCACAGGATTGGATGTCCTGATGCATGCAGTGGTCCATCATTATGAGGAAGGACCTCAGGGAGTGGTTATCCGCTACAGCCCCGAGGTGGAGGAGAAGATTGCCCGGATCGAGGAAGCGCTGTATGAAACATACGGTGAAATGGACAATATGCGCTGGCATGCTATTAAGTTCCTGGAGTTTGATGAGGTGGTCATAAGCGACCATCCTCTGGAAAAGATGGAGCAGATCCTTACAAAGAACTATGAAAAGCAGATCATCAATGAAAAGTACGATTACATAGAAGAAGTGATCCAGGAATGCCTTTTTAATAAGGATGTAAAGGCAGCTACCACGGACAAGGCAGACCGTATCATGACCCACCCGGTGTGGGGGATCCCGGTGTTCCTGGGGATTATGGCGCTGGTATTTTTCCTGACTTTTACGGTGGGAGATTTCCTCAAAGGATACTTTGAGACCGGGCTGGACGTGTTATCCCGGGCGTCCCTTGCATTTCTCACCAATATCCATGCGGCCCAGTGGATCACTTCCCTGATCGTGGATGGGATCATTGCAGGCGTGGGAGGAATCCTCACCTTTCTGCCCAATATTTTCATCCTTTTCCTGGCATTGGCCTTTTTGGAGGACAGCGGATATATGGCCAGGGTTGCTTATGTGATGAATGAGACAATGGGCATGGTGGGACTTTCAGGCAAGGCATTCCTGCCCATGCTGCTGGGGTTCGGGTGTACGGTGCCGGCTGTAATGGCTACAAGGGCTCTGGAAAGTGTGAAGGACAGGCGCAGGACGATTTTGATCACACCCTTTATGTCCTGTTCCGCACGCCTCCCCATCTATGTGCTGTTTGCTGATATGTTTTTCCCGGATAAGGCCCTGTTTGTGGCATATTCCCTGTATATCATAGGCCTGTGCATGGCGATTTTCGTGGCATTTGTGGCCCATATGCATGAGAAGCACGACAGCTCGCAGAATGCCCTGCTGATCGAGCTGCCTGAGTACAAGACCCCCAACAGCAGAACCGTGGCCATCTATGTATGGGACAAGGTAAAGGACTACTTAAGTAAGGCCGGAACCACTATATTTATTGCTTCCATTGTACTCTGGTTTGTTCTCAACCTGGGACCGGCAGGCTTTGTATCCGATGTATCAGACAGCTTTGCTGCCATTATCGGTCATGTTTTGGTCCCGGTGCTGCGCCCGGCAGGATTGGGGATGTGGCAGGTGGCGGTTGCCCTTATTTCGGGTATTTCAGCCAAAGAGGTGGTGGTATCCAGTTTCAGTGTCCTTTTTGGCATTAACAATATTAACTCTGCGGCAGGTATGTCCCAGCTGTCCTCCAGCCTGTCTGTGGCCGGTTTCGGCGGGGTAAATGCCTATGCATTGATGATATTCTGCCTGCTGTATTCTCCTTGTATCGCTGCAGTGGCAACGATCAAAAAGGAGACCGGTTCCTGGAAATGGACCATTGGCATGGTTTTCTTTCAGCTGGCGGTCGCATGGGCCGGAGCCGTACTGGTATTCCAGGTGGGAAGCCTGCTGTTTGGATAGGCAGGGAGCGCATGTAAGATGGGATCAGCAGATCGGTATCATACAGCCGGACGCCAGGGTAAGGGTCTGATGGATACGTGAATAGAGATATACCTGATTGGAGAGACGGTCCTCTTTGGGAACCTCGGTTTGATTGATGTGGGTCACAAGCCTGCTCATCTCATCGCAGGAAATGTCTCCCTCATCAGGGAGCAGAAGAACTTCGTGGATGCTGGATGGAAGGATGATAATATCTTTTTCCATTATTTCTGCGAAGTTTTTTATTACATCCGGGTACAGGATACATGCGGCGCCATTGATTCCGGATGTATTGCTCAATACAAAGAATGGCGCGGATTGGTCAGAGGAGGGAAGACATGCGGATTCCTCCTCTGCCACGGCCCGGCTCAAGTCTTCGATCATCTGTGACATGCTGGTTATCACAGGGGGAAACAGGGATGGGGTGTTGGCAAGTGCCGTCTCCTTTAATTCCTCCAGGGAAATATCCCATACATCCAGGTGATTGTTATGGATCACGGCGGTCATCAGGCCGCTGTCATCCTCATGGATACACAGGTAAAAGATAATGGCCAGATCCAGCCACAAGATATGAGGGATCTCCTCTAAAAGGGATTGGTTGGAAACGGCATGGATCAGTTTACAGGCAATATGGGGTTTCATATCCCTGTAGCGTGCCAGCCTGGCGTAGTCCAGGTCGGGCGGCGTGTGGTTCTTCTGATACAATGTAATGAGCTCTGCCACAATATCCTCCATGGGCCGTCCTGCCAGATACTGATCATAGCAGGGATTCAGATACATGGCCGGAGCCACATGGTCATCCCCATGGGTGATGCACAGTCCGTCCAGGATCTGTCCGTTGTTCTTGGGGACCTTGCGCAGTGTCAGGCCATAGCCCTCCCCCAGTTCCTGTGTCATCTGCTTGGTTACTTTGTTGAGAAATGCTTCGTATATCACGAAACTACCCCCTTTTTTATAATATTTATGATAACTGTGATACAGTTACATATCATGGAGAATGCGGACCATGAAGAATGCGGATCATGAAGAATGCGGACCATAAGGGTGGCCTGGGATCAATGCTGAGAAATATGCAGCCTTAGAATCTACAGGATGAAAAAGATGGATCATGGATAGAATAATTAAGAATTGAACCTAGCTTAATCCATGTTTCCCATTTTGTCAATGGCAAGGAGGGGGATTTTATGAATTCTTTATATTCTCAGGGAGGCGGTGAATCCGTTTCTGATTGTTGACGAAAACCGGCATGGCTGTTATACTCAAAATTGGCGAAATATGTGAGTATAAGTAAGATTAAAATACACAGGTGAAAACATGGGAAATGAAGATCATCTCCTGGCAAGGACTGCGGTGCTGGCCGGGGAAATCATGCTTGTAAGCGGGGCTGAGATAGCCAGAATCGAGGGTACGATCCAATATATCCTAAGCAGCTGTCCCGGCAGGAAAGCGCAGTCTATGGTATTTAGCACAGGTATTTTCGTAAGCCTGGACAGCGGGGACGGGGAACCGATCACCCTGGTGCGCAGGGTGGAGGACCGTTCCACCAATCTGGGCAGGATCTATCTGGTCAACCAGGTGTCCAGGAAGCTGTGTGGAGGGGAAATGGCGCCCGCCGAGGCATATGAAGAACTGGAACGGATACAGGCCGGCTCCCAGTATAAGAAGTGGCTGAAAGCCCTGAACTATATGTTCATTGCCTTTTTCTTCGGTATTGTGCTGGGGGGAAGCCCTGTGGACTGCGGAGCTGCCGCTGTTACTGGAGGCGTACTGGGTCTGGTGGTATATGTGGCATCCCGTATCATGCTTAATGACTTTTGTACCAATGTGCTGGGAGCATTTTCATTGGGCCTCAGTGCCTTGGTGATGAACCGGTGGCTTTTTCCCGGGAGTAATACGGATATTGTTATTATCAGCGCCATCATGCCGCTGCTGCCCGGGGTTATTTTTACCACGGCGGTGAGGGACACCCTGAACGGGGATTATTCTTCCGGGGCAGCCAGGATGCTGGAGGCCATTGTGACAGCACTTGCAGTGGCAGCCGGAGTGGGTGCCAGTATGGCATTATTCCATCAGCTGGCAGGAGGTGGAGGCATATGGTAGGAAGTCATGTAGCTGAAGCTGTGCAGGTGGCCGGATCGTTTATGGCAGTGCTCAGTTTCGGGATCGTATTAGACCTGCCAAAGAAATATCTGGGCTGGTCCGGTGTGACAGGGGGTGTCTGCTGGCTGGTGTATCTTTTGATCAGAGAGGAAACGGGATCCCTGATCTTTGCCGCATTTTTGTCCGGCCTGTCTGTTGCATTGCTGGGGCATATCCTGGCCAGGATACTCAGAGCGCCTGTGTCTGTTTTCCTGATCCCGGGAATCCTGCCCCTGGTTCCGGGAACCTCTATTTATAACTGTGTATACAATATCATCCGCAGCAGCCGGGAACAGTCCACCTATTACCTGATCGAAACCATGCAGATCGCAGGCGCCATTGCAATGGCTGTGTTCCTTATGGACTCCATGTTTAAGATGATAAAGAACAAAGATAAAAATAGGGCTTGAAGTTTTTGGGAAAATATAGTATTATTATGGGGATGCGTCTGTAGCTCAGTGGATAGAGCAGTGGCCTCCGGAGCCGCGTGCGGAGGTTCGATTCCTCTCAGACGCATTTTTGATTGCATTTTTTGATACCGCAGAGTGTAGGGGAGACCTTGCCTTTGCGGTGTTTTAATTAATTCTTAAAGGATGGTAACATTGCATTTTGCCGTGGTTTTTGTTAGAATAAAACGAAGTAGTTGAATGAATCAAATTCCATGGAAGTGGTATTAGAGCGGAGGACTTATAATATGGGACAGAACAGAAGACGGACCAGCAGGAGATCTGCTGATGACAAGATAAAATACATTCGTATGGCGGCAATCCCTCTTTTGATCGTGATCGTGCTGGTCATCATTATTGTGGTGATGGACAAAAAGCCATCGGACAAGCAGACTGCTGCCCCGGGAACCGAGACTTCAGCGGATGCCGGCCACAGCTCCCAGGACAGCCAGGGGCAGAAAGACCAGGGGCAGGAAGAACAGAGCCAGGATGCGGTTGCACCGGACAACAGTCAGTATACAACGGATTTTTCGGATTATGAGCTTCAGAAGGACGAGATTCCACAGGTGAACCTGATCATCAGCGAGTATTTCCAGGCAAAGGTGGACCAGGACGCTGAAAAGCTGTTCCAGCTATTTGGAAAGGCAACGGATGAGAGCTTAAATGCGCGCAAGGATGAGCTGAAGAATGAAGCCGTGTACATTGAAGATTATCAGGATATCGTGTGCTATACAAAGCCAGGTCTGACAGAGGAATCCTATGTGGTCTATGTGACCTACGAGGTGAAGTTCAGAAGAGTGGATACCCTGGCACCCGGCCTGATGTGGTGTTATGTGCTGAAGGATGACAGCGGCAATTATATCATCCGTGAAAATGTGGTAGGTGACGAGGCCGATTATGTGGCAAAGCAGAACCAGTCCGAGGACGTGAGACTGTTATCCAACCAGGTTAATGAGCGCCTGAGGCAGGCTATTGAGTCCGATACCCTGCTGGCGGGAATTTATAAGGATCTGAGAAACGGTGCGGTTGTTTCAAACTCCGAGGAGGATGGACAGGACAGTTTTGTATCCCTGGAGGATGGCGGAAGTGATGAATCCGGCAATGATGGCACCCAGGCCGATGACAGCCGGAATGAGGGAAGCCAGGATGATTCGGCCGTCTCGCCTGAGAGCGGTTCCCCAGCAGGGGAAAACGGATCCCAGGGACAAGGCTTAGAGGGACAGACTGCTTCCAGCGGACAGGAACCGGCCGAAGGGACCACTGGCGGTTCCAATGTGAAGATAGAGTGATGCTGGAGGAAGAAAGACATGGATGTTAAGGATTTTTATTTTGATTTACCGGAAGAACTGATCGCCCAGGATCCTCTGGAGGACAGGTCATCCTCCAGGCTTCTGGTGCTTGACAAGGATACAGGAGAGATCCGGCACAGGGTATTCAGGGATATTGTGGAGTATTTAAGACCGGGGGATTGTCTGGTGATTAATGATACCAAGGTGATACCGGCCAGATTATTCGGAACAAAGAAGGACACCGGTGCAAAGATTGAGATACTGCTGTTAAAGCGCAGGGAGAATGATATATGGGAAACCCTGGTCAGGCCCGGAAAAAAGGCCAAGCCAGGTACTGTGATTGATTTTGGAGAGGGGCTTCTGACCGGCACTGTCATCGATACCGTGGATGACGGAAACCGGCTGATCCGGTTCAGCTACAAGGGGATCTTTGAGGAGATCCTGGATCAACTGGGTCAGATGCCGCTTCCTCCTTATATCACCCATCAGCTTCAGGACAAGAACCGGTATCAGACCGTGTATGCAAAGCATGAGGGATCGGCAGCAGCACCTACGGCAGGGCTCCATTTTACAAAGGAGCTTTTAAAACAGATAGAAGACATGGGAGTGAAGATCGCCCATGTGACGCTTCATGTGGGTCTTGGTACTTTCCGCCCGGTAAAGGTGGAGAATGTGCTGGACCACCATATGCATTCGGAATTTTATGTGGTGGAGGAATCTGAGGCCAGGAAGGTCAATGACACTAAGGCAGCCGGCGGCCGGGTCATCTGTGTGGGAACCACAAGCTGCAGGACAGTGGAATCAGCTTCCACCCAGGAGGGGATTCTGGAGGCAAAGACAGGATGGACGGAGATCTTCATCTATCCGGGATACCGGTTTAAGGTGTTGGATGCGCTGATCACTAATTTCCACCTGCCCGAGTCCACCCTGGTCATGCTGGTGAGTGCACTGGCGGGGAGGGAGCACATCCTCAATGCCTACCAGGAGGCTGTGAAGGAACGCTACCGGTTTTTCTCATTTGGGGATGCTATGTTCATTGCATCTGATCCAAAAACGGGGAACCAGTAGCTGTAGAGGATATGAGAGAGATCGTTATGAGAGAAGCGGTTAAGAAAGAATCAGTGAAAGACGAATCGGTTAAGGACGAGCGTCTGAATAAATGGCTCAGTCAGATGGGGGTATGCTCCCGGCGGGAAGCGGACCGTCTGATTCAGGAAGGCAGGGTGCTGGTGGACGGCTGTCCGGCAGTTATGGGGCAGAAGGTGTCACCGGGGCAGACGGTGGTCTGTAATGGAATCCCTGTGTCTTGGGAGACATCGGGAAGGCCGGAGCCTATTTTGCTGGCAGTAAACAAGCCGCGGGGGATCGTGTGCACTACCTCATCCAAGGACAGGGCTGAAAATATAGTGGAATACCTGAAGTATCCGGAACGGATCTATCCGGTGGGAAGGCTGGATAAGGAGTCGGAGGGTCTGCTTCTTATGACAAATCAGGGGGATCTGGTGAATAAAATCATGCGCAGCGGCAATGCTCATGAAAAGGAGTATATTGTCACCGTGGATCATGCAGTGACAGCGGAGTTCATGGATCAGATGGCAAAGGGCGTGTATCTGAAGGAACTGGATGTGGGGACCCGGCCCTGCAGGCTTCACAAAGTGGGGGAAAAGACATTTTCCATTGTACTGACCCAGGGACTTAACAGGCAGATACGCCGCATGTGCGAAGCCTGCGGATATCATGTAAAACAGCTGGTCCGGGTGCGGATCATGAACCTTTGTCTGGGGAACCTTAAAACAGGGGAAAGCAGGAAGGTGACACCGGAGGAATACCGGGAACTGACCCGTCTTTTAAAGGATTCCACCAGTTTGCCGGTCAGACATGGCGGACAGTAATCTAAATCAGGAGAACAGAATGGAAGACAGAATTCAGAGAATGAAAGAATTGGTTTCCATCCTGAGGCAGGCGGGAAAAGCCTACTATCAGGAGAGCAGGGAGATCATGAGCAATTTTGAGTATGACAAGCTTTATGATGAGCTGAGTTCTCTGGAACAGGAGACAGGAATCATCATGTCAGGAAGCCCTACCCAGAAGGTAGGGTATGAGGTGTTAAGTGAGCTTCCCAAGGAAACTCATGATTCTCCCATGCTTTCGCTGGATAAGACAAAGAGCGTGGAGGATCTGCAGGCATGGCTGGGAACCCAGAAGGGCCTGCTGTCCTGGAAGATGGATGGTCTGACCATTGTGCTGACCTATGAAGGGGGAAGCCTTCAGAAGGCGGTTACAAGGGGAAATGGAGAGATTGGGGAAGTGATCACTGCCAATGCAAAGGTATTCTCCAATATTCCGTTGAGTATTTCCTATGAGGGACAGCTGGTACTACGGGGAGAGGCTGTGATCACTTATTCGGATTTTCGCAGGATCAATGAGGAAATCGAGGACGTGGATGCAAAATACAAGAATCCCAGGAATCTGTGCAGCGGCTCCGTGCGCCAGCTCAACAGCCAGATCACGGCTGAGCGGAACGTGCATTTCGAGGCATTTGCCCTTGTGAGGGCGGAGGGGGTGGATTTTGACAACTCCAGGAGGAGACAGTTTGAATGGCTGAGGGAACAGGGATTTGAGGTTGTGGCATTTACGGAAGTAACCGCAGAGAGCCTGCCTGAGGCGGTGAAGGAATTTGCGGACGCGGTGGAGGGCAATGACATTCCTTCCGATGGTCTGGTGCTTACCTATGATGATATTGCTTACGGGGAATCCCTGGGAAGGACTGCGAAGTTTCCGCGCAATTCCATTGCGTTTAAGTGGCAGGACGAGATCCGGGAGACACGGCTGGACTACATTGAGTGGAGCGCTTCCAGGACAGGGCTGATCAATCCGGTGGCAGTGTTTGATCCGGTGGAGTTGGAGGGAACCACGGTGAGCAGGGCCAGTGTCCATAATCTGAGCATTATGGAGGGGCTGGAACTGGGAGTGGGCGATACCATAACTGTTTATAAGGCGAATATGATCATTCCCCAGATCGCAGACAATCTGACCCGCAGCGGGGTAAAAGATATACCTGGGGAATGTCCCGTATGCGGCGGAGAAACCCAGATCAAACAGATCAATGACGTGAAAAGCCTGTACTGTATCAATCCTGACTGCCAGGCTAAGAAGATAAAGAGTTTTACATTATTTGTAAGCCGCGATGCCCTTAATATTGACGGACTTTCAGAGGCGACCCTGGAGAAATTTATCGGGGCAGGTTTTATCCATGAGTATGCCGACATTTTCCATCTGGACCAGTACAGGGACACGATCGTGGAGATGGACGGTTTTGGGCAGAAATCATATGACAATCTGATGGCATCCATACAGACGGCGTCCAATACTACCCTGCCAAGGCTGGTTTATGGTCTGGGAATTGCCGGGATCGGGCTTGCCAATGCCAAGATGCTTTGCAGGGAGTTTAAGTTTGATTTTGAGAAAATGCGCCATGCCCAGGCTGAGGAGCTGGTGGCTGTGGACGGGATCGGAGGCGTGCTGGCCCAAGCATGGATGGATTACTTTTCATCGGAGAAAAATAACCAGTCGGTGGATCACCTGCTAAAAGAACTTACCATTGAGTTGGAGCAGGCGGAGACAGGCGAGGCTGTTTTTGAGGGAATGACCTTTGTGATCACCGGATCGGTGGAACATTTTGCAAACCGCAAGGAGCTGCAGGAAGTGATCGAGAGCAAGGGCGGCAAAGCCACAGGCTCTGTCACTGCCAAGACCACGTATCTGATCAATAATGATGCGGCCTCCAATTCATCAAAGAATAAAAAGGCAAAGGAACTTGGGGTTCCCATCATATCCGAGGAGGAGTTCCTGCGAATGTTGTAGCACAGTTTCGGCCGGCATACGGATGGCGGAAATGATTATTCAAACACGCTCGTGGATGGTTCAGACAAAAACCTGTATGCAGCGGCTGTGGGATTGCCGGCGAATCTGTGCTGTTTGTGAATGGATCACACAACATTTGAAGGGAGAGAACAAGTATGCCAATAAAAGTACAAAAGGAACTTCCGGCCAGAGCCATTCTGGAATCAGAGAATATATTTATCATGGATGAGGACCGTGCCATGAGGCAGGACATCAGACCTTTGGAGATTTTAATCCTGAACCTGATGCCTATCAAGGAGGATACCGAGACACAGCTTCTGCGGGCATTATCCAATACGCCCCTGCAGGTGGACTGCACCTTTCTCATGCTGTCCACCCACGTGTCCAAGAATACCTCGGCCAGCCATCTGAATAAATTTTACGTAACATTTGACGATATCAGAAAGCGAAAATACGATGGCATGATCATCACCGGGGCGCCTGTGGAAAACCTGGAATTTGAGGAGGTTAATTACTGGCCGGAACTTTCCAAAATCATGGAGTGGAGCAAGACACATGTGACATCCACCATACATATCTGCTGGGGAGCCCAGGCCGGACTGTATTATCATTATGGGATCCATAAGTATCCAATGAAGAGGAAGCTGTCCGGTATCTACAATCACAAGGTGTTAAACAGGAAGGTGCCCCTGGTGCGCAGCCTGAACGATTACTTCCTGGCGCCACACTCCAGGTATACGGAAGTGCGCAAAAGTGATATCTTAAAGCATCCTGAGCTCATGGTGCTGGCGGAATCAGAGGAGGCGGGAGTCTTTCTTGTAATGAGCTGTGACGGCAGCCAGGTCTTTGTCCAGGGCCATCCGGAGTATGACAGGATGACGCTGAACAATGAATATCACAGGGATTTAAACAAGGGGTTGGATCCGGAACTGCCCTGTAATTATTATGAACACAATGATCCCTTCTCGGTACCGGCGTTGACATGGAGAAATACCTCCAATACATTGTATACAAACTGGCTGAATTACTATGTGTATCAGACAACG
This sequence comes from Enterocloster citroniae, assembly GCF_040545455.1. Classification (NCBI taxonomy): domain Bacteria; kingdom Bacillati; phylum Bacillota; class Clostridia; order Lachnospirales; family Lachnospiraceae; genus Enterocloster; species Enterocloster citroniae. The sequence continues at coordinate 386,415 of NZ_JBEPLZ010000001.1, read as the reverse complement.
CCTTATGTGTTGGATGAGGAGGAGTGAAGGCTATACCTGCCATAAGCTTTTGGGAAAGAGTTCAAGGATAACTGCCTATACTGCAACTGGGGAACCTGTTCGCGGTGTGATGGCTCGGGTCGAGTGTCTTATTAAGTCAAAATTCAGTAGGCTCTGTTTGACACAAACAAAAAAATAAAAGCAGGATGACTGAGAAAATGGTTTCAGTCATCCTGTTTTAATATTCCAGTTTGTAGTGGAGTTAGATGAAGATTATAATGATATAGATCGATTTATCAATGAAAAGCTGTTTTGCGTATCTGGTGATTTAGAAGTACTCACTGCTGAGGTTCTATTGGCTATGGACGGCGAAAGTGATATTTTAGAAATAAAAGGTAACAAAACAAACGAGAGCTTGCGGAGTAATGCATGGGATAGAAAATCTGATCTGAAAAAGAAAAATATAAGCAATAATCCTGCTAGACAAAATAATTATAAAATATGGATCATATTGAGATATTATTCCAAACATAGTATAATCATAGTCAGACTTAAGCGTGAACAGAGCGGGAAAATACAGTTTTCAGGCTGGAAATGCGATACAATCATTTCATCACAAAAATTTATTGATCAACATAACCAAGGAGAAACTATGGACAACGCCAGTGATATGACACGTATTTCAAGGTGTAACAAATCAAAAATCCAGCGGTTTGATCTGTCGCCCCGGGAAGTGATCGATTTCCTGGACCATGGAGCCATTTACAGAACATTTTCTGATGTATTGACCAAGGTTTATCCCGGCAATGACCTGCAAAAGGTGCTGGTTGGCCAACTGGAGGAAATAACCGGAAAAAAGCGGGACAGCGTTACACGCAATGTAAAGAATTGGATCAAGGGATGCAATGAACCCAGCCGGGAAAGTTTATTTCAGATTTGTTTTGCACTGCGCCTTGATGAGCAGCAGGCATACCGGCTGCTGGCCAGTTCCTCGGATACGGGTATTCACTATCGAAATCCAGTGGAACTGATTTATGCATTCTGTCTGAAAACCGGAAGGACTTATAAGGAGGCACAAAGATTAAAGGAGGAGTTGATCCCCATTTATGAGGCTGAGAGGGCATTGGCAAAGCAGTCTGAAGCAAGGGAGGAAGTCCGGGAACAGACAGCGGTGCATACCTTATACATGAAAGATGAGTTCAGTGAACGGGTGGAGACAGAGGAAGAACTCCGCGCCTTTTTCATTGACCACGGCAAAATGCTGGGAATCCTTCATAATACGGCATATGAGGAATTTATGAAAATGCTTGGCCGGCTGCAGGATCCGGATGAGGGGTTTGAGGATGATTCCTTTGACTTTATGAAAAAGCACAAAGATGAGTTTGACGAGACTTCTCTGAACAGATTGGCGGAAAGGGAGGAAGGCTTAAGAAAACAGTCCATCAAGGCAGTGGTTGAAGAATTTATGCAAATGCATGTTCCGGTGAGAACGGAGAGTAAATCGGAGAAAAAACAGGCGAAAAGGCAGGAGCGGGATTATGTTTATCTGCAGCAGGTGATCAAGGACAGCTGGCCCAGCGAAGATATCCTTTATAAAATGATATCCAGGGAAAATGACGTGAGCCGCAAGGTACTCCTGCTGCTGTTTTTGCTGACCGAAGAGTTTGAAGCAGAGGAAATGGAAACTTCCGATATGGGATCAGGGATGGATGATCTGTATTTTGAGAGGATTGAGAGTGAAGACGGAGGCGAGCGCATGGAAGCACGTCTTCATCTGATGAATCTGTTTCTTGACAGGTTCGGTATGAACCGGCTGGATCCGGGAAATGCCTTTGACTGCCTTGTTCTGTACGCGCTTCGGGCCAGCTACAGCGGAGGCGAAGGAGATCCCATGAGCAGCCGGCTGAAGCAGACCCTGGAACTGTTATTTCCGGAACATGGGGCGGACCGGAACATGGGTATGGACCGGAATATGAATGTGGACTGTAACATGGATGCGGACCGGAAAACGGAAGCGGATATCTGATGATCCCCTGATATACTTATAACGGAAGTCAGCAAGAGCATTGCGGGAGAAAGGCGGAACGGATGGATGGCGTACACAAGGACGTTTCGGAAAGACGGTGAGGTTCTCTATCTTGGAGAAAACGCATATCGGATTTTAGGTATTGCCGGTTATGGCGGCAGTTCTGTGGTGTACTACGCTGCATACCGGGATGGGCTGAACACGGATCAGGAACACCATGTTCTGATCAAAGAGCTGTATCCCTATGATCCCAGAGGGCATATTTATCGGAATGAGGAGGGCGAGATCTGCTGGACGGAGGAGGCAGGGCAGAAGATCGAACACAGCAGGAAGTGCTTTCGCCTGGGCAATCAGGTCAATCTGGAACTTTTGGAAAAGCTCCCGTCCCAGATATCCGGTAATCATAACTCCTATGAAGCATACGGCACCTATTATTCCGTACTGACGGTTCACGGGGGAGTGATACTTGAGGATCTGCTAAGTGGGGAGGAACCCGCCAAAACCCTTCGGCAGGCAGCTGTCATCACCATAAAGATTCTGGATGCGCTGAGGGGATTGCATCAGAATGGACTGCTTCATCTGGACATCAGCCCTGACAATATCCTGCTCCTTCCGGAACAGGCAATGCTGATTGACTACAACAGTGTCCTTAGACGGTCGGACATAGAAGCATGTGAGTTTTTGTTTGCCGGGAAGGCGGGATATGCGGCTCCGGAGGTCCTTGAAGAAGATGTGTCATCCATCGACTATTCCTCAGACCTTTACTCTGTGTGCGCGGTGTTTTACCGGATGCTCACCAAAGATGGGATGACGGACCGGGAGATGGATCCCAGGCATATGCAGAAAAAGCTTTGTTCCGGGCTGGAGATCTTTTGTGGCGAACCTCAGTCTGCCGTTTCCAAAGCGATTCAGATCCTGCTGCGCGGGCTGCAGGTTTTATCAAGAAAACGATACGCGGATATTGATTCCTTAAAGCGGGATTTGGAGGAACTGGTTGAGCGCATTGACGGGAAAGGCATTTCCAACAGCGCCCTTTGGGAAAGCAGCAGGACCTTATACCGCCGGACAGGGGATATGGATCATGTTTACCTTCCCCAAAACATTTCCATATCGGATTTTGGGGAGATTACGCTGCGTGAACTGTACGATTATCTGAAAGAGGGACATAATGTTCTTTTAAAGGGACCGGGTGGGATGGGAAAGACCAGTCTGCTGAAAGAACTTTGGGGAATGCATGTGGAAAGCTACCGGGCAAATGCTCCTGTGGTTTACTACATTTCGCTGAAAGACTATCAGGAGACCCAGGGTGAGTCCTGCTTTATCCGCAAATATTTTTTAAGGCAGCTGTGTTTTTCCGAAGGGCAGCCGGATACAGAGGATGCACTCCATGAACTGGAGCGGATCTTTGACCAACGGGCCGGTTTGGATGCAGGGGTGATCCTGCTGTTAGACGGCCTAAATGAAGCGGGAAGCAATCGGGAAAAACTGCTGAGGGAAATCGAGGGCCTGGGTGATAAACCGGGTGTGGGTGTATTGGTGACAGAGAGAACGGAAGAAGTTCTGGAATATGGGCTTACAATGTTCCAGTCTGCCCAACTGCTCCCCTTGCCATCACAGACAGTTAGAAATGAATTGGAAAAATATGGAATACCACTTCCGGAAAAGACAAACCTGAGAGAACTTTTGTCCAATCCCATGATGCTGGATCTTTACAAGAGCATTATTTCCATGGAAAAGGATAACCGGACCCATGTGGCATCAGACAGGAGCATCCGCAGTGCAGATGACTTGGTACGTCTGTATATGGAGAATCTTTGTACTACCCAGCTGCGGATCGATGCGGGAAATGAATCCATGCAGCTGTGCCATAAGTACATTTTGGTGCATCTTCTGCCCGCTATTGCCCTGGCCATGGCGCGAAAGAAGCGCACTCTTTTGTCATTTGACCAGATGTATCAGATCCTGAGGCAGAATTACGGAAATCTGAGGAAGATTGGGTTCGGAAAGAAATTTAAGGATTACCTTGGGAAATCCCGCATGATGCTGGGCAGCTTAAGCGAGATGGAATGGTTTGATTTTGCAGTGGCGGAACAGCTTGACGGAAATCTGGGGCTTGTAACGAAAAACAGCAATGGATATTATGGATTGATCCATGATGATTTTCAGCATTATCTGGCCAAATGCGGGAGGGACAATGAAAAAAGGCTCCATAGCCTGAGATTGCCGGTGGCCATCGGCCTTACGGTTTGCCTGGCGGCCCTGGATTTTGTTGGGATCGGCCGCATCCTGCCGGGGAAAGGACATGATCCGGCAGCAGGTGCGGTAACGGAATACTACCATGATATAAAAGAAGTCTATGATGTTCCCAAGGGGATACATCCGGTAACAGAGGATGATCTGCCGCAGATGAGTTCATATTGGGCCATCCGGACCAATGAAAGTAAAACCATATTTGGAAAACGATTCACCAAGGGGCTGGGGACAGGATCCTTCCTGTGGGCCACAGATGTTGCGGACATTGAAATCTTTTATGATGATCCGCTGTATTACAATGGGGAGACCACTTACCGGTCGGCAGATATCCTTTCTTCATCCGGCTATGTTACCTATTCCTACGGAAAGGATTTCTATGAATCTGCGGAAGGGGCTTACCGGGTGATCAGCTGTACGGGAAGTGAATCCCCGGACAATCTTCCCTTTGGAAACGTGAACGCATACTATGAGGATTACGGTGAACTGGGAAAAGATATTGTACGCATCAAGGAATACTATACCCAGGAGGGATACATACATTACAATATGTTTCTCAACAGTTTTACGGATGCGGACAGCTACAGCAAGGATGAGAACGGGATTTCCGGCCTGGAGTTTGAGTACAATGAACTTGGGATCAGGACGGCCCAGTATTACCTGGACCAGGACAGAAAAAGAGTTTCCAGGCAGGGGGTATACAAGGTTGAGTATGTATATGATGAAAGCGGAAACCTGGTGGAAAGCACATACAGGGATAAGGAAAATTCCCTGGTCCAGGGGCGGGAAGGATGGGCCCGGGTAAAACTTAGCTATGACCAGTGGCATAACAGGACCGGTTTGTGGTTTTATGACAGGGCCGGAAATCCGGCAAAGGGACCGGAGGGAGCGGAGCATCTGGAATTTGTGTTTGAAAAGGGCAATGTGACAAACGTGTCCTATTTTGACGGAAATGGAAATCTTCAGAAAAATACCAACGGATACGCTGTTGAGGAACGGTTTTACGACCATGGGTATTCTGTGAGACAAAGGTTTCTGGATGAAACAGGGAAGCCTTGTAAGCATGCTTTTGGCTTTGGGGAGCGCACTCTGGAATTGGGTTATGACGAGGAAACAGATACGTATAAACCGCTGACGGTCCGTTACCTGGATCTGGACGGGTCCATGTGCATGAATGCAAACGGCTTTGCAGGGATCTGCTATGAGTATACTCAGGATGGGATCCTTTGCAGGATCACCATGATAGATGTCCAGGAAAAACCATGCAGTTCATCAGATGGGTATGCCGTAATAGAAGGAAAAGACCCCATTGAGGATGGCGGATTTCGGTGGATCATCTGTTATGATGAGAATGGAAGGGAGGTTGAAAGAATGGACTCCACAACCTATGATGGGATATACCTGAAGTGGAGATAGACGAAAGCATATTATTTAATGTAAAAAGAACAGCAAGATCCAACGGATGAAACAGTTGGGGCTTGCTGTTTTTGCGTGCTTGGAATGCTGGTCGCGTATAGAGCCATGTTTGGTTCTGGGATCAAAGTGTCTTGGATAAACCCTTCAAATAGGCGAGGGCCAGCTGCTTATCTTCCTGGGGAAGAGTGGTGAAAAGTGAAAGACAGAGGGCCTGTTCAGAAGTCAAACCCTGTTTGCTGCGGTTTGGTTCAAAGAAATCGGAAACAGTAATGCCAAATCCCTGACATAATTTGAAAAGGGTTGGGATGGATGGCATGTTCTGTTTATTGATCATGGTGTTTAAGGTGGAATATGTGATTCCTGCTGCTTTGGAGAGCTGGTAGTAGGACCAATGCCGTTCTTCACAAAGCTCCTGAATGCGCTCCAACGGATTTATCATATCATCCATGAAAAACCTCACTGTTAAAATAGTCAAAATTGGGCCATTTCTATTATATATGAGAAATTTCAATTAACCCAGATACTATTGTACGTCATTAATAAGACGAATAAACGTTACTTGGAGCGGAAACGTTTGGAAGAAAACTAAAAAAAACGCGGTATGATCATAATGGAAGAAAGGTGGTGACGACAATGGACAGGTTGACCATGCTTTGGATCCAGGCATTACATGGATCCGGAAAAGCGTACAGAAAGCTGGGCCTGGTATTTGCCGCGGGCGGCATAGAGGAACGGACATTGGCAAAGATTTGCCTGGAGAGGTCCATGGAATTGGGGGATGAATACGGTTTTTTTCTGTACCACAAGCTTTTTTGCAAAGGAGGCCAGGTAATTGACGACTTTTCCTATAGGACAATATGCAACGAATATATACGGACCAGGAGCCTGGTAAAGCGAAGACAATTAAAACCATATCTTGAATTGGGGACAAAAAAACAGAGAGCTTTATTTCGCGCACACTATGCCAGGTGCAAAAACGCTGAGACAAGGAAAAATTGAGACAATAAAACGAAAAGACGTTGATATATATACGAAAATACGTTATAATGTGTAATAATCAGAAAGGGGACGGCTTGCATGGATCAATGCCTCCCTGAATAAATGGAGGTACATAATGAAGAGGACAAAATTAGTAAAAGGAAGTGCTAAAAGGGCAATTGCAGTGGCATCTGCTTTTATGATGACCTGCGTTTCAGTTGCGGCAAGCCCTGGGTTGGGCACGGCCACTGCGTACGCCAAGGAGACCGGTATTACAGGACAGGAAGTAGATACGGATGCAGATACGGATGCAGATCCGAAAGCAGATCCGGTATCAGATCCGGCAGCTGGGGACAAAGCTGGGGGGAAAGAGGACAAAGGGGAAAACAATCCGGAAGCGGGCAATGGGGAGACAGAGGATAAAACGGAAAGCGGAAAAGGAAACCCCGAAACAGGAGATGGAGAATCGGAAGGAAATCCTGAAAAGGGAGACGGCGAAACGGAAGGAAATCCCGGAGCCGGAAATGAGGAAACAGAGGGAAATCCCGGAGCCGGAGACGGCGAAACAGAGGGGAAGCCTGAAGCCGGAGACGGCGAAACAGAGGGGAACCCTGAAGCCGGAGACAGCGAAACAGAGGGGAACCCTGAAGCCGGAGACAGCGAAACAGAGGGGAACCCTGAAGCCGGAGACAGCGAAACAGAGGGGAACCCTGGAGCCGGAGACGGAGAAACGGAAGGAAACCCGGAATCTGGAGCCGGGGGCAGTGAAACAGAAGACAAATCAGAAGCCGGGGCCGAAGATCCTGAGGGCCAGACTGCAAAAGGACAGCAGACTGCCCAAACCGCAACATCAGTGCAGCCGGTTGCTGCGTCACAGGAGAGAGAGAACGGAAGCTGGTATATCATACTGGATGAAGACTGTGTGTTTGATGAGGAAAAAGGATATTATTATAAAACAGACGAGAATGGGGATCCAACGGATGAGGTCATAAAAAATGAGTTTATCCAGCTGGATCACGCGGTGATCCATGTAGGCAAGGATGGGAAGAAAGAGACAAAGAAATGGATAGGAGACAAGGATGGCGGCTTCCGTTATGCGGACAGCAACGGAGAGATCATCATGGGTGAGGAGGCAAAGGCAGCAGGTAAGTACTACGGCAATTTTGCTGATGACGGCTATTGGGAAGCAATCTCCTATACATTTTTTGAAAATGACGGAAAGCTGCAGTATGCGGGCAAGGATGGAAAGATCGCGGCCAAAGAGGAGGAAGAAAGCTGGCAGCCTTATTACTTTGAGAATGATGAAAATGGAACCAAATGCCTGCTGCCGTCCCAGTCCGGAGGGACGGAGGTGACATCCGCATGGGCTGAGGATTTGTGGATCGATGAAAACGGTTATCTTATGACCGGTGATGATATGAAGCCGGAAAAGATTGGCGATCGGTATTACACCTTTGATGAGGAAGGGCACAGTACACTGGTTTTGGATTCCATTATTTATGACGCGGATGGGACGATCCTGTGCTATGTAGATGAAAATGGGGAAATGGTGAAGAACCAGTTTGTCTCCGATGGTGACCGCACCTATTATTTTGGCGATGACGGCGCCCAGGTGTTCCGCAAATGGATTGAGGGTGTGGACGAAAACGGCCAAGCCACATTCCGTTATATCAATGGCAAGGGTTATATGGTCTATGGCGATGTGAAAGTGGTGGGCGGATACTACGGTGAATTTGACATGGAGGGCTATTGGACCGCCATTGAAAACCAATTCTTTCAAGATAAATTGGATGACGGGACAGAGGTGACAAAATATTCCGGAAAAGGCGGAAAAGTTGCAGGTATTGGTGAAAAGGATGCCAGGCAGGACTATTGCTTTGTAAGTGACGAAAACGGCAGGAAATGCTATCTGCTGACCGAGGACGGAACAACCATGGGGCAGGCGGCATCCGGATGGGTGGAGGACTTATGGGTACAGGAAAACGGCTATCTGCTGACCGGACAGGAGAGCAGCCAGCATAAGATAGACGGCAAGTACTATAACTTTGACGGAGAGGGACACGCTGGCCTGATCACAGATTCCATTATTTTTAATGCAGACGGAACGATCCTGTGCGGTGTGGATGCCCAGGGAAACATAGTAAGGGAAGCGTTCTTTACCTTGGGAGACTTCACCTATTATTTTGATAAGGATGGGGCCCAGGTATTCCAGCAGTGGATCGAAGGTGTGGATGAAAGCGGAGAAAGAACATACCGCTTTGTGAACAGCGAAGGATATATGGTTTGGAATACGACAACGGCGGCAGGCGGGCGTTACGGCGCCTTTGACTTAGACGGCTATTGGACTGCAATTCCTAACACATTTTTTGAAGATAATGACGGAAAGCGGCAATACTCGGGCAAGGATGGCAGGATCGCAGGCGCGGGAGAGGGGGAGAACCGGCAGCCTTATTCCTTCCTGTCTGACGAAACCGGAAAGACTAAGTGCCTGTTGGCGGCCGAAACCGTAAGTTCCCTGTGGATTGAAGATCTGCGGGTCGATGAAAATGGATATCTGGTGACCGGAAACGATTTGGATAAACTGGAGATAGATGATAAGTACTACACGTTTAATATAGAGGGACACAGCACTTTGGTTACAAATACATTCATCCGTGATCCGGAAACAAACAACATCCTATGCTATGTAGATGAAAATGGCGGCAAGGTACGCAGCAAAACCGAGTGGGAGATCGATGGCAATTATTATAATTTTGAGGCGGATGGCTCAGGAATCATGATCACCAATGCGTTCATTCATGACCCGGACGGTAATATCCTGTATTATGTAGATGTATTTGGAGAAAAAGTGACTGATGAGAAGCATAAGGAAATAGACGATAAGTTTTATGACTTTGATGCGTCAGGTATAGCTGCATTGATCACAAATTCCTTTATTTACTGGCAGGATGGGACGGTCCGGTGTTATGTGGGTGAGGATGGGGCAATCATGAAAAATGTACCCCAGCAGGAGATCGAAGGTAAATTCTATCAGCTTGATGAGCTGGGCGCAGTTACCTTGATCACCAATTCCTGTATATATGCTGCGGATGGACAGACCGTACTGTACTATGTGGATGAAAACGGAAACAAGGTGTCCAATGAAGACCAGAGGGAGATAAACGGCAGATATTACCGCCTGGACGAAAGGGGGAATGCCACGCTGATCACCAATGCGTTCATTTACGAGGCGGACGGCCAGACCGTTGCGTTTTATGTGGGCGCGGACGGCCTGAAGGCGACAAATATATCGCAGCAGGAGGTGGAAGGCAAATATTACAGCATTGACGGGAACGGAAAGGTCACCTTGCTCGTGAGCGCCTTTATCACAGACGGGGAAAACACCTATTATGTAGATGAAGATGGAAACAAAGTGACTGATGAAAAACAAAAGGAGATAGATGGTAAATATTATAACTTTGATGGGACCGGCAATGCCTCTCTGGTTACAAATGCCTTTATTTACGGATCAGACGGCCAGACGATTGCTTTTTATGTGGGTGCGGACGGCCTGAAGGTGACAAATGTGCCTCAGCAGGAGGTGGAAGGTAAATATTACAGCATTGACGGAGACGGCAGGGTCACCTTGCTCGTGAGTTCCTTTATTGAAGCCGGGGAGACTACCTATTATGTGGACGAAGACGGAAATAAAGTGACCAATGAGAAGCAAAAAGAAATAGGGGGCAAATATTATAGCTTTGATGGGTCGGGCAGCGCTTCCATGATCATAAACAGTTTTATTTTCAATGAGTCCGGGGAACCCCTGTATTACCTGGACGCACAGGGAGATAAGGTGACGGACCGGACCCAGGAGCTGATAGGGGAGAAATATTACAATATTAATGCAGAGGGGCAGGTCACACTGGTTACATCCGAGTTTATCCTTAAAGACAACGGAGAAAAAATATGCTATGTAGATGCAGACGGAAACAAGGTGATCAGCGTTACTGGAATGGAGATAGACGGCAAATATTATAACTTTAATGAGTCGGGCCTCCCCACTATGATCGCAGCCGGGTTTGTGTATGACGAGTCCGGAAATCCTCTGTATTATCTGGATATAAATGGGGATAAGATAACGGATAAACAGCAGGAACTCATAGAAGAGAAGTTCTATGATATTGACGCGGACGGAAAGGTCACACTGATCAAAAACTCCCTGATCTATTCAGGTGACAGCATTTGGTGCTACGTTGGGGAAAATGGAGAACGGGTTACAAACGTAGACCAGCAGCCCATCGGGGATCAGTATTACAGGATTGATGAATCCGGCAATGTTATGCTGATCACATATGAATTTATCCTGGATTCCAACGGGGATAAGATTTACTACATGGATGAAAATGGAAATAAGATCACCAGCCGGACATCTATGAACATAGAAGGTATGTATTACAGCTTTGATGATATGGGAAATGTCACCCTGATCATAAACTCCCTGATCCGTGACGGAGAACGCATCATATGCTATGTAGGGGAAGACGGGCAGATGGTGACAAATGCAGTCCAGATGCTCATAGAAGGCAAATATTATAATATTGACGGGAGAGGCGCCGTAATCCTGATCACGGATTCCTTCATTGTGGATTCAGAGGGCAGGAACCTGTTCTATGTAGGTGCGGATGGAAACAAAGTGATCAATGAGACAGGGAAGTTCATAGACGGTAAGTATTATAATATTGACGGAAACGGCCTGGCCTCCCTGATCACAGATGCCTTTGTATACGACAGGCAGGGGAATATTGTGTGCTTTGTTGGTCCGGAGGGGAACATGGTGACTAACGCAAACCAGAAACTCATAGACGGCAGGTATTACAACATTGACTTAAGCGGCAATGTCCATCTGATCACAGAAGATTTTATCCGTGATCCGGAGAGCGGAAGTATTGTATGCTATGTTGGCGCCAACGGCGATATGGTGACTGATAAGTTTGTATCTGACGGTGAACACACCTATTATTTTGGAACAGATGGGAAAATGATGCTCCGCCATTGGATCGAAGAGGTAAAAGGCGGGGAGAAAAAATTCCGCTATGTTGACGGCAAAGGGCGTATGCTTGTCAATGTGACAAAGGAAGTGGCAGGGTATTACGGAACCTTTGACAGTGCTGGCTATTGGACGGCGCTGGAGGACCAATTTTTCAGCACAAAGCTGGACAACGGGACCACAGTTAAAAAATATGCCCTTGAAGGCGGAAAGGTTGCCGGAATCGGAGAAAAGGCAGAGCGGTGGGATTACTGCTTTGTAAATGACAAAACAGGCACCCTGTGCTATCTGCTCTTTAATGATGAGAGCATCCAGACACCGGTGGAATCCACATGGATCAAAGATTTCTGGGTAAATGAAAGAGGATATCTGGCTATTTCGGCAGACGTGCCCGTGGATGGCGTGTATTACCGCTTTGACCAAGAAGGACACGGTACCCTGATTACCTATAAGGTTTCCTATGAACTGAACGGCGGAACCAATAACAGTGCAAATCCTTCAGGCTACACCGGAGCCATGAGCACCATCCTGTTAAATGCGCCCTCAAGAAGCGGATATACCTTTGACGGCTGGTACACAGACGGCAGCTTCACAAACCGCGTCACGGAGATTGCGGGCAAGAGCCATGGAAATATGACACTGTATGCAAAATGGACAGTGATTTCAAGCAGTGACGGAAGTGATGGAAGCAGCAGTGGAAGCGGAAGCAGTGGGAACAGCGGTATGGGAACCGGAAACAGCAGTGCAGATAATGGAGCCGGCAGCGCAAATGGCAGCACCGGTAATACGGCATCGGTAACAGTTACGGTGGAAGAAAATCAGACTGTGACCGTGCAGACCGGAGAAAGCACAGTAGCAGCATCTGCGGTCCAGACAGCGGCAGGAAGCATAAGCGGCAATACCATTGTTTCAACAGCAGAACCAGTGACCGTTCCCGTGGCGGGGGGACAGACGGCAGCTGTGGCAACCATAGCCGTGGGCATGGATGGTTCCTCCAGAACGCTTTTGGCCTCCCAGGTACAGGGAGCCGCTGTTCAGCAAAAGACTGTTACCATACAGGGAACAGAAGTAACGCAGAATGTGGTCGTATATGCGGACGGTACTCAGGTCTCACAGAAGTCCGGCACCACGGAGCTGGAGGGCTTTGACACGGCAGTTGTATTGGCGGAGCAGGCGATCCAAAGCGGTGTGCAAAGCGTTGCAGCAGTATACAATGACAAGGTGGACATTGATCTGCATCAGTATCAGCAGGTCGGGGCAGCTGTCACATATGAGGTGGTTGCAGGAACAAACGGAGCAGTTTCACAGACGCAGATGGAGCAGACCAGCTTTGCTCCCGGACAGGAGATCGCGGCACTGATCACAGATGCCAACGGAGGAGTAACGGCGATCACCATTGTGGTGGGTGAAAACGGGATCATCCAGTATCAGATTCCCGGCGTAAACTGTGTGGTCAGATTTATGAGCAAGCTTGCATAAGCTTTGCTGAAAAGTCAGAGAGCCGGCAGAGGATAGGAAACTTCCTTTGCCGGCTTTTTGAATGTTGGGTCCGGACCATTTCACATAGTTTCTCTCATACGGTTTATCTGAAAAAGAATTATGAAATTGTAAGGATTATTAGATTGTATAAATTTGGTATTTTTACTATAATGAGTATATGTAACTGGAAATTGTAACTGGAAATAATCCAAATGATAACAGAGAGGGGATCGTTATGAAAAAGCAGAAAGCGTTATGCCTGGTCATGGCAGCTGTTATGACAGTCAGTTCCGGGTTTACTGCATTTGCATCCGACACAAAGATTGACAAAGTTAGGCTGGAATTTTCTTATGGTGAAACTCCTAAAAGCGGGGATGACATAGGTGACATTACGGTAAAGGCAGGGGGAAGTGAATACTATGTGGAGTCCGCGGAATACACCAACTCGGAGAACCAGGATACCTGGACATTAGGTGATGTACCGGAGGTAAAGGTTGAGCTTTCCGCCAGGGATGGCTACCGTTTTTCCTATACAAGCAAAAGCCATTTTACCTTAAACGGATGCAATGCCAAGTTTAAAAGAGCCAAGGTTTATGACAGCGGCGATTATATAGAGGTTTATGCTGAACTGAAGCGGATTGGCGGAAAATTGGAAGGCACATCCAATCTTCAGTGGGAAGATACCGTAGCTGAATGGGATGAGATCGATGGGGCCAAGAGTTATGAGGTAAAGCTGCTTCGCGATGAGAAGACCGTGACAACGGTCAGTACCACGGGTACCTCCTATGATTTTGCGGGTTATTTTAACCGGGAAGGGGATTACACCTTCCGCGTAAGAGCCATCTCAACATACAATGACAAGGCAGGAGAGTGGTCGGACGATTCTGATTCCCTGTCCATTGACGAGGATGAAATTGCAAATTACGGCGGCAGCGGCCGCTGGGTACAGGACGGCACAGGCTGGTGGTATTCCTATGACACCGGCGGTTATCCGGCATCCTGCTGGAAGCAGATCGATGGTGCCTGGTATCACTTTAACAGTTCAGGATATATGCAGACGGGATGGCTGAGACTGGACGGCGAATGGTATTATCTGGCAGGAAACGGAGCCATGATGACCGGATGGCAGGCCATTAACGGAAAGTGGTATTATCTGGGAACGGACGGTGTGATGTATGCGGACACATGGACTCCTGACGGCCGCTATGTGAACGGTTCCGGCGCCTGGGTACAGTAAGTGATTGTTAGGCCGAAGGGTTTTATAATTTGATGGAATAAAAAGAAAAGGACTGAATCCAGGAAAACATTTGATGGGTTTGGTCCTTTGTCCTATACTGAAAGAAAACAGACAAAGGAGGAGCATGGGGTGCAGGAAAAAATATGCTGTGTAACATACGGGGAACTGGATCAGCTGGTGCGTCAGGTAGTAGACAGCTATAAGGATGAAACCTGCTGTTTTGATATAGTGGAAGGGGTTCGGGAGGAGAACCTGGACCGGATCAACCGTTCTATTTTGGAGGGGGCGGAGATCATAATAGCCGGAGGCGCCAATGCGGAGGTGATCAGGGGATATTTTAAAGTTCCTGTCATCAATTATAAGGTAACAATTTTGGATTATATGCAGGCGGTCCAAACTGGATTCAGGGAAGGGAAAAAGGTGTGTCTGGTAAGCTATATGACACACATGAACAGCCGTCTGAGGGAATATCTGGAGCAGATCCAGCGGCCGGTTATGGAGATTATTTATGAGGATACTGAAGAACTGGAGGAAAAGATACGGCAGAGTGAAGCGGATGTCTTTGTGGGAAATGGCCTGGCTGTCCAGCTGGCCAACAGCCTTGGACGAAAGGGAGTTATTCTATATTATGGGAAAGACAGTATAGAGGAGTCAATTGAGGAAGCCAGGCGTTTGTTAAGGGAAATACGCAGGGATAAAGAGCGGAATCAGTTTGTGAAAGCAATGATGGAGTACAGCCCCAACGGTGTCCTTTACCTGGATACGGAGAACCGGATCATTGACTGCAACAGGACTGTTTACGAACTGCTGCATAAGCCGTCCGGTATACTCGAAGGGAAGATCATTGAGGATGTACTTCCTGAATGTGTTCCTGAAAACCGGGAAGGGCCGGAATCCATGGTGGTCCAGGTGGATAACCGAACGTATATTGAGCGCTGGATCCCAGTTGATGATGGAAATGGAAATTGTTTTGGCTATATCATTATCCTTGCCTTGTTTTCCGATTACAAGAAGGCGGAACTGGATTACCGGAACAAACAATCTGAGCAGAGAAAAAAACGTGGATTTACAGCTAAGTTCACATTGTCTGATATCATTGGTGATTCCTATCACATGAAAATGGCAAAGGATGAGGCAAAATTATTTGCCCGCAGTGATGCCTCGGTGCTGATCTACGGTGAAACGGGAGTTGGAAAAGAACTGTTTGCCCAAAGTATCCATAATGGATCCCTGCGCAAAAACGGTGCTTTTGTGGCGGTGAATTGTGCGGCTTTGCCGGAGAATCTTTTGGAATCTGAATTATTTGGATATGATGAAGGGGCATTTACAGGAGGCCGCAAGGGCGGAAAAAAGGGACTGTTTGAATTGGCGGAAGGAGGATCCCTGTTTTTGGATGAAATCGGTGAGATATCCCCGGCTCTTCAGGCGCGGCTTCTTCGGGTCCTTCAGGAGAAGGAAATCATGCATGTGGGAGGAGACCGGGTTATCCCGATCAATGTGCGTGTTATAACAGCCACAAATAAGGATTTGGAACATATGCAGGACAGCGGGTTCCGCCGGGATTTACTCTACCGCCTGAATGTACTGGAACTGCATATCCCACCTCTTAAAGCCCGTGAGGATGATGTGATCAAGCTGTTTGATTTTTATTGCAATAAGAAACGAAAACTTGAATCCTGGGATATTGTGCTGACCGAAGATATGAAGAGGATCCTGACATCCTATTCCTGGAGGGGCAATATACGGGAACTTCAGAATGTTTGTGAGCGTTTCTGTTTGTATATGGAATGTAGCACCAAGTTTAGTGAAGGCTATGCCAAGCGGTGCATCATAAAAGCAATCGGTGAGAAAAAGCTGGTTCAAGATTTACAGGAAAAATATGGGGATAAGAATAAAAAGGAACTGATTAAGGAGATAAAAAGGCTGTTTTCCTACAATAATGATCAGGTGGGGCAGCTGTTGGGGATCAGCAGGACAACCTTATGGAGGATCCTGAAAGATGAGAAACAGGCTGTAATTGATTGATCCGGTAAGTAATATTAAAAATACATATATGTCAGCATGGGAAATGTTTCAAATTTTTGAAAATCGAAAATTTGAAACATTTTTTGCGCTTCAGGGGAGGCTATATGAGGTAATAATACGAAAAACCCTGATAAATCCGTACTTTTTTAAAGTTGGCACGCATTTTGCTTTATATAAGTGTACAAATACAAAATTGAAAGGAATGGTAAAAATGAATAAGGGTTTATTAACAGGTGTAAAAGTTCTTGACCTGACACGGGTTCTGGCAGGTCCCTACTGCGGAATGATGCTGGCTGATATGGGCGCGGAGGTTATAAAGATTGAGATGCCGGGCAGAGGTGATGATGCCAGGAAGAATGCCCCCATTGTCAATGGGGAAAGCGCGTATTTCATGAATCTGAACAGGAATAAGCGGGGCATGACCCTGAATCTGAAATCGGAGGAAGGCCGCCGGATCTTTAAGGAGATGGCTGCAAAAAGCGATATCATACTTGAAAATTACAGGCCCGGTGTGATGGAAAAGCTGGGGCTTGGTTATGAAGAACTGCGCAGGATCAATCCCGCCATTGTATATGGCGCCGTATCGGGCTTCGGACATTACGGACCGTATTCCCAGCGGGCCGGGTATGACATTATCGGCCAGGCCATGAGCGGCCTTATGAGTACCACCGGATGGCCGGGAGGACAGCCTACCAGAACAGGGACCGCTATCTCTGATGTAATGGGCGGTATCAGCTGTTGTACCGGAGTGTTGGCAGCCTATGTTAACCGGCTTAAAACAGGGGAGGGAGACAAGGTGGATGTATCGCTGGTGGATTCCATGGTGTCTTCATTGGAGATCATCAATATGATTTATTTGTGCACAGGCAGGGTTCCGGACCGTATCGGCAACCGGTATGAGGCAATCTATCCCTACGATACCTTTGAAGCATCGGACGGCATGGTCATCATAGCATGTGGCAATGATAAACTTTATGGACTGCTCAAGGGAGTACTTCAGATCCCGGAACTGGAAGGAGAGGAGTTTGGTGACAATATCAAACGTGTAAAGAACCATGCTAAGCTGAAACCCATAATTGAAGCCTGGACCGCTAAAAAGACGATTGATGATGTAGTGGAAACACTTCTGGCAGCCGGAATACCGGCGAGCCCTGTGAATACCATTGACAGGGTTGTGAAGGATCCCCACATTGCAGGAGCCAGGGAAATGTTTGTGGAACTGGAACATCCGGTGGCGGGGAAAATGAAGGTTACAGGCAACCAGTTAAAGTTTACCAACAATAAAATAGCCATTGATACCCCGGCTCCTCTTTTGGGACAGCATACAGAGGAAATCCTGAAGGAGTTCCTGGGAACCAGCCATGAGGAGTATGAGAAGCTGACAGAAGAGGGAGTATTTTAGCCGGGGACGGAAAGGAGCGTTTAAGATTATGAAAGCAAAGGTAGTTGAGATCGGTCCAAGGGACGGATTTCAGAATGTTAAGGAGTTCATACCCACAGAGATAAAGCTTCAGATCATTGACGGATTGGTACAGTCAGGTTTTAAGAAGATACAGGTGACCTCCTTTGTAAGCGAAAAAGCCATACCGCAGATGAAGGATGCGGCCGTGATCGCGGATCGGGTGTTACATAAGTATGAGGATGTGGATTTCTTTGCGCTGGTACCCAACTTTTATGGGGCCAGATCGGCTGTTGCCGCAGGGCTTAAGGAGATAACTCCGGTTATTTCCTTAAGTGAGTCCCATAACAGGGCCAATGTGAAACGTACGGTGGATGAGTCTGTGGAGGAAATAAAGAAGATCCGCCAGACATTCCCGGATATCCGTATAACCCAGGATATTGCCTGTGTATTCGGATGCCCATTTGAAGGGGAGATGCCGGCGGAGGCTTTGCTGCTGCTGGTAGGAAGGCTTAAGGAGATCGGCGTGGACGCATTTACACTCTGCGATACCGTAGGCCTGGCTTATCCTGCCTTGGTTGAGCGTATATTTAGGGCAGTGAAGTCGGAATTTCCGGGAGTGGAATTTAATGCCCACATTCACGACACAAGGAATATGGGAATCCTTAACAGCTATGTGGCGCTCGGGAGCGGAGCAGACAGTATCCAGGCAGCGGTTGGCGGTCTGGGCGGCTGTCCCTTTGCGCCGGGAGCCACTGGCAACACCTCCAGCGAGGATCTGGTCTATATGCTGAACCACTGTGGGTATGATACGGGAATCGACTTTGATAAGCTGCTTGACGCAGCAAGATTTGCGAAAGAACACATTGACGGTAATTTCAGCGGACACCAGATTCATATTTCCCCAAATCCATGTGTGGTGACACAGGAGTAGGGGACCGGCGCAGCAAAAGGCTTATTAGACGAGGAGAATGGAATTGAAACAGGAAGTAAAAGATATCTGTGTTCAGATCAGAAAAGATATTATCAACATGGTTTATGACGCTGGATCCGGGCATCCGGGAGGTTCCCTTTCAGGGGTAGAGATCATGGCAGCCCTTTATTTTACGGATCTGTTCCGGTGCGATACAATGAACCCCGACTGGAAGGAACGTGACCGCTTTGTGTTGTCCAAAGGCCATGCCAGCCCATTAATATACAGTGTGCTGTGCAGAAAGGGGTTCTTCAGGGAGGAGGAACTTAAAACCTTCCGAAAAATGGGGACGATCCTCCAGGGCCATCCCCACAGGCAGCAGGTGCCGGGGCTGGACAGCTCCGGCGGTTCCCTGGGGCAAGGTCTTTCCATTGCCAACGGAATGGCCCTGGGATACAGGATGCAGGGCATTGAAGGCAGGTGCTATTGCCTTCTGGGCGATGGGGAGATCCAGGAAGGGCAGGTGTGGGAGGCCGCCATGACAGCGGCCCAGCAGAAGCTGGACCATGTATGCGCCATAGTGGATAACAACCATGTACAGCTGGACGGAATGACAGCGGATGTGTGCTGCGTGGAACCGGTGGCCGACAAATGGCGCTCCTTTGGATGGAATGTGATCACGGTTGACGGTCACGACCTGGATGCATTATACGAGGCATACCGGTCGGCCGGGGAGACAAAGGGACGCCCCACCGTTCTGGTGGCGGAAACCATAAAGGGAAAAGGAGTATCCTTTATGGAAGGGCAGGCAGGCTGGCATGGTGCAGTGCCCAATGAGGAGCAGTATAAGCAGGCAATGACGGAAATAGAAGGAGGTGGAAAGGTTGGATAGGATACCGCCCAGGGATGGATATGGAAAAGCATTGTTACGATTAGTGGAAACTGATGAGAGGATCGTGGTATTGGATGCGGATGTGGCCAAGTCCACCAGGACAGAGTGGATTAAAACAGCAAAGTCAAAACGATTCATTGACATGGGGATTTCGGAACAGGATATGGTGGGTACGGCGGCGGGGCTGGCGCTTTCGGGAATGATACCCTTTGCAACTACATACAGCGTATTTCTGGCTGGACGGGCATGGGATCAGATCCGCACAACCGTCCTGTACAGCGGATGTAATGTGAAGCTGGCAGGCGCCCATGCCGGGATCAATGTGGGTCCTGACGGGGCAACACATCAGGCTATGGAGGATGCAGGCATTATGAGGGGGCTGCCGGGAATGACAGTGGTGGTTCCTTGTGACGCCATTGAAACGGAAAAGGCAACCATGGCCATTGCTGCATTAAACGGCCCTGCCTTTATACGGTTCGGACGGGAGGCCATGCCAGTTGTCACCAGTGAGGATACGGAGTTTGAACTGGGAAAGGCACGGCTGGTATCAGAGGGTGATGATGTTGTGATATTTGCCAACGGCCCCATGGTATATGAAGCCATGGAAGCGGGACAGGAATTGTTGAAAGGCGGGATCCATGCTATGATTGTAGATGTCCATACTATAAAGCCCCTGGACTGTGAATGTATTGTAAATGCAGCCAGGAAAACAGGGGCGGTGGTAACTGCTGAGGACCATCAGGATATAGGCGGTCTGGGGAGTGCGGTGTGTGAGTGCCTTAGCGGAGAATACCCAGTGCCTGTGATCAGAGTAGGGCTTCACAACACCTTTGGAGAGTCGGGACAGGCAGGTGAACTGATGGAAAAGTATGGGATAAGCAAAAGCCATATCATCAGCGCAGTCAAGAGAGCATTGGAGTTAAAACGTTGAATCGTATTATATTAGAGATTGTGAAGTATTATCAAATCACAAAAAGCAGGGGGTAAGAATGATGGATATTGGGTTGACCGCACTGTTGCTGCTGCTGTTAGTGGTAGTATTAGGGTTCTGGCGCAAAGTAAATGTAGGACTTCTGGCAATTGCAGGAGCTGCTGTTTTAGGTTATGCATCCGGGCAGTTTTCCGGGAAACAGATTATAGGAGGATTCAGCGCGTCACTTTTTATGACGCTGCTGGGCGTCACTTTATTCTTTGGGATCATACAGGAAAATGGCTGTATCGAGTTTGTAATGCGGCGCATGGTTGGGGTGTTCGGAAAGCAGATATGGATGGCGCCTGTTCTGGTATTTGCCATGGGATTTATTGTGGCAGCCATCGGGCCGGGATGTGTACCGGCCATGGCATTTGCGGCGGCCATGGCAGTTCCTCTGGCGCATGAAACAGGATATCATCCCGTGATGCTGCTGGTAATCGGTAATCTTGGAACCTACTCGGGCAGGTTTTCTCCCATCACCCCGGAGGGAATCCTTATTAGAAGCCTGTTGGAAGAACAGGGGCTATCTATATCCATTACGTCTCTGATACTTAACACATTGATAGGAAACCTGGTATTATTCCTGATTGTGTTTGCGGCTTATAAAGGATTTCGCGTTAAGGCCTCGGACGGAATAAAAATAGAGTGTGAAAAGGAGAAAATGCGGGCGGATCAGGTGATCGCCCTGATCAGTGTTGCGGTTATGATCCTTCTGGTTATTTTTGTAAACATGGACGTGGGTCTTGCGTCATTTCTGGTATCAGCCGTTCTGATCCTGTTGCGGATAGGAGATGAAAAGAAAGCAGTTGGAAGTGTTCCCTGGAATACACTGCTTCTGGTGTGCGGGGTAGGCGTTCTCATGAACCTTGTAATCAGTACGGGCGGGATCGATATGCTGGCCAATTCCATGTCATCCATTATGACATCGGGAACAGCAGCCGGTATCATGGGTGTAGTATCAGCGGTTATGTCATGGTTTTCATCAGCGATCGGAGTTGTTTTCCCCACATTGATTCCAACGGTGGGAACCATTGTGAATAATGTGGGAGGCGGTGTACAGACAGCGGAGATGGTAAGTGTGATCGCCCTCTTTGCGTCCGTAGCAGGATTGAGTCCGGCTTCGACCGGCGGCGCTATTATCATGGGAGCCTGTGGAGCGGACGAAGAGTTTAACCGCCGGTATCCGGGAGATAAGCTGTTCGCACAGCTTCTGGCCTGGGCCTTTATCACAATTGGCGTGCTGGCGGTAATGGCGTTTGCAGGAGTGTTTGGCTGGTTTGGATAGCAGAAGCTGGAAAATATGAAGAAACATAGTTGATTTGGAGGTAAAGATGAAGATTGTAGTGCTTGACGGATATACCCTGAATCCGGGAGACCTGGACTGGAACAGTTTCAATGCATTGGGGGACTGCGTGGTGTATGACCGCACCTCCAAGACAGAAGAGAGGGAGATCATTGAACGGATAGGAGATGCAGAGGCTGTATTTACCAATAAGACCCCACTATCAAAAAGCATATTTGACGCATGCCCGGCCATACGGTTTGTTGGCGTATTGGCAACCGGGTATAATGTTGTGGATATCCAGGCAGCAAAAGAAATGGGGATCATTGTTTCCAATATCCCATCCTATGGCACCAGTGCAGTTGGGCAGTTTGCCATTGGCCTGCTTTTGGAAATATGCCATCATATAGGTTATCATGACAAGGCCGTTCATGAAGGGGCGTGGATGCGCAATCCGGATTGGTGTTTCTGGGATTATCCCTTAATCGAATTAGAGGGGAAAACCATGGGGATTGTGGGATTTGGACGTATCGGCTAGATGACAGGCAAGGTTGCCAGGGCCATGGGAATGAAGGTGATCGCCAATGACCGGTTTGAGAATGAGAGCGGACGCGGGATCGCCGACTATGTGGACCGGGAAACGCTTTTGAGGACCTCTGATGTAATCGCCCTTCACTGTCCCCTGTTTCCGGATACGGAGGGGATGATTAACCGGGAAAACATAGGGAAAATGAAAAACGGCGTGATCATATTAAATAATTCCAGAGGCCAGCTGGTTGTGGAACAGGATCTTGCGGACGCCCTGAATTCCGGCAAAGTATACGCAGCCGGACTGGATGTGGTTTCAGAGGAGCCCATACAGCCGGATAATCCTCTGTTGGGGGCAAGGAACTGTATCATCACTCCTCATATATCCTGGGCCCCTAAGGAATCCAGGGCCCGGCTGATGGCATTGGCGGTGGATAATCTGCGGGCATTCATGGAGGGCAAGCCGGTCAATGTGGTGAATCCTTCCATAAGTAAGGCCGGAAAAATTGATATAGGATGAAAGGAAACCAAGTTTGAGAGTAAAAGGCTTTGACCATATAGTGATCACAACAGGGAATCTAAAAGCGTGCCTTCATTTCTATGTGGATATACTTGGCATGGAGCTGGATGAAAGGAACAACAGATGCGAGCTCAGGTTCGGTAACCAGAAGATCAACATCCACAGAAAAGCGGCGGAGTTTCTGCCCGCAGCCAGGAATGTTACATATGGCAGTCAGGATATCTGTTTGATCATCGAGGGCAGCATAGAAGAGGCGATGGAGGAACTTAGGCGCAAAAGAGTGGAGATAGAACTGGGCATTGTTGACAGAACGGGTGCCTGTGGGCCGATCTCCAGTATTTATCTGCGTGACCCGGACGGAAATTTGGTGGAGATCAGCACTTATAAATGATCTCAGGCACGGGAAACTGGCCAGGTGTTTCTGTCCCCGGTCCATTGATGAGGCTATAAGCTGGAGTTCCTTGAATTATACGAATTAAAATGTTATACTTGTAACCGTTAGGAAACGATCAGTTCATATCGGCGGTGAAAATCATGTGCATAAACAAGAAAAAGAAAAACAAAGTATGGCTCCATGCAAAGCCAGTATAAGCGACACTTGCATGGAGTAATCTTATTGTCGCTGTCATAATAATGCTGGCTTTGCTGCTTGACTATATCGATCAAGGAGGAAGCCGCATGAAATACATAAATGCAACTACAATTCTTCCGGATATGTTGATCCAGGAACTGCAAAAATATGTTCAGGCGGGTTATATCTATATCCCTGCCAAAGATGAACAGCATAAATCCTGGGGCGAATTATCCGGCTGCCGGAAGGAACTTGGCAAACGCAATAAAGCTATCATTGAAAAACACCGGAATGGGGTTTCAATGGAAGAACTTGCTGATGAATACTATCTTTCGGTATATGCCATAAGAAAAATAATATATCAGAAATGATGATGGAGAGCTGTCGAAAAGGCAGCTCTCTTTTTCTACTGATCGCTTCGGTGCCATTTGGTGTATTGAGAGTACATTTCCTCCGGAGTACAATCATTGTAAACAATTAGCTGACAGGAGGATTGTAAAATGGCTGATTCAAAAAAGTTATATCCAAGAACAGGGGATACACAGACCATCTATCTTAAAAATGCGATTACCAGCCCTGACATAGTGGTGGGCGATTATACGATGTATAATGATTTTGCAGACAACCCAATCAAGTTTGAACAGAATAATGTGCTGTACCATTATCCTATCAATCATGACAGGCTTTTGATCGGAAAATTTTGCTCCATTGCCTGCGGTGCGAAATTTCTTTTCAACAGTGCGAATCATACAATGGATTCGTTATCTACCTATCCATTCCCTCTGTTTTTTGAAGAATGGGAACTTGAGAAAAAGGATGTTGCAAAAAGCTGGGATAACAAAGGGGACATTATTATTGGAAATGATGTTTGGATTGGTTACGAAGCTGTGATATTGGCAGGCGTTACCATCGGCAATGGGGCAATTATAGGCGCCCGCGCTGTTGTGACCAAAGATGTGCCGCCATATACCATTGTTGGAGGCGTACCAGCCAAACCCATCAAAAAGCGCTTTGACAATAAGACCATTTCTGAACTGTTGGATATCCAATGGTGGAATTGGACGGATGAAACGATTGCCCAAAATATCAAAGCAATACAATCAGGGAATATGGAACAGATTAGCAGGAGGATTTGATCATGTGTACGAGATTTGTTTATAATGGAATTGATACGATTACAGGGTTTAATTTTGATATAGACCTTGCGGTTTGGACACATACCGTTATCAAAGAAAAAGACCGGTTTTATATCGGAATAAAAATGCCTGACGGCGATTATCATTCCTTTCATGGAGTCAATAAGAACGGAAATACGGGCACGCTGCTGTATGTGAATGGCAATGAAAATGGAAAACATGCGGACGGCAGAACCTGCTGCACCATTTCTGAGCTGACTGAAAACTTTATTAAAGGCGAAATCTCACTTGATGACGCGCTTAATATAGTGCAAAACAGCAAAGTTGTTTATGCTCCGGATACCACGATGCAGGCTATGCTTTCGGATAGAAACGGGCGTGTACTTATCATAGAGCCTGGATTGGGATACCGGTTAGAGCGGACAAGGTATTCCCTGATTACAAACTACTCGGTGTTGCGCCCGGAAACAACCAGGCCTTATATTGTATCTGGAGATGACAGATTTGAAAGAGGCGTCAAACAGCTTGAGGTCTGTGATGATGAGTTTTCCGTTGCGGAAGCATTCCGCGTATTAAAATCTGTAAAGCAGGAAGGATTATGGGCAACCAGAGTATCTTTTGTATATTCAGTTGGCGGGAATAAGGTTTACTATGTTCTCAATAATGACTTTGAACATATGGAAGAGTATGGGTTTTAAAAGAGACGGCATAGAAAATCCGCAGGCCCAGGCTGTAATCTTCATAATATTGTAATGAGATTATCAATTGTGGCTTGCCGGAGAAACATGGTATACTGATTCTGACTACAAAAGCAGGAGAGAGCGGCCATGGATAAAAACAGGATTTTGATCATAGAGGATGAAGCTTCCATTCGGGAGCTGCTTGCCATGAATCTGGAGGCGGTGGGATATGAGGTGGATCTGGCAGAGGACGGTGTTAAGGCGGAACAAAAAATCCTTGCAGACCAAGGCTTATATGACCTGGCCCTGGTGGATGTGATGCTGCCCGGGCCCGGAGGGTTTGACCTGATCGGGAGCTTGAACCAGAAGGAGATCCCCTGTATCTTTCTCACAGCCAAGGCGGATGTGGCCTCCAAGGTAAAGGGGCTGCGTCTGGGGGCGGAGGATTATATGGTAAAGCCCTTTGAGATGATGGAACTTTTTGCCAGGGTGGAAAATGTCTTAAAGAGAAGGAAGAAACTAAAGGATTTTATGGAGATTGACAAATGCAGGATCGATCTGTCCAGCCATAAGGTATATGAGGAGGGGGAGGAGATCTCCCTAAAACCCATGGAATATGACCTGTTCCTCTTTTTCTGCAGGAACCAGAACGTGGCATTTACCAGAAACCAGCTGCTTGACAGGATATGGGGAGGGGATTACGGCGGTGAGACCAGGACCGTGGATGTCCATGTGGCCAGCCTTCGCAGGAAGCTGAAGGCTGGGAGCAGGATACAGACCATTCCAAAGCTGGGATACCGCCTGGAGGTGTAGGGTATAGATGAAGCTTACGAAAAAATTAGTTATCATACTGTTGTCAGGACTCGGAGCCGGGTTTCTGGCTATCAGTACCGCGGCTGTATGGCAGATGCGTTCCCAAAGCATAGCCATAGCCGTGGACAATTATGGAAAGCAGATGGACTCCATTGCCTATGCATTTTCTGAGATCGGCACAAGGGATGAGTTTGAAAACCTGGGGGACATTGCGGCGGAGGCATATCTTAAATACCAGTTCCGCAAGTGTTACAAGGAGGGGTATGCCCTTCTTAAGGGGAAGGAGTGCCTTGTAAATCTTACGGATTATGAAATCCTTTCCCCGTCCGAGCTTGGGGAGGAACATATGATCCAGCATCTTGGTACCAGATCAGTCCTCCTGATGAAGCGGGAGATCAGCCAGTTCCCCGGCTATCAGGTGCTGATGACCCAGGATATTACCCCGTATTATCAGGAGATAGAGCGTCAGGGAACGCATCTGCTTGTGCTCTGCGGTCTGATCTGGGCTGTCACCGGAGCCGGAGTGTCTGTTTTGGTCCACAGGGCATTGAAACCCTTACGGCGGCTGACAAAGGCAGCTGAGAAGATCGGAGAGGGAAATCTGGATGAGCGGGTTCCTGTGGAGAGCCGGGACGAAATCGGGGAGTTTGCACAGGTTTTTAACCAGATGACCAAGAAGGTGGAAGGGCAGGTGGAGGATCTGCAGCTGCTTCTGGGGGCATTGGCCCATGAGATCAAGACACCCATGACAGCTGTGATCGGGTATTCCGACAGCCTGCTCCATGTGAAGCTGTCCGAGGAAAACCGGAAACGGGCCCTGGAACAGATCCACCATGCAGGTCTTAGACTGGAACGCCTTTCCGCTAAAATGCTGAATTTTCTGGGTACATATGAGAATGATGAGGTTCAGTTTGAAGAACTTGGCGTGGAAGCCCTGTTTCAGGAAGTGATCAGGGAAACGGAACCCTTGTGGAGCCGGAAGGGAGTTGTGGTGGAGGCGGAAACAGGGGATGGTGCGCCTGAGTCTGTGAACGGGGACAGGGAACTGTTGCTCACTCTTTTAAATAACCTGGTGCACAACGGAATAAAGGCCTCAGCACCGGGAAACCGTATCCGGCTCAGGGCAGATCAGGGCGTTTTATCCGTAAGGGATGAGGGCTGCGGTATTCCTGAAAAGGATCTGCCCCATGTGAAAGAGGCATTTTATATGGCGGATAAATCCAGGAGCAGAAGTGAGGGCGGTTCCGGTCTGGGTCTGGCTCTTTGCGAGCGGATCGCACGCCTGCATGGAATGGAGATGAAGATTGAATCTGTGAGTGAGAGGGATGGGAAGGGGAAGGACCGGCCCAGGGGGACCGTGGTATTCCTTTATCTTCCGGACGGATATGGCCGGTGACCTGTTTACAAAACGTTTACATTTTGATGAGGACTTTGCCGTCCAAACCGGATACAATGGGCTTATCAAAGAGAAAAGGAGTGAAGAGACAGTGAAACGGAAAGAAAAACGGTCCCTTCTTTTGAGCATGGTCCTGGCCGCAGTTCTTCTTGGGGGCTGCGGGGGAACGGAGGAGCCAAAGGTGATCGGTGAGGAGACGGATGTTGTTTCCGGGCAGCAGACCGGGGATCACAACAAGGAACGTGTTCCGGGTACAGAGAACGGGGGTACTGAGGGGGAACAGATCCAGGAACAGGTACAGGCACCGGAATATTATAAGGCAGAGGTCAAGGGGGACGGACTGCTCCTTTCAGCGGATGCACTTGTAACAGTGCCGGATGTGCGGGCAGCCGGTTCAGGAACCTCCGGCTCCGTGAATTTTACAAACGAAGAGTATTCTGCGGTGAAGAAAGCCCTGGAGGACCAGATGGGTATTAAATGGGAAGAGGAGCACAGCGAATCACTGCAGCCGGTTCCGCTGGAGGGAACGGAGGAACTGTTAAAACAGACAGGGACCAGCACCACAGCCAGGGGGATTAGCCCATCGGAAGATGAATACATGATTTCTTACCAGACAATGGGGGAGGAGATCACATTCCCCACCTCCATTATCTGGGTTACAAAAACGGAGAATGACGGCCGCAGCACGTCCAGACCTGCCCGCATTTTTGGGACGGGAGAGACTATGGAAGGACAGCCGGAAGAAAAGGGCACACAGCTGGAGGAAAAGGCGGAAGCGCTGATCCGGGCCATTGGCTTTAAGGATTATCAGATATGCCGGGGAAGATGGAGGGAATCTTATTATGAGTTAAGGGGCAGGTCATGGTCGGAGAATGATTATTGTGTTTCCTTTACGCCGGTGGTAAGGGGAATCAGCTGCACCAGGCCGGAGGTGAGCCTTTTGGGAAACTCATACATAAAAGGCCCGTATATTGACGTGTTTTACGGTGAGGACGGAACCCTGAACCAGCTGAAGATCATTGGGAAAGAGGAGATAAAGGAGGTGGGAGGCGGAGAGTTTCTGCTGCCCTTTGAGGCCGTGCACCAACTCTTTGAGCAGTATTGCAAAGACTATTTTACCCCCGGCAGCAGTGGCGGGGCAGCTGCACAGACGTCCATGGCCGGTGAAGGGACCACAATGGAGGAGGTGTATGTAAATGTTAAAAGTGTAAAACTGGAATATGTCTTCTCCCTTCCAAAGGATGATACAAAGGAGGAACTGGAACTGATCCCTGTATGGAATTTTTACGGCAGCCTTGAAAAGACACCCTTCCTTACATCCACGGAGGGCAGCCGGGAGACCGTATACTGGACCGCCAGGCAGGAGCCGGAAGGGCGCATCCTTTCCATACGGGCTGATGACGGACAGATTTTGGCTGATTGACTTTTGTGCGGATAAACCATTTGCGGACCTGAGATGGATTATTCTTGAGATGATATGATAAAACTGCTATACTCGAAGTGCGGGCCGGATCTTTTGGTCCGCACTTCGAGTATATTGCATGATCCCGGTGATGCCCGGATGCCCTTATCCGGACCAAAGGCAGCCGATCAAATGGCAAGGAGCAGAGAATAAGAAGATGAAAAACAGGGTGAAGAGAGGATTAGCCGCAGTAGCCGCGTGTGTGATTGTTAGTTTATGCGGCTGTTCCCAAAGTGTCCAGGTTCCCGAAACCGATGCAAGGACGGAAGCCGGTTTGGAGAAGATAAAGCTGAAGGTTTTTTATTCCAGGGACGATATCACGTGGTCCCTTGTAATGGACGACCTTTGCAGTAAGTTTGAGAATGAGAACCCGGACATAGATCTGGAACTGCAGGATGGGGGAAGCGGGATCTATGAGGAGAGCTTAAAGGTCAAGGAAGCCTTAAATGAATTTCCGGATCTGTTTGAGATACAGAATGTGGACGGTTACGTGGCCAATGACCGTCTTGGTCCCATACCGCCGTCTGTCAGCAGTCTCATAGAGGAACCGGTCTATAGGAACGGGACGGTCTATACAGTTCCCCTCTATACAACCACATACGGCATTATCTATAATCAGGTGCTGTTTAAAAAGTATCACCTTCAGGCGCCCCAGACCTATGAGGAATTTCTGGAAATATGCCGAACCCTCAGCAGCCACGGGGTGGTGCCCCTGATGTGCGGCGGGACAAAGGAGGACAGCATTGCCTACTGGCTGAATTATTTTTATCAGAAGAATGTGCTTCCAAGGGCCGGGGAACAGGGGATCCGTTCCGCGGATTTTACGGCTCCCGGCTACATGGACATGCTGGGGGATTTTGAACGTCTGATGGACAGCAGGTATGTGCTGAAGGATTCCGTGTATATGAATGACAGCCAGATCATTTCCCAGTTCCTGGACTCCCAGGTTGCGATGTATTACACAAAACCCAGTTTTATCGCCAATATCATACTGGCGGATCCGGACTGTATGAGTTCCACAAAAGACAACATGGGAGTGGAGATAGAGGATGACAGCAGTACGGTACGCCTGGCATGGTTTTTTGTTCCCACAGGAAACGGGGATATGGTGGCCACAAGGGAGATCGGTTCCCAGCTGGCCATTTCCAAGGAGTGTGCCCAGGACCCGGCCCGGTATCAGGCAGCGGAGCGGTTCCTGAAGTTTTTATTTGAGGATGAAAATTACCGGGGGATCCTGAAATCCATGTATGGATTCCAGACCACGAAAAAAAGGGTATTGTATCCGGCTCCATCCGTGCAGCAATATCTGATCATTGATTACCGTTATGCCAGGAAAGAGGAGTCTTTTTTGGATGCCGATCATATTTCCGGCAGTTTTAGGGGGGAGTTGTCCAAGGCGCTGTATCTGCTCCTGGGCCATTCCATGACAGTGGAGGAAACTGCCCGTTATCTCAATACAAAGTGGAGTGAGACAAGTGAAAAGGAAAAATAAAAGATATATCAGTATCTTTACAAAGTCGGTGATCGCATTTTTAGGTCTGGGTTTTCTTCCATTTATGGTCATCAGTCTGACTGTATTTAAAAAGAATATTGACAAGGTAACGGAGACCGCCATACACAACGCATCCCAGATCACAAAGGGCATCAATGACGACATAGCGGTGCTGCTGGAGGAGATCAGTGATCACAGCAAGTACCTCTATGAGTATGAGGCTGATGATTACGGATATTTTTATGAGATCATGACCAATGACGCTATCTCGGATATTTTAAGGGAAAATCTGGTGGAGGACGCCCTGAAAAAGATATTGTACAGGAATGACTCCATTAACCATGTGTATTTTATTGACACAAAGGGAAAGGTCTATTCCTCCACCAAGGCACCGGAGAAGATCGTAAACCAAAAGCTCATGGATGAATGGGGAAATGCCCATTATGTTCCTGAGAAAAACGCGGTTACCATCATTCCCACCCATGGCACGGAGTATTATTTTAATTCTTCCAAAGAGAACTTTACCTATGTGCGGAACATCATGAACACGCGCTCCATTGAATCCGCAAGCAGGGAGATACTGGGCACCTTATACATTGATGTAAGCGCGGACAGCTTCCAGACCATTATAGATGAAGCAGGTCTGGTGGGCAATGACCATATCTTTGTCTGCGATTGGGGCAGGGACGCCCTGATCTACAGCAATTACAGCGGCACGGAGGCGGCGGAGGACTATGGGAAAATGAAAAAGGATTTTTCGCCCGAAGACCGTAAATTCTGCCTGAAATCAGACCAGATGTATTATATCGGCTACAACATGAAACAGACGGACTGGGCCGTGGTGGAAAAGCTTCCCTTTTCAAACCTGGAAAAGACGTATCAGTCCATTATCCGGAGCACCGTTTACCTGGTGCTGGTGAGTATTGCCCTTTTGATGATCCTGTATTATTTTAACTCAAAGACCACCGCAAAGCCGATCCGGCTGTTAAAAGACGCCATGGATAAGATCAAGGCGGGAAAGCTGGAGACCCGTGTGGATATCAGGTCCAATGATGAACTGGGAGTTCTTGCGGAGGGGCTGAATAATATGACGGAACAGCTTCAAAAGCACATAGAGAAGGTCTATATTTCGGAGATCCGCCAGAAGGAAGCCCAGATCAAAGCGCTGACGGCCCAGATACAGCCCCATTACCTGTATAATACACTGGATGCGATCCGCATGTCCGCCATTACCAATGATGACCATGATACGGCGCTGATGCTGGAAAGCCTGTCAGCCCAGATGCGTTATCTGATCGGGGATGCCAGAAGCCTGGTGACCCTGAAGGAGGAGCTGGACAGTATCCGGAATTATTTTATCATTATACAGATCCGGTATGAGAATGCCGTTCAGCTGGAGATCAACGGGAAAAATGAGACCTTAAAATGCAGGATACCGCGCCTGACCCTGCAGCCGATTATTGAAAATTCCGTCAAGTACGGGATCTCACCCAGGGGAGAGGGGAGCATAGCTGTCTATACGGAGAAAAAACAGGGATACCTGGAGATTACCGTTCTGGATGATGGGGTGGGAATGGACGGGGAGACGCTGGCTTATGTGAACGGCGTCTTAAAGGGAACCGTGATCCAGGAACGGACAGAGGAACGCAGGTTCAGTATTGGCCTTAAGAATATCGAGGACAGGATCAAGCTGCAGTTTGGCGACTGCTATGGGATCCGGCTTGACAGCACGCCGGGGCTGGGCACTCTTGTGCATGTGAAATTACCGGTCTACTATGGAGAAGGAGAGGGAGATTAGATGTTTTCAGTGGTGATAGCAGATGATGAACCGCTTATCATAAAGGGGTTGATGAAGATGGTGGATTGGGAGAAATTAAATACCCAGGTGATCGGCACGTCCAGGAACGGGGAGCAGCTGATCCGCCAGATCGATGAGATGTCGCCGGATATTATTATCTCAGACATTTCCATGCCCCATCAATCAGGAATCGATGTGATCAAGTACATAAATGAAAAGGGACTTAAGTCCAAGGTTATCTTTTTAAGCGCTTTCCAGGAATTTGAGTATGCGAAACAGGCGCTCCGGTACGGTGTGATCGAGTATTTATTGAAGCCTGTGACAAAGGAGGAACTGGAGCTTTCAATCATAAAGGCGGAACGGGCGTTAAAGGATAACCTTTCCCTGGAGTATCTGCAGGAGGATGCCAAAAGCGCACAGGCTGTTTTCAAGGCGGTCACATCAGAATATGAGTATCAGGATCTGTATAAAAAGTTTGAGCAAATGGGGGTGCCCACATCAGATGCCAGCTACACGGGGGTGTGCTTTTCCGCCGTGGAAGACAGAGGTAGGGCGGAGAAAAAACGCAGCGAGTTTGAACTTTTAAGGTTTACTGTGTTTAAAAAGATCGAGGATCATGCGGTAAAGCGTAAAAACGGATTCTGCCTGAAACGGGAGGCGGATTTCTGCAACATGATATTTTTCTATGGAAAAAATCAGGAGGAAACGATCCTGACGGATGTGAAGGCTTTGATCAGGACCATGGAACGTGAGTACGGGATCCGTCTGACCGCCGGTATTGGCAAACGGACGGACAGCTTATCAGATCTTAAATTTGCTTATAAAACAGCTGCATTTGCCTGTAACCTGTACTATTTCAAACAGGATCCGGTGATCATCTACGACAGGATCAATAAGGAATACCACCATTCCTTTGACGACTACAACGAGGCGTACTCTGCACTGGTAAAGGCCATCCTCCTGCGCGATGACATGTGGCTGGATCAGCTGAAGCAATGCCTGGAGCTGATCGGCGAACTTCACTATGGCAACCGGGTGGTTGCGGAAAACAGGTGCGTGGCCCTTCTCATGGAGCTGCTTCGTGAACTGGGGAATTACTGCCGTCTGGATGAGGAGGACAGGCATACGTATGAAGGATTTGTGTCAGGGATCAGAAGCGTTGGCACCTTTCAAAAGGTAAAGGCAATGATTCTGCGTTATCTGGAACAGTTTGTGGAAAAAACCGTGTTTTCCAATCTCGGAAATGAAAATGAGACTATTAGAGGGATCAAGTTCTATATCAGGGAGAACTATGACCAGGAGATCAACCTGAGATCACTGTCACAGCATTTTTTTATGAACCAATATTATTTCAGTTCCTTTTTTAAGCAGAAGATAGGTAAGAATTTTAAGGATTACCTGGTTGAGGTGAGAATGCAGAAAGCATTGGAGCTGCTGCTGGAAAACAGCGGGATGAGCACCCAGGAGCTGGCCAGGAAGGTGGGCTATAATGATGCAAAGAGTTTTTCTGAGAAATTCAGGCAGTATTACGGGGAAAGCCCGATCAATTATAAGAAGATAAATAAAATGTGAGAAAAGGGGTATTTTTAATAAAAAAGGGGGCGTTTTTAACAGGCGTCTCCTCTTTTATTGCAGAAGAACAGAGGGTGTGGTATGGTCGGTTTATCAAAAATGTATGCGCATACAAAATGATACGGATCAGATACAGGATCAAGTAAAGATCAAATATAATGTATGGAGAAGAAAGGGGTATTTAATATGAAAAAAGTGATGGCTTCTGTATTGGCTCTTACCATGGCGGTTTCACTGGCAGCATGCGGCTCATCTCCTGAGAAGACCCAGGAACCTAAAAGCGAGGCGGCTTCCACGTCCGGACAGGGACAGCAGGACACTGCAAAAAAGGGAGAGGGTCAGACCATAGAGGTGTGGACCCAGTGGACAGCGGGAAGTGATAAAGAGACTTATTCCCTGGAAATGATCAAAAAGTTTGAGGAGGAGACCGGGTACAAGGTAAACTGTACAAACTTCACCTACGATATGCTTCACGAAAAGGTATTGACCGCAGCGGCAGGGGGGAATGTGCCCGACTGCGCATGGGGGCTTCCCGAATACATCGGAGAGTTTTACAACATGGGGATCCTGGAGGACCTGACGGATGAATTTAATGCATGGGATGAAAAGGACGTGTTCAGCGAGTCGGTTGTGAAAGCCATGAGCATGGACGGCCAGGTGGTGGCAATGCCATATGAAATGTCGGTCCGCGCGTTCCTGGTACATGAAGGTGACTTTGAAGCAGCAGGCATGGAGGTCCCGGCTACCTGGGAGGACCTGCTGAACATGGAGGGCTACTACGATGCCCAGGGTAAATATCCCTTTGAGATCACGGGAAGCGGCGTGCGCGCAGCGCAGGAGCTGCTGGTGTATCTGGCACAGAGCGGCGTGGAGATCGCCACTCTTCAGGAGGACGGACTGTATAAAAACACATGGAATGAAAATCCGGACCAGCTGGACAAGGCTGCCAAGGTATTCCAGTTCTACAAGGATCTGATTGACAAGGGGATCGTAAATCCCAGCGCCAGGAACTGGACCTGGGAAGAGACAGATGAGAACCTTTGTACAGGGCTGGTTTCCTCCCATGTGTCCGGCAACTGGCTGAGAAATAAGGAAAGCCAAAACCCGGAAACCATGAAGGACATGGGCGCTTATGCCATTCCTTACCCTGAGGGGAGCAAACCATACACATACATGGAGTGCAAACCAATGTTTGTCTTTAAAGACAGCAAGAATAAAGAGGGCGCCGTGGAACTGATGAAGGCCATTGCAGGAAAAGAGTGGCAGGAAAAAGTATGGGCTTACGGATCTCCCAGAAGCGATGTATATTCTGAGAGTATATGGAGCAAAGGATTTTCTGACATTGGGGCGGAAGGGATCTCCTTCCCGGGGGTTACGCTTGCCGGCGTGACGCAGGCCATGAACGATTCCATTGCCAAGGTGCTTCAGGAGGGAAAGACCCCGCAGGAGGCAGCGGCATGGCTCAGCGATGCGGTCAATGCATCCCTGTCAGACACCGGGGAACTGAGTAAATAGCAGACGGTAATGTCCCGAAAGCTGAGTGGTAAATATAATCTGGCTTTTGGGACATTTTTTCATCAAGACGAGGGGGAGATGTTCCTTGAAAATAAGTAAAATGACCAGAAGCAAAAGAAAAAAAATGACAGTTCTGATCCTGATCCTGCCGGCTCTGGTTTTTCTGGTTTCTTTAAAAGGGTATCCGCTTTTAAAGGTGGTCCACGACTCCTTTTTCCACGTGAGCCTGATCAAGCCGGGCACCGGATTTGCGGGGCTGGATAATTTTAAGACCATCATGGCGGATGAACGGTTTAAGCAGACCGTGGTCAATACCATATACTGGACCGTTTTTTCCGTATTGGGGGAGTATCTTGTGGGAATGATTACGGCAATCCTCTTAAACAGGGAGTTTAGGGGCAGGGCGTTTTTCAGGACCATGATCTTTATACCATGGCTGGTTCCCATCATTGTGGCAGGCATGACCTGGGACTGGATGCTTAACACGGAATTCGGAATTGTCAATTTCATGCTTAATACCTTACATATAACAAGCAGTCCCATCGATTTTCTGGGAGATGCAAAATACGCCATGGCTGTGGTGATCCTGATCAATATTTGGAGATCCTTTCCCTACTATACCATTTCATTTTTATCAGCCATGCAGTCCATTTCCGGTGACCTGATGGAAGCGGCCGCCATTGACGGGGCAGGTGTCATTAAACGGTTTTTCTATATCACCCTTCCTCAGCTGAAATCCGTGTCCCTGGTGATTGTTTTCCTGCACATTATCTGGACCGCGATCAACTTTGATTTTATATGGATCCTTACAGAGGGCGGTCCCAATTATGCAACCCAGACACTGCCCATTATGATCTACAGGTACTCCATGAAGAAATTTAACGTAGGCGCTGCATCCGCCCTTTCAACCATGATGTTTGCAGTGATGGCAGTTATATTTGTGGTGTATTACAGGCAGAGAATGAAGATCAGCGAGTCCCTGGAATAGGAGGTATAGAATGATCAGCAAGAAAAAAAGATTTTATATAAATATTATTTCCTATCTGCTGCTAATACTGTTTGCATTCATCTGCGTGTTCCCTTTTTATTGGATGATCCTTTCCGCGCTGAAACCGGATTCGGAGATACGGTCGGCGTTCCCTTCCCTGATCACCAGGATGCCTACGCTTAAGAACTTTACAAAAGTACTCTACACAGCAGGATTTTTAAAATACATTAAGAACAGTTTTCTGGTTTCCATCATTGCATGCTTTGTGTCCATGGTGATCGCCGTCATGGCCGGTTATGCATTCAGCCGTTATTATAAGGAACGGATGATCAAGATATCCAATTTCGCCATGCTGGTATCCCAGATGATCCCCGGTGTGCTTTTGCTGGTCCCCCTTTATATGATCATGCGGAACTTCGGGTTTTTGGAATCCTATATCTCACTGATCTTGTCCTACACCACGTTTGTCATTCCTCTTTGTACCTTCATGATGAGCAGTTTCTTTGACACAGTGCCCATTACGCTGGAGGAAGCGGCGGAAATAGACGGGACCAACAAGTTTCAGATGATGGTTAAGATTATACTGCCCATATCCATACCCAGCCTGGTGTCCACAGGGCTGTACGCATTTATCCAGGCGTGGAATGAATTTATGTTTGGTTACATTTTTATTTCCACGGATCAATACAGGACCCTGACGCCTGCGATCATGCTGTTTAAAGGCTCCAATATCATAGACTGGGGAGGCCTGATGGCAGCATCCGTTGTGGCGGTGCTCCCGGTCACATGTTTATTCCTTTTTATGCAAAAATACTTTTTATCCGGCCTGATGAGCGGATCTGTGAAAGGATGAGTTAAGATGAGACGAATAGAGATCAGTGAAAACAACATAAATCTGGTAATGGAACTAACGGATGAGCAGGAGATAAAGCTGCTTCATTTCTCCGCCCTTCCCTTTGAAGAAAAGGATCTGGTATCCAGGAACGGGCTGCTGCCCTTTACCTTGGTGGAAATGTCCGTGACCGGCCTTAACCGGCTGGGCAAGCTCCACGGGGATAATTATGTCAGGACAGCGCCGGGCTGCCGCCTGAAATTTAAGGATTTTAAAGACTGCAGGAATCAGAACGGAAGAAAACTGGAGATCATCACATTTGACCAGCCTACCGGGCTGGAGGTGCACAGCCATATGCAGTTTTATGACGGGATATCCATTGTCCGTTCCTGGAGCCAGGTGGTGAACAAAGGGGATAAGGCGTGGGGGATCGAGTATCTGTCCTCCTTTGCCCTGACAGGCGTTACAAAGGAGGGGCTTCAGAATGCGGACAAAAAGATGAAGCTGTTCCTTCCCAGAAATGGCTGGCAAAAGGAGTTCCACTGGAATGAGTTTACATTGGATGAACTGGGCATGTCCCTGGCCCAGCCCGAGGATTTCCACCGTTCCTCCACAACCATTGGGATCGGGAACACCGGCTCCTGGTCTACCAAGGAGTACCTGCCCGTGGGATATCTGCGGAATGAGGAGATGAACAGCGGTTTATTCTGGCAGATCGAGCACAACGGTTCCTGGTACTGGGAGATCAGCGATGAGGACGGGCAGTATTATTTAAAACTCAGCGGCCCCACCGAGCTGCACAACCACTGGTGGATCCGGTTAAACCCTGGAGAATCCTTTACAACCGTCACCGCAGCAGTGGGTTCTGCGATTGGAGGAATGGACAAGGCCTGGGCGGAGCTGACAAAATACAGAAGGAGTATCCGGAGGAAAAACGCGGATGATGAGAACCTTCCTGTGATCTTTAATGATTATATGAACTGCCTGTTCGGGGACCCAACCACAAAAAAGGAACTTCCCATGATCAAACGGGCGGCTGAGATCGGCTGTGAATATTACTGCGTTGACTGCGGCTGGTACTCCCCAGGGCACTGGTGGGATAACGTGGGCCAGTGGATGCCCAGCAATGAGCGATTCCCGGGAGGCATCAAAGAGGTTATGGACTATATCCGCTCCTGCGGCATGGTGCCCGGGCTTTGGCTGGAGATAGAGGTAATGGGGGTCAATTGCCCGCTGGCTTCCCAGGTACCGGATGACTGGTATTTCAGGCGCCATGGGGAAAAGGTGGCTTACAGAAGCAGATACCAGCTGGATTTCAGAAACCCCCAGGTAAGGGAACATGCGACCAAAGTGATAGACCGTATGGTAAGGGAGTACGGGGTAGGATACATTAAGATGGATTATAACATTGAACCTGGGATCGGAACAGAGACAGGGGCGGACAGCTTTGGAGACGGACTGCTCCAGCATAACAGGGCATATTTAAGCTGGCTGGACACCATATTTGAAACATATCCCGACCTGGTGATCGAGAACTGTTCCAGCGGCGGTATGAGGATCGACTACGCCATGCTGAGCCGTCACAGTATCCAGTCCACAAGCGACCAGGAGGATTACATCAAATATGCAACCATTGCCGCCAATGCGCCCTCCGGCCTGACGCCTGAGCAGGCAGCGATCTGGTCCTATCCCATGACGGAGGGGGACGAGGAGGAGACCATATTCAACATGGTCAATGCAATCCTTCTCAGGATCCACCAGAGCGGCCATATACTGAACATGTCGGATTCCAGGGTGGAACTGATCAAAGAGGCGATCAGCTGTTATAAGAGCATCCGCGGCCACATAAAGGCTTCCCTGCCGTTCTGGCCCCTGGGATTCTCCCACTACATGGATCCATGGTCGGCCCTGGGATTAAGGTGCGGCAAAACCTCCTATGTGGCGGTGTGGAGAAGGACATCGGATCAGATCTGCCGGACCATACCGGTAACGCATCTGAAGGGAAGGGACGCAACACTGAGCCAGATCTATCCCTGTGGGGAACAGTATAAGTCGGAGTTTGTGTGGAATAAAGAAGACGGAAGCTTTTCCGTGAAAATGCCAAAGGAGTATACGGCAAGGCTGTTCCGTCTGGAAACAGCGGATTAACTGTAATCCGGTTTTTATGCTACCGCAAGATTTCTTAAGACAACCTCCATGTTTTTGTATATAATAATAACCGAGTGCTCTCGGAAACTCTTTGTACCTGGAGTTTCCGGGAGCATTGCCAATGTGTACTCTCAGAATCCCGGAGAGCACGCTCAACTTAAAAGGAGGTGATGGAGCTTGCAGCCCATTGAAGAAATCATATTGACTGTAAATTATATAGAAGCCAATCTCACCAGGAAGATCGATCTGGACATGATCGCACAGGCGGTCCATTATTCCAAATACCATCTGCACCGGGTGTTTTCCCACACGGTAGGACTGACCATACATGACTACATCCAGAGAAGGCAGCTGACCGAGGCCGGAAAGCTTCTGGTGTTTTCGGAAAAGTCCATTGTGGAGATCGCGCTTTTATCCGGTTACCAAAGCCAGCAGGCCTTTACCAATGCTTTTACATCCATGTATAAAATACCGCCCAACAAATACAGGGAAAAGGAAAAATTCTATCCCCTGCAGTTAAAGTTTGAGTTTGACGGGAGGTATGATATGCTGAAGCGGCCGGAAAACAGGGCATGGGATATCCGGTATGCCACAAAGGAGGACATACCCGCCTGGATGGAGCTGGTGCGGCTGGTGATCGATGGCTTTCCCAACTTGCAGGAGGATACGTACATGGAGGTGCTGAGACAGCGGATACGCACAAACCAGGCGCTGATCGTAAAGGACGGGGTGACTGCTGTGGGAATTTTGCTGTTTTCCTGGGACACAGGGAGCATTGATTTTATGGGATGTCATCCCCTGTACAGGAAAATGGGGATTCCCAGGGCATTTCTGGACAAGGTAATGGGAGAACTGCTGACAGGCCAGGAAATCAGCATTACCACCTTCAGGGAAGGGGACAAGGCGGATAACGGACAGCGAAGGGAGATACAGGGGCTGGGGTTTGCGGAGGCAGAACTTTTGGAGGAATACGGTTACCCCACCCAGCGGTTTGTCCTTTCACAGGAGGTGCAAAAGGATGGGTGAGAGCGTGTTGGAAGAAGAGTCCAGGCATTTGCGGCAGGTTCATCAAAGGATCGGCCAGGCCCTGGAACAGGCAAAGGAATCCGTCCAAAAATCGGACAGAGAATACATGGACACCAAGCGCTACATGGCGGAGCACAGAGGGGACATCGATCCCCATGAGATGTTTCAGAATGAGCTTCTTTTAAAACAGACGGACCGCACCGGCGCCATGGCGGTGGAAATACTGGAACGGCTGAAAAAACTGAAGGATTCCCCTTACTTTGCAAGGATTGATTTCTGTGAAGCAGGGCAGGGGGAACCCTTCTCCTATTACATCGGGCGGTTTGCCTTAAACCATGACAGGGAACCTTTGGTCTTTGACTGGAGGGCGCCTGTATCCGGCATGTTTTATGACTGCGAGGTGGGACCGGCCGCTTTCCAGGCCCCGGACGGAAGGATCCAGGGAGAGCTGACAAAAAAGCGGCAGTTTAAGATCAGGGGCGGGAAAATGGAGTATGCCCTGGAAACCTCATCCCATATCCAGGATGACGTGCTGCAAAAGGAGCTGAGCCATACCTCGGATGAAAAAATGAAATCCATTATCTCCACCATCCAGAAAGAACAGAACCGGATCATCCGCAATGAGAACCAGGGGACCATGATCATACAGGGAGTTGCGGGATCGGGAAAGACTTCCATCGCTCTTCATAGGATCGCTTACCTGCTCTACCGGTTTAAAAACAGGCTGAGCGCTAAAAATGTAACCATCCTGTCCCCCAACAGGGTATTTGGGGATTATATATCCAACGTAATACCGGAGCTGGGGGAGGAACCGATCTATGAACTGAGCTTTGAGGAACTGGCAGAGATCCAGCTGGAGGGCCGGATGGGGTTTGAGCCGGAACAGGATTTGGATCAGGAAGGGGATGCGGATGAAAGCCGGAGTGGTGATCCAGGTGAAAGCCGGGGCAAAAGCCGGAGTAGTGACCCGGGACGGGGGGAGAGGGAACGGTTTAAATCCACCCTGGATTTTGTCCGTCTTATGGATGCTTATATAGAGATGCTGCCGGATATGGTCTTTGCGCCAAAGGATTATACCTTTGGAAGATTTCGTGCAGATGCAAAATGGATCGGAAAGCGGTTTAAGGCATATGGAACCTTTCCGGTTAAACGGAGGCTTCTGATGGTTGCCGATGATATCCGGGACCGCTTTGACACAGAGAATATCATGAAGGATGAACTGCCCCGGCAGGGGGGGATCCTTAAAAGCCTTGCCTCCATGCTGACCATGAAGAACACACTGGCTGTTTACAGGGATTTCTATGAAAAGATAGGGAAAAAGGAACTGTTTGTCATGGCTGACAAAAAGACTTTGGAATGGGCGGATGTCTACCCCTTCCTGTACCTTCACGCGGCCTTTGAAGGGCTTAAGGAGAGCGGGATCACCAGACATCTGGTTATTGATGAGATGCAGGACTATACGCCGGTCCAGTACGCTGCCCTGAACCGGATGTTTCCTTGCCAGAAAACCATACTGGGGGATTTTGGACAGTTCATCCACCCAAACCACCTTCACACCCTGGAGGATCTCCTTCATCTGTATGAGGGGGCGGAGTTTGTCCGGCTAAATAAAAGCTACCGCTCCACGTATGAAATCATGACATTTGCCGGCCATATCCGGGCTGCATCCGGTCTGGAGCCGGTAAAACGCCATGGGGATGTTCCCGGGCTGGTCTCATGCAGGAATGAGGAGGAGGAGCTGTGCCGCATCATGGATTTGATACGGGATTTCAGGTCAGGGGACAATGCTTCGCTGGGCATTATCCTGAAAACCCACAGGGAGGCCGCAGAACTGTATGATCTTCTTTCAGAGGAATTTGAGGTGCATCTGATCGAACCGGAGAGTACCAGGTTCAGCAGCGGTATATCCGTTACCTCGGTGAAGATGGCCAAGGGCTTGGAATTTGACCAGGTCATTGTACCACATGCCTCTGACAGGAACTACAGGACAGACCATGACAGAAGCCTGCTCTACATAGCCTGCACCAGGGCCATGCACAGGCTGACACTTACATTTTCAGGAAAGAGGACGGGATTCATTGATTAGATTCCCGTCCTTGTTTCTTTAAGCATCCATTGCTGTATTTTGCCAAAACTACCTTGCAGATGCAGCCGCTCCCACAGGTGCCTTAGCAGTGCCCCATGGGAAGCCGCACACAGAAGCATGCCCCGCCGGAGGGGGAGTCGGATACGCTGATGGAGCCGCCGTGGAGCAGGACCAGTTCCCTGGCAATGCTCAGGCCCAGGCCGTAATGGAGTTTGTCGCTTCTGGCGCTGTCCGCCCTGTAAAACCGGTCAAATATATGTTTTTTCACCTCATCATCCATACCGCAGCCTTGGTCTGACACTGTCAGGCAAAGGCTGTTTTTCGTTCCGGATAAACGGTGTCTTTCCTGCTGTATCCTTGCCGAAATCCGGACCTCCCGTCCTGCGGGGGTGTGGCTGAGGGCGTTGTCCAAAAGGACGGAAAGGACTTGTTCCAGGCGGTTCCCATCACCTGTGATCGCCGGAAGGGAGGATTCGGGCAGGTCCAGATAAAGGGACACCCCCTTGTCGTTGTACATGGGTTCAAACCGTTCATAGACGCTGATCAGCAGGGTGTCCATGTCCAGCCGGTCTGTCTGGACCGTCCATGTCCCGGCATCTGCAGATGCCAGGACAAGCATGTCATTTACCAGAAAGGATAAACGTGAACATTCCATGTCGATATTTTTCATAAAATGCTCCTGTTTTTCCGGCGCAGCCGCAATGGCAGAAAGGCTGGAGCGGATCACCGCAAGGGGAGCACGCAGCTCATGGGAGGCAGCAGCAATAAATTCATTCTGCTTTTTCTGGTTTTCCGCAATGGGTTTTAAGGATCTGCCCACCAGGAACCAGCTCACAAGCATCAGGGCGGCAATCCCCGCGGTGTTGAGGAACAGGAACAGGATCCCCTGGCTGTATAAAAGGGAGGAGGCCGGATCTTTATAAGCCAGAAGGGTCAGGCTTTGGAAGCCCGACCGGGTGGGAAGCACCAGAACACTGGCCAGGTAGGAATCATTGTGATCTCCTGTGATTGTAAAAACGGAGGTGCGCAGCAGGGAGGAGGATACGGGACGCCTGGAAGAATCAATGTTCTGCGCCAGCGCGCCCTCTTTGGCCCGCTGGACCAGCCCCGCCCTGCCGCTTAAAGGATTCCAGGAACCGGGGTAGAGCAGGGGGATCCCATTGTCCTCAATCTGTATGATGAGCCTGCTGCCGCTTTCCAGCTGGGCCAGCCAGGTACAGCTGATGGTTGAACCGGCCTGGAGCCTGGAGGTGATGTTTAATATATGATTCTGAAAGGCGTCCAGGGTGTTTTTGTCAAATTCCCTGGCATTTACAATGAGGATTCCCGCCACTACCAGGGTGAGGATCAAACCCGTTGTTATGGTATAAAGCCCGGTGAGATTCCTTCTAAGCTTTTTGATCATGGATTGCCTCCTGCCTCAAGGCGGTAACCGGTTCCGTGTATGGTCTTGATCTGTACGGCTCCATTTACAGATTTTAGGCGCCTTCTTAAGAAATAGACGTAATTGTCCAGATTTCCTTCCTCCACCTCGGAGTCAGGCCCCCATATGTAAGAGAGGATCATTCCTCTGGTCAGGATCTGCCCTGCATTGCGGATCAGGTATTCCATAAGTGCGGATTCCCGTTTGCTCAGCTGGACCATGCCTGACGGTCCGGTCAGTTCCCGCTTTTCCGGATCCAGGCTTATATTGGAATAGGCTTTCGCGCGGGTTGGCTCCAGCTTTCCGGGCCGTCTGGTGACGGCGCGGATCCGGGCAAGGAGTTCCCCGGGCGCATATGGTTTGACCAGATAATCATCCGCCCCCGCGTCCAGGCCATCGATCCTGTCATTGATCCCGTCCAGGGCAGTGGTGATGATGACCGGGGTGGCAACACCCATCCGGCGAAGGCCGTTGAGCACGCTGAGCCCGTCCATCTGGGGCAGCATCCGGTCCAGCAGGATCACATCATATGGAAATTCCGCGGCATAATAAAATGCTTCCTGACCGGAACCGCAGCAGTCTGTTTCATACCCCGCTTTTTCCAGCTGCAGCTTAATGGCTTCACAAAGTTCTTTATCATCTTCAACCAGCAAAATTCTCATGATACGCTCCCCGTTATTCTAATCTAAATAAGATCCAAACACATTATAACAGAGAAATCTCTAAAAAACCTAAAAGAAATTTTACCAGTTTTTCAGATGTTTTAGAGATTTACCTGATATGATACTGGTGAAATGAAAATGGACAAAAGGGAGACTGATAATATGAGAAAAAAATTAATAAGCCTTTGCCTTGCACTGTGCCTGACAGCG
This sequence comes from Enterocloster citroniae, assembly GCF_040545455.1. NCBI lineage: Bacteria > Bacillati > Bacillota > Clostridia > Lachnospirales > Lachnospiraceae > Enterocloster > Enterocloster citroniae. The sequence continues at coordinate 341,682 of NZ_JBEPLZ010000001.1, read as the reverse complement.
GGCGGCCTGTGGGGATGCTCGGCTCCTGCGGGGACCGGGGAAACCGGAGCTTCCCGGGCTGCAAAGAACGCGGGTGCCGGACGGGATGAGAACATACCAAAGGGAAGATATGCGGAAAGCACGATCAGCATTCCCCTGGAAGAAGGGGAAATCATTGCTGACATGGTTCAGACACAGGATAAGATTCTGGAACTGTATACGCTTAAGGATGGTACGGCCAGGCGGTATAGATGGGCCGGCGGAAACTGGGAAAGGGAAGAAAAGAGCCTGCTGGAAGGGGTTGAGATCCCCTTCGGTATTCTCCATGTGGTCTATGGGCAGGACGGTTACCGGTACGCGGTCTTCCCAAAGGGAGACGACTATAAGTTCCATTTGCTGAAGCTGGCAGAGGGGAAGGAACCACAGGAGCTTTTGGAGGATGTGTTTTCCGTCAAACATGAACGCGGTTTTTATGAGGTAAGGCCGGATTTCGTGGCAGTGGCGGAGGATGGGAGCATTTTCCTGTCCGGCAGCAGAGAGACAAATGTATACAGCCCTCAGGGAGAGCGTTTGGTTTCCCTGCCTCAGGAATGGAGTTCCTCGGAATGGAAGGAATCAGGACTTCTTTTGGATCATCTGTATATAACAAACGGGTCTAACGGGTATCTGGTATATGATATCACCACCGGATCCGCATCCCCGAAAGAGGAGATCCCTTATCAAAGCTCAGTCTATGATCAGTTTTTGCCCATTGCCCATGACGGCGGCGGGGGGATCTTTACGGTCAATTCCCAGGGGATCCACCACATGAATCCCGGGGGGAGCATATGGGAGACAGTGGCTGACGGGACTCTTAACTCTTTGAGCCTTCCAAGCGCGTATGCCAGGAAACTGTTCGTGGGCGCTGAGAATGATTTTTACGTCTGGCTGCAGCAGTCCGATAAAAGTGAGATCAAGCATTACACATATGATCCTGAGATGCCCTCCGTGCCCTGCCAGAACCTGACCGTATATGGCCTTAACCTGGAAAGCACGGATACCATACGCCAGGCAGCCTCCATGTTCCAGCTGACGCACCCGGACGTGAGGGTGGAGCTGATCGATGGACAAACAGACAGCGGGGGGACCACGGACTCGGATACCATAAGATCTTTGAACACGGAACTGCTGGGCGGAAACGGAGCGGATATCCTGGTCCTTGACGGGCTTCCGGTTCAGTCCTATATGGAAAAGGGAGTGCTTGAGGATATGAAAGACCTGCTGGCACCCATGACCGCGTCAGGGGAACTGATGGGACAGATTGCAGGACCGTACACAGAGGACAGCGGCAGCATCTACCAGATCCCCACCAGAATGATACTTCTCGCCACGTATGGGGACCAGGAGGCCATAGACAGCCTTGCATCCCTGGAATCCATGAGGGAATATCAGAGCGATCCCTCTCATCTGCCGCTGCGCACCAAGACAAAATATGAGAATCTGACGCGCCAGATACTGAGCCTTTGCTATGAGGAGATCGTGGACAGTGAAACGGGAAGGCCGCGTCCGGGGAAGATCCAGGAGCTGCTGGAAACCGTGAAGGTGCTGGGCGATGCCTGCGGCGCCAGGGCGGACTTTGACGAATCCGAGGACGGGGGAAGAGGACGTATCTATAACCGATCCATTGGAGCGGATGGCCTTATGGACAGCGAGTATGACAGTGTGGACCGGGGCAGGAGCGCTATTGCCATTGATAAAATACGGGGAATGTTTGACACCCTGCTTCCCCTGGCCGTGCAGAGAAACCACGGATTTAAAATGGAAAACCTGAAGGATTCCTATCTTCCCTCCGGTGTTGTGGGAATCAACAGCGCCAGCCCAAGAAAGGACCTGGCAAAGGAATTTGTTCTCTACGTACTGAGCGTGGAGGTCCAGTCCAGCGACCTGGCGGACGGACTCCCCGTCAATGCCCTGGCCGCAGAGGCGTGGGTGGAAAGGGAAGACTCAAGCAGCGCTATGGTCAGTGTCAGCGGCGGTGAAGACGGCTACACAATAGCAGGTGCCTGGCCCACAAAGGAAGAACGCCGTATGATATTTGATGCGGCGTCCAGGGCCAATAAGCCGGTGAGAACAGACCGCGTGTTGACGGAGATCATAATCAATGAGACCAAAGGATACTTTGAAGGGAGCCTTTCACTGGAACAGGCAGCCCAGAATGCCCAGAACAAAGCGAATCTGTATTTCTCAGAATAAAAAGCCATGGCTGTTTCTGGCACCCAGCCTGGCAGGGACCGCCCTGTTTGTCCTCATACCTTTTGCGGATGTGGTGATGCGTTCCTTCTACCAGGCCGTGGGAGGCCGGTTCGTGGGCCTGGAAAATTTTGTCCAGGTGTGGAACAGTCAGGCATTCCGCCTGGCTGTGAGGAATACCCTGCGTTTTATCCTGGTATGCATACCGTCCCTGATGGCGTTTTCCCTGTGGGCGGCTGTCCTGGTAACAGCTGCCTTTAAGGGGGGGAATGTGTATAAAACCACGATCCTGCTGCCCCTGGCGATCCCGGTTGCGTCAGTGGTCCTGCTGTGGAAAATTCTGTTTTATCCTCAGGGACTCTTAAACCAGCTGGTGGCAATACTGGGATTTGGGACCAGGGACTGGCTTAACCAGAACAGCGCTTTTTATGTCCTGGTATTTACCTACATATGGAAAAATACAGGGTATGATATGATGCTTTGGCTGGCTGGTCTGGATGGGATCCCGCTGGAGCTTTATGAAGCAGCCAGGGTGGATGGAGCAGGTTCCCGGCAGATCTTTTATTACGTCACATTACCCTGCCTTAAAAGCACTGCATTTCTGGTGACCGTGCTTTCCATTATCAATTCCTTTAAGGTATTCCGGGAGGCATATCTTATTTCCGGGGATTATCCCCATGAGAGTATTTATATGATGCAGCACCTGTTTAATAACTGGTTTGTCTCGCTGGATATCCAGAAGATGAGCGCTGCATCAGTGATGATCGAATCATCGGTGCTGATTCCGGTGATTATATGGATCCGGCGGAGGAATAAAAAATGATCAAACGTTTCCTGGTAAGGGCGGCCCTGATCTTTATATGCCTTTTCATATGGGTTCCCCTTTTATTGATGGCAGGAAATGCGCTTATGTCCGAGGGGGAAATGCTTCAGCGCTTCGGCGCTATATTTGGAATGGGAAATGCTCCTGTAAAAGCTGTATTTCTCCCTGAATACCCCACCTTAAGACCCTTGGTGGAATTACTCATCGATTCCCCTGGTTTTTACGTCATGTTCTGGAACTCCTGTTTCCAGACCGGCATGGTTTTGCTGGGGCAGCTGGTGGTTGCGCTTTTAGGCGCCTGGGGATTTGCCTGTTTTCAGTTTAAGGGAAAAAAAGCCCTGTTCCTTCTTTACATCATTCTCATGATGCAGCCGTTTCAGGTGACCATGGTGCCTAATTACCTGGTCCTAAAAAGGTTCTATTTGCTGAATACCCACCTGGCAGTCATTCTGCCGGGTATCTTTTCCGCATTCCCGGTATTTATCATGACAAAATTTTTTGAATCCATTCCCAGGCCTCTTTTTGAGGCGGCGCGCCTGGACGGGGCAGGAGAAATGGCTATTTTTATGAAGATCGGGATTCCGGTGGGAAAGCCTGGGATCGTATCCATGCTGGTCCTGGGATTTCTGGAAACATGGAATGCCATTGAGCAGCCCATGACATTCCTGAAGGAAAAGCGGCTGTGGCCCCTGTCCCTCTACCTGCCGGAGATCACATCCGACAAGGCAGGGGTGGCGTGGGCTGCGTCCATTATCATGATGGTACTTCCCGTGGTCCTTTTTATGATGGGACAGGAATCACTGGAGCAGGGGATTGCCGCATCAGGAATCAAGGAGTGAATGAACATGAAGAAAGCAGCAATTACATTTCTGGCCCTTATGGCGGCTCTGACCTTTTTGTCCAGGGCCCTGGATTCCGTCACGGTCACCAGGGTACAGGTAGGATACGGAAAACAGGGAGTGGTCCCGTATCTTATAGAGGGGGACGGGACATTTACGGCAGACAAAATGGCATACATATCACTTCCTGAAAATCTCCAGGTGGGGGACATACTGAAGCATTCCGGGCAGATGGTCTTAAAGGGGGAGGCCATCCTTTGTCTGCAGATGGAGAGTCTGGAGGAGGAACGTGAAAAACTTTCCGTGGAGTTTGAAAAGGCCAGGCTGGCCCTTGAGCAGGAGCGGCTCTCCTCTGTGCCGGTCCCACGGTTGACCGAAGAGGCCCTGGCCGCCCAGTCCGTAGCGGCGGCACAGCGGGCCCTGGAACTAGGCAGGCAGGACCTGGCGGAAGCTGAGGAAAAGCATGCGTCAGCTACCGCTGATCTGGAACATGATTACATTCAAAAAAAGAACCGCACCAGGGAAGAGGTGAGGGAGGACAACCGCAGAGCCATGAAAAGCGCCGGAAGGGCCTATGAATCAGCGCAGGTAGCCAGGGATTCCGCGGTAAGAAAGGGGGAGCGTGAGGTAGAGGATAAGCAGAAAAAACTGGACCGGCTGGAGGAGCAGGAGGACGCCTCCCAGCAGGAGATCGAGAAAGCGGCCCTGGAACTTGAACGGGCCGAGGAGGATCTGGAGGATATCCGGGATGAGCAGGATCTGGCAGTGGAGGAGGCCAGGGCAAAGATGTATGCTGCCGAGGAGACATATGAGGATATTGATTACGGGACTGAGAACGCCAAAGAGGAACTGCGCAAGGCATATGAGGATGCCGTGAAGGCGGAGGACGCCAAGGTGGAGGAAGCCAGAAGAAAAATACAGGACTTGGAGGAAGGACTGTATCAGTCCATGGAAAAGCTGGAGAACGCCAGGGTATCTGACGCAGGTACTGTTGCGGGGGAAGCTGCCCAGAGGGAGATATCCAGGCTGAGACAGGAATCCATGAAGCTGGATATGGAACAGATCAAGAGAAAACTGGAAAAAATAGAAGAATTGATTGCGGACAAAGGACAGATCAGTTCCAGTGTGGAGGGCGTAGTGGCTGATATGGACCTGAAGGCGGGGGACAGGATTGAATCCGGGCGCCAGATCAAGCTGGCAGTGGGAAATTTAAACCTGACCTCCCAGGTGGATAAGGAGAAAGCCGGCCTTTTAAAACCAGGAGCCAAAATGACGGTCAAGCTGTTGGGACAGCAGGCCGGTGTGGAGGCGGAGATAACGTCCGTTGACCAGATGCCGGAGGACGAAACAGCACAGGTCACAGCCGCCATGCCTCAGGGACAGGGGAGCCTGGGAGGCAGTGCATCCTTTGCGGTAAACATGGAATCAGGGGCATACTCCTGTGTGATCCCCATCGGAGCACTGAGGGAGGATAACACCGGATTTTTCTGCCTGGCTGTCCAACCAAAGAGGACCATACTGGGGGAGGAGATGACGGCAGTGAGGATCGGGCTGGAGGTACTGGAAAAAAGCAGCACTGCTGCAGCTGTTTCAGGCGCCGTTACACCGGAGATGAAACTGATCACAGAGTCGGACAAAGGTGTGGGAGAAGGGGACCGTGTCAGGGTGGTGGAATCATGAGAAAATGGATCATACTTTTCGTTCTGGTGACCCTGTGGGGATACGGGGGGATACAGGCATTGAGTCTGAACACAGCAGACGGCCGTATTTTTATGTATTACCGGGAAGGGGAAGGACCCAGGGCGGAGGAACTGGACCGGGCCCTCGGCCGGGAGCAGGGAGAGACGGCCGGAACTGAAAGGGAGGATCAAGGGGGAAGCGTTTATCCGGAACTAACAGCCTGGTCCCTGGCTGAGGAGGTAAAGGTGCAAAACCTTGAGCTGGGCAGGGACAAAAAAGCGGATTGTCTGTCCGTTTACGGCCTGATGGAACTGGCTTCCTGCCGGGAGCTGGAACAGGGGACATACGGCTACAGGACGGACAGGGAGGGATGTGTCATCAGTAAGGGTCTGGCCATGGACCTGTTCGGGGCGGTGGAGGTGACAGGCAAACGCGTGGTCTGCAGGGACAGGCCATATATTGTCAGGGGCGTTACGGATGACCCGGACTGCGTTATATTGATCCCTGCAAAAAAGGAGGAGGGGATGCGCTGTCTCCTTATGGATTATGGGAAGGGCGCTTCCGCAAAGACAAAGGCGGAAGGGTTTTTGTACCGGTATGGAATGAAAAGAGGGTATGTTTGTGTGGACGGCTCTCTTTTTTTCGCCGCAGCCGGCATGGCGTCTCTCCTGCCGCTTTGGGCGTCTGCCCTCTGGTTTTGCCAAAAAGCAGTCAAGCCGGACCTGGGGGTGAGAGACCGAATGTGTTCCGGCGGGGCTGGGATACTGCTGCTGGCAGCGGGCATATTCCTTATATGGCGGCTGGGGTTTGGGATACCCGGGGATATCATTCCCACCAGATGGTCTGATTTTGATTTTTGGACCAGGAAGTTTGGGGAACTGCAGTCCGACATGGAACGCATGGGGGAAGCGTATCAGGTGCAGTGGCTGGATGATCTGAAAAAAAGGCTGTTTGTATGCACTGTCTGCTGCCTGACAGCAGGGACAGGAGGAATAATCTGGCTTCACTGTATGAAATGGGGGTGGAAAGGAAACGGATTTAGAGTATAATAGGGATATGGTTTTATAAAATGCTGTTTGTGGTGCCTGTTTGGTTGGATAACAGGTATGGGGAGGGTTTATGGAGCGAATCCGCAGGTTTCTGAATAAAAATATATTTATTTTCTCTGTGAGGCAGGGGCTTTTGCTGACCATACCCTTCCTGATCATGGGTTCGTTCTCCATGGTGGTCATGCATTTTCCCGTGGAGGTATGGCAGGTCTACCTGGCTTCCATGGCAGGAGGAGTCATACATACCTTTCTGATGGGAGTCTACCAGGCCACCTTTGGTTCCCTTTCCTTTATTTTTATACTGATGATCGCCTATGCATACGGGGAGGAACAACGGGTTTATGACAGCACCCATGTATTTTTCCCCGCCGTGGCCCTGTGTTCCTTTATCGCATTCTGCTATCCCACAGGAGGGCTTTCCATATGGGGGCCGGAGTGGAGCTTTACCGCGATCTGCATTGCTTTGGCCAGCTGTTTTATCCTCACCGTGTTTTACCGGTGGGTCTCAGGCCATCAGAGGCTATACACCATGGGCGTGGCATACCATTTTAATGCTTCCATGCAGAGCCTGCTCCCCGCCGTGGCCACCATTGGGATCAGCGGCATCACGGGACTGCTCCTGTACCTGGTATTTGAGGATACCAATATTATGAACTTCGGCTCCTACCTTTTTATGCGGCTGTTTGAACATATGGGAAACAGCCTTTTTTCCATGCTCCTCTATATCCTGATATCCCATGTGCTGTGGTTTTTCGGGATCCACGGAACCAACACGCTGGAGGCGGTATCCCGCCGGCTGTTTGAATCCGAGGTGGCCGTTAACCAGGGGATGGCGGCCCAGGGGCTGGTGCCAACCCGCATTTTCAGCAAGACATTTCTGGACACCTTTGTATTCCTGGGGGGAAGCGGCTGTGCTTTGTGCCTGGTACTGGCCCTGTTTCTGTCAGCCAGGAAAAAGAACAACCAGCGCCTGGCAAAGCTGTCCCTGCCCGCGGTCATCTTTAATATCAATGAACTGGTACTGTTTGGTTTCCCTATCATATTCAGCCCGGACATGATCCTGCCCTTTATCCTGACCCCCATGGTGCTCTCTGTGATCAGCGGACTGGTCATGTCCCTTCATCTGGTGCCGGTGGCATCCAGGAGCGTGGAATGGACCGTACCTGTCCTGTTCAGCGGGTACATGGCCACCGGGTCTGTGAGGGGAAGCCTGCTGCAGCTGTTTAACCTTGTGGTGGGGACACTGATATACATTCCCTTTGTACGCCACAGCGAGGTGATACAGGAGGGGGAATTCCTGGCAAAGATCAAGGACCTGGAAGCAGCCATGAGCCGGGATGAACACTCGGTGTGGGTACGGGATTTCCACTGGAAGACCTATGAGAACCGTCAGACGGCAAAGCTGCTCACATCCGACCTGCAGTATGCCCTGACAAAAGGGGAGCTGAAGCTGTTTTATCAGCCCCAGATGTACTATGATAAAACACTGTACGGGTGTGAGGCGCTGCTGCGCTGGAATTATATGGGCAATACATACATTTATCCCCCTTTGATCATTGCACTGGCTACCCAGAGCGGCTTTATCGATTCACTGGGTCTGACCATTGTGTCCATGGCCTGCGCTGATATGAAGAAAGCGGAGCGGGAGCTTGGATACCCCATCCCCTTTTCCGTGAACATCCTGCCCCTTCAGCTGGAGGACCCCGGCTTTGCGGGGAATGTGAACCGGATCCTGAAGGAGATGGATGTGGATGGGAAATACATGACCATTGAGCTGACGGAACAGGTTGCCCTGAATCCGGGTCCCAATCTGGAAGAGCAGTTAAGGCGGCTGAAACAGTCCGGCATCCGTATCAGTATGGACGACTTCGGCATGGGACACGGCTCGCTGAATTATCTGAACTCGGCTGACTATGATGAGGTAAAGATCGATGGATCCCTGATCAAGCGCCTTCCGGGCCATGCCCAGACCTGTGAGTTGGTGGGAAATATTGTAAATATGTCCCGCATCCTGAAGGTAAAAACAGTGGCTGAATGTGTGGAGACCGAAGACCAGGTCACGGTGCTGGAACAGCTGGGATGCGGAATCTATCAGGGGTATTATTACAGCAGACCCATTCCCTTGGAGGACTTGATCGAATATGTGAAGCACATCTGATTCCCGGCTTTTTGGTTGACATATGTCTACCTGCATGATAATATTTAAGTAGACGTATGTATACCTTGCCGAACAGGCAAAAGACCGGAGGTGTTTGGAATGACAGGAAAGGAAAAGGTCAATCTGTCCGATGGCGAATGGAAGATCATGAACTTGCTGTGGGAGGAACCGCCCCAGACGATCATGAATCTCACCAGGGCCCTTAAGGGCGATAAAGGATGGAGTAAGAATACGGTGATCACCATGCTGAACCGCATGGAGGCAAAGGGCGCCGTGCGCCATGAGGAGGGGGAACGGGCGAAACTGTTTTATCCTGCCATTGACAGGACGGACGCGGCTTTGCAGGAAACCAGGGGATTTTTAGAGAGGGTCTATGAGGGAAGCGTGAGCCTGATGGTGGATGCCATGGCTTCCTCCAAGTCCCTTTCCAAACAGGAGATTGAGGAGCTTTACGAGATCCTCAGAAAAGCAGAGGAGGGAGCGCCATGACAGAGGTCCTGATTTCTTCTTCTGCACTGATCCTGGCTGTCTGCCTCCTGCGCTTTTTACTGCAAAACAGGATCAGCATGAAGATCCGCTATGGCCTTTGGGGACTGGCCGCCCTCCGGCTCATACTGCCCATGTTCTATCCCCTGCAGAAGCTGACGGATGTGTTCCGGTCCAGGTTCAGCGTGATGAATGCGGCCCAGACCGTGAGACAGAACATGATTGCCCAGACAGATCTTAAGTATCTGGCTGACAATGTTGCCACGGGCCATGTTTATCACTTTGATGCTGCGGACGGGGCTGTCACCCTGGCCCAAAGGGCAGCGGGCATTGACTGGCAGCTTTGGATCATGGTGGTATGGGTTGTGGGAGCGCTGGTCCTGGGGGCATGGATGACGGTTGTAAACATCCGGTTTTACAGGATGCTGGTGAGCAAAAGGAAGATATTCCATGGGAAGACACCGGGCTTTGTGACAGAACGCATCTATACTGTGGAGGGGATGGTATCCCCCTGCTATTTTGGCCTGGGAACGGATGAGGCCATCTACCTTCCCCTGTCCATTGAAGGTGATGAGGAGAAGCTGCGCCATGCCCTGGCTCATGAGACCTGTCATGCTGCCCATGGGGACCGCTTTTGGGGCATTCTCAGATGTGTCCTGCTGTGTTACTATTGGGTGAATCCGCTGGTATGGGCAGCAGCCATTTTGTCAAAGAGAGATTGTGAGCTGGCATGCGATGAGGCGGCTGTACGGCTGTTGGGGGAAGAGGAGCGGTATGCATACGGAAGAACCCTGGTAAGCCTGATCGCCCAAAACGGGGATAGGAAAAGCCTGTTTTCAGCTGCTACTACCATGACAGGAGGGAAACACACTGTCAGGGAGAGGATCCATGTGCTGGCCAGGCATCCAAGAACCACCAGGCTCATGGCGGGCGTGGTGGTTCTGATGGTGGCAGTGCTTGGAGCATGTACATTTACTGGAAACCTGGAGGAGACATCCTCAGGTGAAAACCAGGATGCAGTGGCAGGCAGTCTTTTGGAACAGCCGGGGGATGAAGCCGCCGGCGAAAGCCGGCCCCCTGTGGACAGCGAAAGCCGTCTTTTAGAGGAGACTGCCGGGGAATTACCCCGGGTCCCTGTGGGGGAAGGCGATATGCTGGCTCTTATTAAGACGGAGCTGTGGGGGAATTACTACCAGCTGACAATGGAACGCAGGGATGCCGGGACCGGTGAAGCTCTGCCCATCTCCTATGACAACGGGGGCACGGTTCAGGTGACGGCCTATGAGGATAGGGAGGGAACAAAGCTGTCCGGGGACGGGAAACCTGACCAGGGATACGGATATGCTCAGAGCGGGACCGAAGTATTTGTCATCAGTTTCTGGAACACGGAACAGGCCGGTTCCATCCGGATATCCATTACCCAGGATGGAAAGAGCGTGGATTATCTGTTTGTGACAAAGGACAGGGAGCTGCTGAAGGCATATACATCCGGCCAGGTGATCCATGGCCCTGACGACACACAGGCATCCCTGGCATCGGCACAGCTGTATCCCAATGCGGTCTGGCTGCGTCTTTTAGGATCTGATGAGCAGGAAGCGGCGGATCTTGGCGATAATCACAGGATCCTGCTGACCCTGGACCGGGCCGAAGATAAGGAAAACATGATTGATCCCCAGGTGCAGAGCAGGTCGGGAAGGGTGATCGATGTACTGTATTGTTTTGATGAGGATCTGTTTCCGGAAGCGGCGGTGGAGGATATTGCGGTGATGGAGGAGTCCGGGGCCCGCGGGGTTGCCACAAGGCTGGATGACAGCCAGACCTCCCTTGCCGTGTATGAAACTGCAAGAAAGTTCTGTGAGGCTTATATGGCGGGTGACAGAAAAAACGCGGCAAGGTACAGTTCTTTTCCTGAAAGGGAACTTTCAGATTCAGTTCCCATGGATGATTCAAAACCCGCGGACCTGACGATCCGCTGGGATCCGCAGCTGAAGGAGGTATACGCAGAGGCGGTATACCGGTTTTATGCAAAGGGCGAGGAGGACAGCTATACCTATCTGAACCTGGAACTGAAAAAGGCCTATGGGGAATGGAAGGTTACGTGGAAGGGCTTTGAAAAATAGGCTGGGGCCTGATGTCTATGATCACCAGTTCCGGAGGATTGTAAATGCGCGGAATATGGTTCAGGCACAGGCCGCGGCTGACGATCATGGAAGTGCTGCCCAGCTGGTATTGGCCGCCGGCAAAGGGGGGAAAGAAGCCCTGATGAGGGGCCAAAAGTCCATTGACCAGGCCCGGAATGCGTACCTGTCCTCCGTGGGCATGGCCGGATACAACAAGGTCAAAGCCGCTGTCTCTGTAGTATTTGGTCAATTCAGGCCGGTGGGACAGCAAGATGGAATAGATGTGGTCATCTGTGTGGGAACAGCAGTGCCAGAACTGTTCCTTCCAGCGTCTGTCAAGCCGTACCGCATGATGGGAATTGGTGTAGGCGTGAGGGTCATCCACCCCGCCGATCAACAGCGCCTGGTTTCCCAGGGTGAGCCGGGCAGTGGTTCCGGACAGGACAGTCACGCCATGTTCCGTGAACATTTTACACAGGGCTGGCATTTCACCGGTCCACTGTTCGTGGTTGCCTGAGACATAAAAACAGGGATATCCCGCTTTCAGGCCTTCCAGTAATAAAAGGGTCCCGTCAATGGGCACTTTGTGGTCCGCAATATCCCCGGCCATCAGGATCAGGTCGGGACACTGGCGGCGGATGGCTTCCAGCAGTATCTCCTGGCAAGGACCGTATGTTGTACTGTGAAGGTCTGTGATCAGGGCGGCCCGCAGTGGCCTGGTGATTTTATGGGTATGTTCTGTATAACTGCGGACCGTCAGTCCGCAGTAAAATGGATTCGTTATTCTGGTTCTTTTTTTCATATTAAACCCCGGATGTTAAATAGTAAAAAGGCAGGCCGCATGCATATTCAACAGTCTATGAACCGGTTGGGCGGCATATGAGTGGATTATATCACGGAACGAAAAACGGGTAAAGGAAATCATTTCCTTCTGCTTCTGAAGGACCGGATTGCCTGATGCCGTCCGTGTACAGCGGCCTAAATTCCCAAAATCGAAACATAACAAATACATCCATATAGAAGAAGGTCATTGCCTGCGGGATACGCAGAATCGGGCAATGGCTTTCTTTGGCTTGTAAAATATAAACCTGTGCTATATAATTGATACCAAACAAATCCGGATAAAATGATGAACCGGCATTGAGCCCCGGATAAAATGATAAACCGGCATTGAGCCCCGGATGGAAAGATGACACGGCATTGACCCGTAGGCATATCCTGCCGGGGTGCCAAAGAATGTGATGGAGTGAGGATTTTGTGAATATGATTAGAAAACACATAATATTTTCCGGACGCGTGCAGGGAGTAGGCTTTCGTTACACCTCCTGTTATTTTGCCCAGTCCCTTGGCCTGACCGGCTGGGTAAAGAATCTGTGGGACGGGGATGTGGAGATGGAGGTACAGGGGGATCCAAAGTCCGTTGCCCGTCTGGTGGAACGTCTGCATGAGGGGCGGTTTATCCGGATCGAACACATGGAGACAGAGGAGATCCCCGTGATTAAAGAGGGCAGTTTCCGGGAAATATATTAGGGCGTGGATGGATTTTCGCACACGCCCCAGGATCAGAGGAGAGTTTATGTTAGGTTTAATTGTGGCAGTGAAACGGATATACGATAAATACGCAGAGGATGAGATGACTGTGTATGCGGCTCAGGTTTCATTTTTTATTATTCTGTCCGTGGTGCCGTTTATCATGCTGCTGCTGACAGCCGTCCAGATGATACCCAGCGTCAGCAATGCACAGTTTATGGAATTGATCGTGGGACTGGTGCCCGTGGATTACAAATCCCTGGCCTTCCGTGTGGTAAACGACCTGTCCCTTAAGTCGCCGGCCACCATGATCAGTGTTACCGCCATCACGGCCTTGTGGTCTGCGGGCAGGGGAATGTTCAGTGTGGCCAGGGGACTGAACCGGGTCCATGGGCATGGGGAGAAACGGTGGTATGTGGTGAACCGTCTGATCTGTTCCGGTTATACCATTGTGTTTATACTGGTATGTATTCTTTCCCTTGGCCTTCTGGTGTTCGGCAATATGATCCAGGCCTTTCTGGTAAGCCGCTTTCCTATTGTTGCGGATGTGGTCACACACATTATCAATTTCAGGGCGCTGTGGGCCCTGATGATCCTGGTGGTCTTTTTCCTGGGAATCTACACCTTTGTGCCGGATAAAAAACTGAAGTTCAGGGAACAGATTCCGGGAGCATTGTTTTCCACCGTGGGATGGATGGGTTTTTCATTTGCATTTTCCCTGTATTTTAACCATATCGGGGGAAGAAATTATTCCTATATGTACGGAAGCCTGACCGCCATCGTGCTCCTGCTTTTATGGCTGTATTTCTGTATGTGCATCCTGTTTTTCGGGGCTGAGCTTAACTATTACTGGAAGGAACTGTTTCCAGGGGACGGTATGAGTCCCAGCCGCCGCTGAAATATGTGATGAAGTCCCGGCAGATAGCTGACATGGTCCCGTGTTTTCTGCGGATCAATGTGATATGGGAGGAAAAGCCGGGGGTTGTGATGGGTTTCAAAAGCATGCCCGGGCGGGTGCACCGGGCAATAGAAGCCGGGGTAATGGCAATTCCGATGCCCGTATCAGCCCAAGAAAGGCTGGTGCGGGCATCGTCATTGACGCACAGATAGTCCTGACGGTTATGGGGCAGCATGTGGTTCAGCACATTTTCCCAGCGCCGGTATATGATCAGGGGACAGGCGGCAAGCTGTCCCAGGCTGATGCTGTCGGCATGGGGATCGGGGAAATGTTTTGCCATTCCAACTGCCATCATGGGTTCCTCGGCCAGATAGAGGCAGTCATAGGACTCCTCTGGAAAGGGAGTTCTCACAATGGCAGCTTCGATCAGCCCCGTGTTCAGCTTGTCCATCAGCTGATAGGTATTTCCCTCATAGATACAGAAATTCACTCCGGGATGCTGGGTGCGGAACGCGGTGATCCGGTTTATAATGGCTTCTGTCTCCACTGAGGATATCATTCCAAGCCTTAAGGCGCCGTGGAGCCCGCGGCCCATCTGTTCCAGCTCCTGGCGGGCGGCCCCGGTCATGTCCAGTATGCCCTGGGCCCTGTCATAGAAAAGTTTTCCCGCCTCGGTGAGGATAATGGAACGGGAGCCGCGCTGAAACAGTGTGACGCCCAGTTCCTCCTCCAGCAGTTTCATCTGGGTGCTCAGCGGGGGCTGGGATATGTGAAGGGATTTGGCAGCAGCTGAAATGCTTCCTTCATTTACAATGGTAATAAAATATTCCATTTGCTTTAGATTCATGTCACCGCCTCCTATATGAAAAAGATATATTACATATATTAAAACAATATTTTTAATATGGTTATTCCTATGATATAATACCAGACAGTGCAAAAAATGGCAATGTGCAAAAAAGCAATGTATGAAACATGACAATGGCCGCAGGAACCAGGAAGATACAGCGCAGATATGCGGCAGAATGGAGTTTGAGTATGAAACGATTGTTGGGTTATATGGGGGAATATAAAAAGGAGAGTATCCTGGGTCCCCTGTTTAAGATGCTGGAGGCCAGCTTTGAGCTGTTTGTGCCTCTTGTGGTCGCCAGTATGGTGGATGTGGGGATCAAGAACCATGATAATGCCTATATTCTTAAGATGGGCGGACTCCTTCTTTTGCTGGCTCTGATTGGGCTGGCCTGTTCTCTGACCGCCCAGTATTTTGCCGCAAAAGCCGCCACCGGCATGGCCACAGCCCTGAGGAACGACCTGTTTGCCCATATAGGCGGTTTGTCCTATGGGGAGATCGATTCCGTGGGCACCTCCACCATGATCACCAGGATGACCAGCGATATCAATCAGGTACAGAACGGAGTCAATATGACCCTGCGCCTGCTGCTGCGTTCCCCCTTTGTGGTGTTTGGGGCAATGGTCATGGCTTTCACAGTAGATGTCCGGTCCGCCATGGTCTTTGTGGTGACGATCCCGGTGCTCTGCGTGGTGGTATTTGGGATCATGCTGGTGAGTATGCCCCTTTACCGGTCCGTACAAAGACAGCTGGACAAGGTACTGCTCACCACAAGGGAAAACCTGATGGGGGTCAGGGTCATCCGTGCCTTTAACCGCCAGAGAAGTGAGACTGAGAAGTTTGAGGGGGAAAATGACCAGCTGGTAAAGATGCAGGTTTTTGTGGGAAAAATATCCGCCCTATTAAATCCCGTTACCTATGTGATCATCAATGTGGCTGTGGTGGCCGTCATCTGGGTAGGAGCGCAGCAGGTGGAGGGCGGCATCATTACCCAGGGCAAGGTCATTGCCCTGGTCAATTACATGTCGCAGATCCTGGTGGAACTGATCAAGATGGCGAACCTGATCATTTTGATCTCCAAGGCAATTGCCTGTATGAACCGGGTGGATGGGATCTTCCAGGTAAAGACCAGTATCCGGGAAAAGGAAAATGCTGTGAATATGGGAAATGCCGGAACCCCCAAGGTGGAATTCAAAAACATGAGTTTTCGATACGGCAAGGCCAACGCGGAGGCCCTGTCCCATATTTCCTTTCAGGCCATGGGCGGACAGACCATAGGAGTGATCGGCGGAACCGGCGCGGGAAAGACCACGCTGGTAAACCTGATCCCCAGGTTCTATGATGCCTCAGACGGGCAGGTATTGGTGGACGGCGTGGATGTAAGGGATTACTCCCTGGCCGCACTGCGCTCAAAGATCGGCATGGTGCCCCAGCGCTCCGTTCTGTTTAAGGGAACCCTGAGGGACAATATGAAATGGGGCAGGCTGGATGCCTCTGACCAGGAGATATTCAGGGCGCTGGATGTGGCCCAGGCCAGGGAGTTTGTGGAGGAAAAGGAACAGGGGCTGGATCTGCATATTGACCAGGAGGGCAGGAACCTGTCCGGCGGACAGCGGCAGCGCCTTACCATTGCAAGGGCACTGGTCCGCGAACCTGAGATACTGATCATGGACGACAGCGCATCCGCCCTGGATTTTGCAACAGATGCCAGGCTGAGAAAGGCCATCAGGGAGGGGACAAAGGACATGACCGTGTTTATTGTATCCCAGCGTGCCACCACCATAAAACAGGCGGACCTGATCCTGGTGCTGGATGACGGGCATCTGGCTGGAATAGGAAGCCACAGGGAATTGTTGAGATCATGTGAGGTGTACAGGGAGATCTGCCTGTCACAGCTTTCAAAGGAGGAGGTGGAACGGGATGAGCAGTAAGACAAAAGCATTGGATAAAAGCAGGAGCATGGACACCCTGAAACGCATCCTTTCCTGCATTGCACAATACAAATGGGGCGTTATGCTGTCACTGTTCCTGGCACTGATAACCGTTGCCCTCACCCTGTACGTCCCCATACTCACAGGGCGGGCGGTAGACCAGATCGTGAGCACAGGCCATGTGAACTTCTCAGGGCTTACAACTATCCTGTGGAAAATCCTGGGAGCCGTAGGCCTGACCGCTGTGGCGCAGTGGATGATGAACCATATCAACAATACCATCACTTACAAGGTGGTGAAGGATATCCGAACCAGGGCCTTCAACCATTTGGAGATCCTTCCTCTCAGCTATATTGATTCCCATCCGTCAGGAGATATCATCAGCCGGATCATTGCGGACATTGACCAGTTCTCGGAAGGTCTGCTCATGGGATTTACCCAGCTGTTCACAGGCATGCTCACCATTGTGGGAACCTTGTTATTTATGCTCTCCATTCACCCGGCCATTACCCTGGTGGTGGTCCTTCTGACCCCTATCTCCCTATTTGTGGCCAGCTTTATAGCAAAGAGGACCTTTGTTATGTTCAGGCATCAGTCCGTGACCAGGGGAGAACTTACGGCATTGACAGACGAGATGCTTGGAAATATGAAGGTGGTTCAGGCATTTGGTTATCAGAAGGAGGCCCAGCGTAAATTCGAGGAGATCAATAACCGCCTGGCCGGGTACAGCCTGCGGGCCACCTTTTTCTCCTCCATCACCAATCCGGCCACCCGGTTTGTCAACAGTACGGTGTACGCCGCAGTGGGGATCACAGGGGCGTATGCCGCGATCCGGGGATTCATGACAGTGGGGCAGCTGACCAGTTTTCTAAGTTACGCAAACCAGTATACAAAGCCGTTTAATGAGATATCCGGCGTGGTGACGGAACTTCAGAACGCTTTGGCTTCCGCTGCCCGTGTCTTTGAGCTGATCGATGAAAAAGCGATCCTGGCAGATAAGCCGGATGCAGTGGAACTGGAACAGGTGGACGGAAGGGTGGAGCTGGAGCATGTGGATTTTTCCTATACCCCTGACAGGAAGCTGATAGAGGACTTTAACCTTCTGGTAGAGCCGGGCCGGCGGGTTGCCATCGTAGGCCCCACGGGCTGCGGTAAGACCACGATCATCAATCTTTTGATGCGTTTTTATGATGTAAACAGCGGCGTCATCCGGGTGGAGGGAGAGGATATCCGGGATGTGACCAGGAAAAGCCTGAGGACCAATTACGGCATGGTGCTTCAGGAAACCTGGCTGAAATCCGGCACCATCCGTGAGAATATAGCATACGGGAGGCCGGATGCCACAGAGGATGAAGTCATCCAGGCAGCAAAGGAAGCCCACGCCCATGGATTCATCACCAGAATGCCGGAGGGATATGACACGGTCATAAGGGAGGACGGAGGAAATCTGTCCCAGGGCCAGAAACAGCTGCTCTGCATTGCCAGAGTCATGCTTTGCCTGCCGCCCATGCTGATACTGGATGAAGCCACCTCCTCCATTGATACCAGAACAGAGATCAGGGTACAGAAAGCATTTGCCAGAATGATGGAAGGGCGCACCAGCTTTATCGTAGCCCACCGCTTATCCACCATCAGGGAAGCGGACGTGATCCTGGTCATGCGTGACGGCCATATTGTGGAAAAGGGCAGGCATGAAGAACTGCTGGAGAAAAATGGTTTTTATGCAGAGATATACAACAGCCAATTTGCCCGTGCATAGCCCGATATCAGGAGCAAGGAAGCGGCCGGCCGCGGGTTTGGGCGCCGGCCTCTTGTCTTTAGCCGGTTACCGGCGCCTTAGACCTGACGGCCCCGCGGCCGTATCCGCCGCCCCATCCCCATTCCCTTCACGAACGGATACGCCATCCCCATCCCCTGCATATCCTTTTAACTCCCAATTCCAATCTTAATACAATCTTTAGCTGACAATTCACACATTTTTATGTATAATACCCTATGAAACCACTAAAAATATGAAAAAACGGAGGAATGAATTATTATGGAATCGGACCCGGAAGCGGCCAATATTATATTCCAAATCACAATCTTAGTTATCTTAACTCTTATCAATGCATTCTTTGCAGGCTCAGAGATGGCAGTTGTCTCAGTCAACAAGAACAAGATCCGCCGTCTTGCAGAGCAGGGCAACAAAAACGCAGCGCTGATCGAACGGCTGATGGAGGATTCCACAGTCTTTCTGTCCACGATCCAGGTAGCCATAACACTGGCAGGCTTTTTCTCCAGTGCATCTGCTGCAACCGGTATCGCCCAGGTACTGGCAGTGAAGATGGAAGCGTGGAACATGCCTTACAGCCAGACTCTGGCAGGCGTTGTGGTGACGCTGATCCTGGCATATTTTAACCTGGTGTTCGGCGAATTGGTGCCCAAGCGCATCGCCTTACAGAAGGCCCAGGGTTTCAGCCTTTTCTGTGTGCGCCCCATATACTACATTTCCCGAATCATGAATCCATTTATCAGACTGCTGTCCCTTTCCACCAGCGGCTTTCTTAAGTTGATCGGAATGCACAGTGAAAGCCTTGAGACCGATGTGTCTGAGGAGGAGATCAAGTCCATGCTGGAAACCGGCAGTGAGACCGGGGTGTTCAACGACATTGAGAAGGAGATGATCACATCCATCTTTTCCTTTGATGACAAGCGGGCCAAAGAAGTGATGATACCGCGCCAGGATATGGTGGCAATTGATATCAATGACCCTATGGAAGAATATATTGATGAAGTGCTGCAGTCCATGCATTCCAAGATACCTGTCTATGAAGGGGATATAGACAATATTATCGGTGTCCTTTCCATTAAAGCCCTGACCATTGAAGCCAGGAGAAAATCCTTTGACGGTCTGGATATCCGCTCCCTTCTCATGCCGCCTTGTTTTGTGCCTGAGAACCGGAGGACGGACGCCCTGTTCAGGGAAATGCAGAAGAATAAGACAAAGCTGGCGATTCTGATCGATGAATACGGCGGCGTGGCCGGTATGGTCACACTGGAGGATCTGATTGAGGAGATTGTGGGCGAGATCCACGAAGAATATGAGGAAGTGGAACCGGAGATCCTGGAGCTGGAACCGCACAGGACCTACCGGATATCAGGCAGCATTTCCCTGTTTGACCTAAAGGAGGAGATGCATCTTCACATGGACAGTTCCTGTGATACACTGTCCGGCTATCTTATGGAACAGCTGGGCTACATACCCAGCCAGGCCGAACTTCCCATCACCGTGGTTACCGGGGAGGCGGATTATGAGATAGAGGGAATGGATGAACGTGTGATCAGTTACGTGAAGATGACACTAAAGGAAGTGAAAAAAGAGGAAGAAACAGAGGAAGAATAGGAACAAAAAGCGTAGGAGGATATGAAAATGAGTTTTCTGTTAGATGGAGTCATGGCAGTTACATGGCAGCAGCTGATCATGTACGGAGTGGGGATCTGTCTGATCTGGCTGGCTGTAAAAAAGGGATATGAGCCATCCCTGCTGCTGCCCCTTGGGTTTGGTGCAATTCTTGTAAACCTTCCCTATTCAGGTGTGATCGACCAGATGGTACAGGGAAAGGTGCCCGCGGCAGGCATCATAGAATGGCTGTTTAAAACAGGAATTGAGGCATCGGAGGCAATGCCTATCCTGCTGTTTATAGGAATCGGAGCAATGATCGACTTCGGTCCGCTTTTAAGCCAGCCGGTGCTGTTTCTCTTTGGAGCCGCAGCCCAGTTTGGTATCTTTGCTGCAATCCTGATCGCCTGTATGATGGGATTTGACTTAAAGGACGCTGCATCCATTGGAATCATCGGCGCTGCAGATGGACCTACTTCCATTCTGGTGTCGCAGGTGCTGGGCTCCAGCTACATGGGTCCCATTGCAGTGGCGGCTTACTCGTACATGGCGCTGGTGCCCATTATCCAGCCCTTTGCCATCCGTCTTGTGACCACCCACAAGGAGCGCTGCATTCATATGGAGTATAATCCAAAGAGTGTGAACAAGACACTGCGTATTGCATTCCCCATTGCTGTTACCATCATTGTAGGTCTGATTTCACCCCAGTCAGTGGCTCTGGTAGGCTTTCTCATGTTCGGCAACCTGCTGAGGGAGTGCAGCGTGCTCAACAGCCTGAGTCAGGCGGCACAGAATGAGCTGGCAAACCTGATCACCCTGCTTTTGGGAATCACCATATCCTTCAGTATGCAGGCTGAGAAGTTTGTAAATGCAGCAACTCTGATGATCATGGCCCTCGGACTGGTGGCCTTTGTATTTGACACCATTGGAGGCGTGCTGTTTGCAAAGCTGGTGAATGTGTTCCTGAAGATGGCGGGCAAAAAGCCTGTAAACCCCATGATCGGCGGATGTGGGATCTCAGCATTTCCCATGTCCTCCAGAGTGGTCCAGAGAATGGCGGCTCAGGAGGAACCGGGCAATATTATCCTGATGCAGGCAGCGGGCACTAATGTATCGGGCCAGGTTGCATCGGTTATTGCAGGCGGACTTGTGATCAGTATTGTAACC
Organism: Enterocloster citroniae; assembly: GCF_040545455.1. Classification (NCBI taxonomy): domain Bacteria; kingdom Bacillati; phylum Bacillota; class Clostridia; order Lachnospirales; family Lachnospiraceae; genus Enterocloster; species Enterocloster citroniae. The sequence continues at coordinate 320,561 of NZ_JBEPLZ010000001.1, read as the reverse complement.
CAGTATCTGTAGAACCACCGGATTTCAGGTGACTGCGACAAGGAGGAATGAAAAATGAATATGGCAAATATTGAGATTGCCCTGGAAATCATGGGGAAGGGCATGGGCGGTATCTTTGCGGCGATCATTGTCATCATGCTGGCGGTTATGGTGCTGGGAAAAGTGACAGGGAAAAAGGACAAAGAGGAATAGATAGAAGACAAAAGATAGAAGATAGAGAAGTGGAAAGCAGAAAGTAGAAAGCAGAAAAAGGGCATGAGTTCCGGCAGTTTTGCCGGGAATCATGCCCTTTTAAGCTGAAGCGACCCGCTGCAGGCGGAGAATCCTGCTCGCAGAATGCTTTATTCTATAGGACTACACATTCTAATCCTCCAACAGCGGAATGGGTGTTTCATCCTTTTCATCCAGGTGCTTCAGATAATACTTTGTGTCCTTCACGATCACATTGGATAAAAGGAGTACGGCAATGAGGTTTGGAATAGCCATCAAGGCATTCAGGGTGTCGGCAATGCTCCACACCAGCTCCAGCTGGATGATTGGCGCCGCCACCAGTACTATGGCCCAGGCCAGGCGGTAGGGGATCACGCCCCGTTTTCCCATCAGGTATTCCAGGCACCGCTCCCCGTAGTAGGACCATCCCAGAATCGTGGAGTAAGCAAAGGTGATGATACCTACGATCAGGATGGGCTGGCCGATATAAGGGATGAGACTGAATGCCGCATTGGTCAGCTCGCCGCCGGACAGGTTGGTAACGCTGATGGAATCATGGCCTATAATGCTGCTGACAAGCACCAGCCCGGTCATGAGACAGACCACCACAGTGTCCCAGAAGGTTCCGGTGGCAGATACTAGTGCCTGGCGCACCGGGTTGCGGGTCTGGGCAGCCGCTGCCACAATGGGAGCGGACCCCATACCGGATTCATTGGAGAAAAGGCCTCTGGCAATACCGTACCGGGCGGACATCATGATGCCTGAACCCACCAGACCGCCTGCAATGGACCGTACCTCAGTAAAGGCGCTGCGGAATATGACGGAAAATGTTTCCCCCAGAAATGCCCGGTTGATAAAAAGGATGATCAGGCACCCGATCACATAGAAAAAAGCCATGAAAGGCACCAGCTTTTCACATACCCGGGCAATGGACTTGACGCCCCCAAAGATGACCAGGCAGGTGATGGCACTTGTAATAAGGCCCACTGCCAGGCTTATGAGCCAGGGATATGTATCCAGCATGTTTTTCAGGCCTCCGCTGGTGATCAGGGGTTTCACATTGCTGTTTACAATGCTGGAAATGGCATTGACCTGGACGCCGCACCCGATACCAAAGGAGGTAAGTGTCCCAAGGACTGCAAAGGTGATGCCCAGCCACTTCATGTTCAGCCCGCGCTCCAGGGCGTACATGGCTCCTCCCAGCATGGTGCCGTCCTTTGTGCGGACCCTGTATTTAACTGCGATCAGGGATTCGCCATATTTGGTGGCAATGCCGAATACACCGGTGAGCCAGCACCACAGGACCGCTCCCGGGCCCCCCAGGGCAATGGCTGTCCCCACTCCTATAATATTTCCCGTGCCGATGGTGGAGGCCAGGGCGGTGGTAAGTGCTGCAAACTGGCTGATATCCCCGCTGGAATCCGGATCCCTTGTCACGGAAAGCCTGATGCCTGTAAAGGTCTTCCTTTGAATGAACCCTGTACGGATCGTGAGATAGAGATGTGTTCCAAATAGAAGAGCAATCATGGGAATTCCCCAAAGGTATGCATTGACGGTCTCCACAATGGTGCTGAACAATTCCATGTTAAAATCCCCCGTTTCCTGAAACAATAATACTACTAATTTAGCACAGCAATATATAAAAAGCAAGATAATAAGGTTTTTGGATGTAAAAGGGATATGAAACAGAAAATAATATGGTAAAATTCAATAAAACCAAAAAAATAGTATATGGCCAGGCGGCTGATCGGAAAAGCAGGGTAGGTGCGTCAAAAAAAGGAGGGGGGTTGATTCGCGCTGTGATATTAGGTACAATAGGAAGGAAACCTGACTTTTTGTAAGATTTTATATGTTATGTATTGTGATCACCAGCATTGCAGATGATAGTCAGAAAGGAGAGAAAAAGACAAAAAGTTTTGCAACTTGTTTTGAATTAAAGAATAATAGTGAAATATGCACAAGTAAGAGATTGATAATTTTTGCATAAGCAACAAAAACACAATAATCTTACAAAAAGTCTTTACGGCAGACAAAAAGTATGCTAATATACAATCAGAAAAGGAAACAGAGATATGAAAGAGTTGAAAGATGAAAAAAAGTTTTTAACACAGCTAATGGATATGCTGGAGCAGCAGCTGGGTCCATATACGGAGGTGGTCCTGCATGATCTGAAAAAGGACTATGCCAATACCATAGTGGATATACGAAACGGCCATATAACCGGCCGTCAGGTAGGCGGCACGGGGAGCAACCTGGGACTGGAAGTCCTGCAGGGCACTGTGAAGGACGGAAATCGTTTCAATTATATCACCCAGTTAAAGGACAACCGGATATTGAGATCCTCCTCGCTGTACATCAAAGATGATGAGGAGAACCTGATCGGATGCCTTTGCGTAAATACGGATATTACGGAAAGCGTCAAGCTGGAAAGCTATCTGAAAGACATGAACCGCTATGATATCAATGCAACTGACAAACAGGAAGTATTTGTAACGGAAGTAAATCAGTTATTGGAATATCTTCTTCAGGAAGGCCAGAAGCTGGTGGGTAAGCCTGCAGGCGTTATGAATAGGGAAGAAAAGCTCCAGTTCCTGAAATATCTGAACGATAAGGGGGCATTTCTCATAACAAAATCAGGAGAGCGTATACAGACATTTCTGGGAATATCCAAATACACCATGTACGCCTATCTGGATATGATCAAAAAGGAAGAAGCAGGAACAAAAACTGAATAAATGGGCAGCTCGTTAACTGGCAGCACAATAAAATACACCGGAGTGGATTCTTTTTCAGGGATTTGAAGAAGGTGTATTTTTTGTACCCTAAATTAGGGGAAATCTATAAAAAAGATCCATACATATTAAAAATCAGGAGGAAAACATGAAAAAACTGGAGGGAAAAATTACTGTTATGACGGGAGCCGGCTGCGGATACGGGATGAGCAGCGGTTTCCCTGCTATATTTGCAAAGGAGGGCTCACACCTTGTACTGAACCATTTTAAGCAGGACCCGGAGGGAATGAAAAAGTTTAAGGAAAGCCTGGAAGCCTGTGGGGTCAGGGTGGTGCTGGTGGAAGGAGATATTTCGGAAGAAGAGGTGGCCAAAAGGCTGATCGACACCGCAGTGGCGGAATTTGGACGTATTGATGTGCTGATCAACTGCGCCGGCATATCCAATCCCAAACTTCTCACAGAGATTACAACACAGGAGTGGAACCGCATGCTGGCAGTGGATCTCACAAGCAATTATTTTACATGCAAATATGCGGTGCCGGTTATGATCAAACAGAACTTTGGAAGGATCATCAATCTGGCATCCCAGGTAGGACAGAAGGGAAGCGTGGAGCACTGTCATTACGCTGCTGCCAAGGCAGGTGTGATCGGTTTTACCAAATCCCTTGCACGGGAAGTGGGGAAATACAATATTACGGCAAATTGTATTGCGCCTGGGCCCATAGAGACACAGCTAATGGGTGTGGTCAGCGATGAGTGGAGAAAGAACAAGGAGGCGGAGCTGGTGCTGCCAAGGTTTGGTGAGTTGGAAGAAATCCTGCCAACCGCAGTGTTCCTGGCAGCAGAGCCGGATGGCAACCTCTATACAGGGCAGACCCTGGGGCCGAATCTGGGGGATGTAATGTATTAAACAGATGACAGGAGAATGTAAATGGGAGAGTATTTACTGGAAACACAGGGGATTTCTAAATCATTCAGTACAGTTAAGGTGTTGGAGGATATCAATCTTAAAATAAGGAAAGGGGAGATCCATGCGCTGTTAGGTGAAAACGGCGCAGGAAAATCAACCCTAATGAAGATCCTCACAGGTGTGTTGGAGGCTGACAAAGGCACGATTCTTTACAGGGGAAAGCCGTTAAAGATCGTCCATCCAAGGGAAATCCATGAGTATGGAATTGGTATTGTTTATCAGGAGTTTAATCTTCTTCCGGACCTGACGGTTGCCGAAAACATTTTCATAGGGCGTGAACCACAGATGTCCTTAAAAGGATTTATCAATGACTCTAAGTTAAATAAGGAGGCTGCCCAGCTTTTGGAAAGGCTGAACTGTTCTTCCATTTCCCCCACTCGCAAGGTGGGGACCCTAAGCGTGGCGGAACAGCAGATGGTTGAGATCGCAAAGGCCTTATCCTCCAACTGTGAACTGCTTATCATGGATGAACCCACGGCAGCGCTGACTGATTCAGAGATCGATATACTGTTTGATATTGTAAGAAAATTGAAACATGAGGGGGTTGCCATTATTTACATATCCCACAGGATGAGCGACCTGGATGCCATTGTGGACAGGGTGACGGTGCTGCGGGACGGAAAGCTGATATCGGAGCATGAATATGACAGCTCCATTAAGGATCTCCTGATCCAGGAAATGGTGGGACGTGAACTGACTCAGAAGTTCCCTCCAAGGCCGGATTACAAAAGAGGAAAGAAAACACTGGAGGTAAAGGGCCTGAATATTGCAAATACCCTGTACGACATTAACTTTGATGCATACGAGGGGGAAATCCTTGGCATCGCGGGCCTGATGGGGGCTGGACGGACAGAGCTTGCCAGGGCAATCTTTGGGGCCGACAAAATCGATTCAGGAGAAATCAGGATCAATGGAACTGTGAAACACATTACATCACCGTATAAGGCGATCTCTGAGGGCGTGGGATATATAACAGAGGACCGAAAAAAAGACGGACTTATGCTGGAGCAGACCCTGCGCGGCAATATATCCATTGCCAGCCTTGATAAGTTTTGTAAGGGCGGTTTTGTCAAGGATGGCCTGGTGGATGAGGCAGTGGAACAGTATATCCGCAAAATGAGAATCAAGACTAGAGGGATGGACCAGCTGGTAAAAACATTGTCAGGGGGAAACCAGCAAAAGGTGGTTGTGGCAAAATGGCTTTGCAGGGAGTCGGAGATCCTGATCCTGGACGAGCCCACAAGAGGGATCGATGTCAATGCCAAATATGAGATTTACGAGCTTATGTACCAGCTGATTCTGCAAGGGGTAACAATCATTATGATATCCTCGGAACTTCCTGAAGTTATTGGAATGAGCGACCGGGTTCTGGTTATGTGTGAGGGAAGAATGACCGGAGAGCTGGGCAGGGAGGAACTGGAGCAGGACAGGATACTGAAGTATGCGATGGCTCATTAAATGGCTGATTCTATGGCTCATTAAATGAAAATAAAGGATTGAGGTAGGCTATATGGGTGAGAAAAGTCAAAAGAAGAACATAAATACACAGATAATTTTTACAATGATGGGGCTTTTGATATTGTGTATATTTTTTTCAGTCACAACAAAAAGCTTCCTGACGCAGAGAAACCTGCTTAACATTGCCACACAGACATCAGTAGCGGTCATTGTTGCCATTGCAGAAACATACATCATTGCCAGCGGCTGTATTGACCTGTCGGTTGGCTCAGGGGTGGCTTTTTCCGGTCTTGTGGTGGCGTCTGCCATGAAAGCCGGAATACCGGTCCCCATTGCCATGATCCTGGCCCTTGGCATGGGTATGGCATTAGGCGCATTTAACGCGTTTGTCATCACAGTGCTTGGGATCGTCCCCTTTATAGCCACTTTGGGGACTAACAGCATTTTCCGCGGCATTGTCCTTGTGATCATGGACGGTGTTCCCATGTCGGGCCTGAAATCAGAGTTTACCTGGATTGGTTCGGGGAAATTATGGGGATGGCTGCCGTGGGCGGTTATATTCATGGCGGTCATCGCGGTGGTCATGGCCATCTTGCTTAAGAAAAGTAAGTTTGGCCGTTATGTGTACGCAATTGGAAGCAACGAACAGGCGGCTTATCTTTCCGGTATACCGGTAAATAAGATTAAAGTGATGAATTATGTGATCAGCGGCGCCCTGGTGGCATTTGCGGGAATGCTTCTGGCGGCAAGGGTTTCCTCGGCAGCTCCCACGGCAGGGGACCTGTACGAAACCAATGCCATCGCCGCCTCGGTTATAGGCGGGGCAACCTTATCCGGAGGAAAGGGAAGCATAGCCGGGACGATTGTAGGAGCGTTTATCATTGGCGTGCTCAGCAATGGGCTGAACCTGATCGGGCTGAATTATTTCTGGCAGCAGGTGGCCATTGGCGTGGTTATCATATCGGCAGTGTTCCTGGAAGTGGTGCGGGAGCGTTTGAAAAAGTAGGAGTTGCTGTATCAACGCAGCAAAAATATAGATGCAAAGGAGAAGGAATATGAAGAAAAGATTAGCAGTAGCATTGGCGGCAGTAATGGTAGCGGGGAGTCTGGCAGGATGTGCAGGCAGCGGCACTACAGCCGCTCCGGAAACAAAGGCAGAGACGCAGGCAAAGGCCGGGGAATCTGAGACAGACAAAGAGGCTGAAGAAAAGACAGAAGAAAAGACAGAGGAAAAAGCAGGGGATCAGGCAGCTGATACTGAAAAGACAATGGTGATCGGGGTGATACCAAAATCCACGCTGTTTGACTTTTACAAGATGGTACGCCAGGGGGCGGAAGATGCAGCGGCGGAGCATGGGTATACCATCAATTACCAGGGCACCAACTCTTCCACGGACACAGCCACACAGCAGAACATTGTGGAGGACATGATGATGTCAGGAATAGACGCCCTTGTCATCTCATCCATTGATGCAAAGGCCATTAACGACACCATGGCTTCCCTGGATGTACCGGTGATCACATTTGATGACGAGATGGATCCCTCCGTATGTCTCACCACTGTATCGGTGAACCATGAGGCCGCCGCCGCTGCAGGAGCTGCCTATATTGCTGAGAAGCTGCCCGAGGGAGGAAAGGTTGCCGTTGTGTCATCAGAGGCTGGTTCCGATGTAATACAGCAGAGGGACAGAGGATTTGAAAACGAGCTGAAAAAGCATGACCAGTTTGAGCTGGTAGGCATCTATCACACGGAGGGCGACAGGGAGAAGGCCGCTAATATTATGCAGGATCTGTTATCAGAACACCCTGATCTGGTTGCGGTATTCTGCTGTAACGAAGGTGCATCAGCCGGTGCCAGTAAAATGTTAAAGGATGAGGGCCGCACCGATATCCTGGCAGTGGGATATGACTCTTCAGAAGAGCTGATCAATAATATATACGATGGAAGCCTGGACGCGCTGATCTCCCAAAATCCCTATGGTTTGGGCTACAATTCCGTAAAGGCGGCCATTGAGGCCATTGACGGAAAAAATGATTTCCCGGATGTGACGGAAAGTCCATACTGGCTCATCGATGCAGACAATATCCATGACCCTGAGGTGATCAAGATCCTGGATCCCCTTGGAACCCTTAATTTAAAATAATGTAGATTGCGGGGCGGAGCACTGCGGACGGAATCCATAAACTTCAGCCTGCAGTACTCCCCATCAGATGAGGAAAAGTCCATGGAACGATTGTTTCTTACAGGCGGTTCCGGTTTTATTGGAATCAATGTTATGGAATGCTTTTTAAAAGCAGGTATTCAGGTTTACAACTATGACTGCTGTAACGTGGCGGACTGTGTGGAAGCGTATTTTGGACAGCTTGGCGGTGATTACCATTTTATTCAGGGCGATATACTGGATGGGGAAAGACTGCGGCTGTCACTGGGGGAAAGCGGTGCCGACACGGTTATCCACATGGCTGTGATCACTGTGACGGAGGACAGGGAGAAAAATGACACCCGGCATATCTTTGATGTGAACTGCAAAGGCACTTTGAATATGCTGGATGCCTCTGTTGCGGCAGGCATCAGGCGCTTCCTGTATGTAAGCTCCATAGCGGCGTATGGAACCACGGCATATAAGGCAGACATCCTGACAGAGGAGATGGAGAATCTAAATCCTGAAAACCTGTATCAGATTTCTAAATTCACTTCTGAAAAATTAGCTCTCCGGTATCAGTATCTTCATCATATGGATATAACCTGTGCAAGGCTGGGGGATGTGTTTGGACCATGGGAGAGGCCTACCAGGTTCAGAGATAAAATGAGTGCTCCGTGCATCACCCTTAAGTATGCCATGGATGGAATCCAGGCGGTTTTAAAAAGGCCCAATCGAACCAGCTGGGTGTACAGCAGGGATATTGCCGGTGCGCTTTTTTGGCTGGCCGGGAGGAGCCCTGAATGGGATGTGTATAATTTGAGTTCCGGCAGTATATGGTCCATTGCGGACTGGTGCCAGGCATTATGTTCCTATTATCCGGGATTTAAGTGGAGACTGGCCGGACGGGAGGAGGAATCTAATGTGTTTTACCACGGTATCAGGGATAATGCCCCCATGTCTGTTTCAAGGCTCTGTGAATCCGGTTATACGCCGCAGTATGACATGGAAAAAGCCATGAAGGATTATATTGCATGGGCGGAAGAATACCCGCAGATGTTTGGGAAGGTTAAGTGAAAGCCATGGGATTTGACAAGATAATAGATAATGGGACTCTGGTGCTGGAGGACGGCTGTCTGAATGCATCATTGGCAATAAAGGATGGAAAGATAGCTGCCATTTTACAGGATGGCTGTGGAGCAGATGGGAAGGAGAGGATCGATGCAGGAGGGCGGTACATATTTCCGGGGGGAATTGACACCCACACCCATTTCTTTGATCCGGGGGCGGAGTACAGGGAGGACTGGGAATGCGGCACAAAGGCTGCTGCCTCAGGCGGTTATACTCTTGTGATGGAAATGCCCAACAGCAGCCCTCCTGTTATAGATAAGGACACGTTCCGTACCAAATATGAACGTGCTTCCCAGCATGCGGTGGTGGATTTTGCCCTGTGGGGTGGAGCTATCGCAGGAGGGAACAGCCATATAGGGGAGTTGTGCGGCTTAGGGTGCATTGCCTTTAAAGGATTTACCCTGGACGCAGGACCGGAATTTAAGTGGCTGGACCACCAGCAGCAAAAGGACGCCATGGATGAGGTGAAAAAGCATGGGCGGATACTGGGGTTCCACGCCGAGGATGAGAATATTATAAGTGAATTAAAGGAGCGGTTTCAGGATGGTCCATGGAACCTTCGCCTTCACGACATGGCAAGGCCCTGGTATGCGGAGATGATTGCGGTACAGAATGCGGTAATCCTGTCAAAAGCATCCGGCTGCCCTCTTCATATCTGCCATTTATCCATACCGGAGGGAGCTGAACTTATTAAGAAGGCAAAAGCGGAGGGGGTGGATGTATCGGCAGAAAGCTGTGCCCACTATTTTCTTCTGAATCATGAGGATAATTTTGGCGCAGGAACCTACGGTCTGATCCAGCCGCCTTTGAGGGACAGGAAACGGATGGAACAGATGTGGGAGTATCTTCTGGATGGGACCATTGATTACCTGGGCACGGATCATGCGCCTTATACAAAGGAGGACAAGGAACCGGAGGATGGAAATGGGTGGAATGTAATGGGAGGCGCGCCCTCCATTGACATTGCCTATCCCCTTATGATATCCGAGGCAGTCATAAAACGGGGGATGAAAGCCTCCCGGCTGGCGGATCTGTGTGCGACCAATGCGGCAAAACGTTTTGGTTTGTACCCCCGCAAGGGAGCGGTCAGGGTGGGAGCAGACGCGGATCTGGCCCTGGTGGATATGGACTGCCGGTGGAATTACAGCAGGAAAGACAGCTTATCCAAGACAAAATGCACCAGTTTTCCTTATGAGGGAAAGGAGGTTCTCTGCCGTGTGACGGAAACCCTTGTGAGGGGAAGGACTGTTTACAGGGATGGCGCTATATGGGCTGTTCCGGGCAGTGGAATATTCATTAAACCATAGAAAGGGGTAATAGAAATGCTTGGGATCAACAAGGAACGTTTATGGGAACGTCTTCAGTACGTAGGAGGGATCGGAGCAGATCCCAGAGGAGGGATCAGCCGGTTTGCATGGACACCTGCCTACAGGGAAGCGTGCGAAGTCCTTATGGGGTGGATGCGGGAAGCAGGACTGACCGTGCGGATGGATACAGTGGGAAATATCTATGGAAAACTGGAGGGGCAGGAGGACCTTCCCCCCATTCTCACAGGCTCACATTTTGATACAGTACCCATGGGAGGGAAATTTGACGGACTGGCAGGCGTTATGGCAGCCCTTGAGGTGCTTACCACCCTGTCCGAGAACGGGATCAAGCCAAGGCGTCCCATTGAGATGATCGCATTTGTCAACGAGGAAGCCAGCCAGTTCCTGGGAGGACATTTTGGCAGCAAGGCGATCTGCGGTATGCTTCCGGAAGATTATGCAGCCACGTCCACGGACAGGGCAACAGGGATCACTATGAGGCAGGCAATGCTGGATTTTGACATGGGACTGGAGCCGGACAATTTCCCGGGAAGCTATATTAAAGCGGGGGACTATTATGCATTTATAGAACTTCATATTGAACAGGGATGTTACCTCCTTCATGAGGACCTGCCCATGGCTGTTGTGACGGATATCGCCGGGATCAAACAGTTCTATATAACGCTACACGGTGTGTCCGCCCACGCAGGGGGTATGGCAATGGAGGACAGGCATGATGCCATGGCGGCGGCAGCGGCAATTGCATGTGAGGTGGAGCGCCTGGCCCTGGAATCAGGCTCCACCACCCGGGGAACAGTTGGTTATATAGAAGCCCTTCCCGCAGAACACAATATTGTGGCAAACCAGGCTATTGTGCCTGTGGATTTCAGGGAAAAAGAAGATGACCTGTGGCAGAAACTATATGATGACCTGATGGCATTTGTGGAAAAGCAGTGCAGGGACAGGGGACTTACCTATTCAGTCAGGAGTACGATCAACACAGAGCCTGTTCACTGCGATAAACGTCTTGTGGAATTGATCGAGCAATGCACCGGGAAGGAGGAGATACCCCATAAATATATGGTAAGCTATCCCGCCCATGACGCAATGCAGATGGGACGTCTGTATCCCATGGGAATGATCTTCCTGAGAAGCTCAAATGAAGGGGTCAGCCATTGCCCGGATGAATACACCACGCCGGAGGATATGGCTGACGGCACCGCAGTTCTGTTGAGAACCGTGGAACGTCTGGCCCAGGAGGACTTGCTTGGATAAAAACAATGAGATGAAAGGAAGACGGGAATATGGATGTAATTAAGATTTCTACAGATAAATGCCCAAAGCCGGGCGGCTGGTATTCACAGGCTTTCAGAACAGGCGATCTGATCTTTACAGCGGGGGTAACGGCTAATGATCCTGTTACCCAGGAGTTGGTAGGGCCGGGAGATATTGTGAAGCAGACAGAGCAGATTTTAAAGAACATGGACAATCTTTTGCGGGAGGCCGGCTCAGACCTGGATCACGTGATAAAGACCCTTGTATTTGTCTCCAACATAGATGACTTTGAGATATTTAATGAGACTTATAAAAAATATTTTCCCCATAATCCCCCTGCCAGGAGTACCATGCAGATCGGGAAGTTTAATCATGGCATGGTGATCGAGATAGAAGCAGTTGCAGTTGCGGCTGACTGAGAGCAGAAAAGAGTACCGGTTCAGACTGTTCCGGTATTCTTTTCTATTTCATGGATAATGTCAAGCAGATGGCTTTTTATCAAATGTGCTGCAAGCTGGGGATCATGCTGCCTTACAGCGTTAAGGATCTCCTCATGTATGGCGGCATACGTGGTGGAATATTCCAGAATTCCCTCTGCCTGCGCATTCCATTCAATGCAGCGCTGCTGATAGATCAGGAGGTTCAGAGCAGTGTACATGGCCTGGTTTTGGGAGGCTTTAGCCAGAACCAAATGAAAATCCAGTCCCGTGCCGGCCGAACTGTTTCCAAGGGAAATGGAGCGTTTGTGCTGGTTCAGTGACCACTGCAGTTCCTCCAGGTCCCCGGGACCGGCATTGAGGGCCGCCAGGCGGGCTGCCTCGTATTCAATGGCGATCCGGGCATACAGGATATCTGCCAGGGTCTTCATATCAGTGCTCTTGGTAAGGGCCATCAGGTCCCTGCTGAACTCCTGTTCAGCGGCATGGGCGCGAAGATGGGAGGCTTTTTCCAGTCCCAGGTCTGTAAGGACCCTTCCCTTGTTGGCCACCTGTACGGTGTAACCATGACTATCCATCATCTTAAGGTTTCTTCCTATGGTCGCAGTACCCACCGTTAGTCCTGCCTGCTCAAACATTTCCTTAAAGGTCCAGGAACCGGTAGGTTCGTTTTTCTGCAAAAGGAATGTAAGAATCAGGTAATCAATTAAATCGGACTGGATGGGAAAAAGCTCCTTTAGTTCTTCCAGGGAAAGGTTCAAAGATTCATTGGGCATGAAAAAGCCTCCTTAATGTATCGTATATATCAGTTTCAATCAGAGTGCTGTTATGCTGCGGGTCTCACAAGGTTATGATACCGTGGGGCAGAAGAGCATGGGCCCCCCTCACGCCGTTGACCAGCTGTGTGATGCGCATGTCAACCGCTACACTTGCCATGGCCAGCGCTTCCTTGCTGCTAAATCCATATAGGCGCTCCATCAGACGGCACATTTCCATTAAAGCATAATAAGCAGCTTCTGTCAAATCACTGTGAAAACCAAATGTGATCCAGCCCTTGGGAGAGTTGCACACAGGGCTGGCCAGAGGTTCATCGATCAGGTCAAAGGTCAGGCTTACGCATTCCATGGGGCATTCAATAGCGGTACAGCCGGATTCTCCATCACCCTGCCTGGCATGGCCGTCTCCTGTGGAAAACAGAGCGCCTTCTGCATAGACCGGCAGGTAAAGAACACTTCCGGCTGTTATGTCCTTGCAGTCCATATTGGCTCCGTAAAGACCGGGGATGTGAGTCCTCACATAGTCATCCGTGTCAGGGGCAACAGCCATGACGCCCATGAAGGGGGAAAGAGGGACGCTGTGTCCCAGATGGCTTGTACAGGTGCCTTTCTTCCTGTCAATCTCCCATGTCAGGAAGTACTCTCCGCCCTTAAAATGAATATGCTCCAGATGGCCGGGGTCCCCGCCTCCCACACGGCTCCATCCCCATGTGCCGGTCAGGATCTGGTTAACACGAACGGAAAGAGTCATACCGGGATGGGCGCCCCGGATGTGGATGGGGCCGCAAAGGGCGTGTCCCTGGTCAAGGGGCATGGAGCGCTCCATAAAGGTCCCGCTTAAGGAGGAGGGGGAGTCCGGAGGTGAGATCCGCCAGTCCGCCTCCAGTGTGGTGAAATCCACGGTATCCCCAGGGTCGATGGTGAGTACCGGAGGAATTGTTTTTGACAGGCTTCCGTGAAGGGTGTCCCTGGCAGGTAACAGTTGATAGTGTGCCATATGGATCCCTCCCCTCTTATTCTTCAATCACGGCAAAGGCCCTGACAGGAGAGCCGCTTCCGTTCCTGAGCTTTAAGGGAATCCCGTAAAACAAGAATTCACCCTTGCCGATAAGCTGGTCCAGGTTTACCAGCCACTCATAGTGTGACAATCCCAGATCTCTGCAGGCCCGGTGGCTGGGGAACAGCTGGGTGTCCATGATGTCTGTGGACGGTCCTTCCACACCGTGCATCCTGGAACCACGGGAAGCCAGCCACGCAACTGTCTCAGGAGCGATGTCAGGATTCATACAAAGGACATCTTTTGATGGGAAATACCGTTCATGGACTCCTGTGGCAAAGAGGACGATGTGGCCCTGGATGATGACCCCGGCCTCCTTTTCAGCTTTCTCCACATCACTAACAGTGATGTTTCCCCTGGCAGGTATATGGCGCATATCCAAACACACGGCTTTGCCAAAGAAAAGGTCAAGGGGCATCTGGTCAATGGGAAGGCCCTTGGGACTCATATGGTAAAATGCATCCACATGGGTGCCGGTATGTTCAACCATGCCCAGATAATTCCAGGTGGAAGTGAAGGGATCCTCGGGGGTTCCTGTGTTAAATGATTTTGACTCTTCGTGGGATACCATAGGAACATAGATATTGCTCTGAAAGGCATCCTGTACCAGCATTTTGTTGGTGATTTCAAGGGTGAGGTCAATGATCCGCTGCATAAAAATCCTCCTTTTAGATTAGATTCGTGTACTCCGGAGCCTTCCTGGCATCTATCTTTGCGGCTGGCAAAAACATCTCATTAACCTGAATGGTGATTCCGAAAGCACACATGAAAATAAGATGAAAACACTGCTCATCTATGATGAGTGATATTTATATTATACATCAACAGGAAAAAAGATCAAGACCTGTACCAAACCAAAAGCCGGTTCCTGAGGAGAGAGGATCCGGACAGAGCACTTTGAAACACGCTCTGAGACTGGACCGCCTTTTCAGGGAACCGGCTTATCTTATTCGTTTATAAATTATACATTAAAACGGAACAGGACCACATCCCCGTCCCTCATCACATATTCCTTGCCCTCGGAGCGGACCAGGCCTTTTTCCTTGGCAGCGTTCATGCTGCCGCAGTTCATCAGGTCATCATAGTTCACAACCTCGGCGCGGATAAAGCCCCTCTCAAAGTCGCTGTGGATCTTGCCTGCTGCCTGGGGCGCTTTGGTGCCGATCTTGATGGTCCACGCGCGGCTTTCCTGGGGACCTGCGGTCAGGTAGCTCATAAGGCCCAGGATACGGTAGCTGGCGGCAATCAGCTTCTCCAGGCCGGATTCAGTAAGGCCAAGGTCATCTAAGAACATCTTCTTCTCATCATCATCCAGTTCCGCAATCTCCTGTTCAATCTCAGCACAGATGACAAATACTTCGCATCCGTTTTCAGCGGCAAAGCTGCGGACTGACTGTACATAGGCGTTGTCAGCGCCGTCATTTGCCAGGTCGCTTTCCGCAACATTGGCAGCGAATATAACAGGCTTCCAAGTGAGCAGGTTTAAGGTGCCGATAAACTCACGCTCATCCTCATCCTCTGTGTCATAGCCCCGGGCCAGTCTGCCTTCTTCAAGATGGGCTTTCATAGCCTTTAACAGCTCCACTTCCTTGGCCAGATCCTTATTGTTGAAAGAACCCTTGGACTGCTTTGCAATGCGGCGCTCCAGGATTTCTATATCAGAAAAGATAAGTTCCAGGTTAATGGTCTCGATATCTCTCAGCGGATCAACACTTCCATCCACATGGATGACATTGGGGTCGTCAAAACAGCGGACCACGTGTACGATGGCATCCACCTCACGGATATTGGAGAGGAACTGGTTGCCCAGTCCTTCGCCTTTGGATGCGCCTTTTACAAGTCCCGCAATGTCCACGAACTCGATCACGGCAGGGGTGGTTTTTTCAGAGTTATACATTTCAGTCAGCTTGTCCAGCCTTACGTCCGGAACAGGCACTACGCCTACATTGGGGTCAATGGTGCAGAATGGGTAGTTGGCTGATTCCGCACCGGCTTTGGTCAGGGAATTAAACAGGGTGCTCTTTCCTACATTGGGGAGTCCTACAATACCTAATTTCATTTGATTACCTTCCTATTAATATGTGATATATGGTGCTGGGACATGGCGCCCCAACTTTTGCAGTATGGTGCTAAAGTCCATGTACAAGCATTCATCGCGCCCAAAGGCCATTTCCAGATCCTTTTGGCCTGTCAGGAACGTTCTGATTCTATTACAGCCTTATTATCATATCATAAAACAGGGGGAAATTAAAGCAGAAAATGTTTAACCGCAAAAGGTATATAAAAATCTACAGGATGGGGAGAATAGAAAGGAAAGACATTAAGCATGGATCCATAGAAAGGAAGATATGAACATGGGAGAGACGATTGTTGTGATCGGCGCCAATCATGCCGGCACGGCGGCCATTAATACAATACTGGACCAGTTCCCGGAAAACAGGGTGATCGCATTTGACGGTAATTCCAATATCAGTTTTCTGGGATGCGGAATGGCGCTTTGGATCGGGAAGCAGATATCCGGTCCGGAGGGACTGTTTTATTCGAGCAGGGAGGCATTTGAGGAAAAGGGCGCCGTGGTCCATATGGAAACAGAGATATCCAGGATAGACTATGACAAAAAGATGGTATATGGCCGGGAAAAGGATGGAACAATCCATGAACAGCCCTATGACAAGCTGATACTGGCAACAGGTTCCCTGCCCATCCGTCCTGAACTACAGGGCATGGACCTGGAAAATGTCCAGTTTGTAAAGCTGTACCAGAATGCCCGGGATGTGATCCAAAAGCTGAAGGACCCGTCCATCAGGAGGATCGCCGTGGTGGGGGCAGGATATATCGGGGTGGAGCTGGCGGAAGCGTTTGTGAGAAACGGCAGGGAAGTGGTGCTGATCGATTGTGCGGACACATGCCTGGCCGGGTATTATGACAGTGAATTTTCCTATATAATGGGGAAGAATCTGGAAAGCCACGGAGTGGAACTGGCATTGGGGGAAACCGTAGTCAAACTGGAGGGCCGGAAAAGGGTACAGACCGTGGTAACGGATCAGGCAAGGTATCAGGCTGACATGGTGGTATTCGGCATTGGCTTTAAGCCCAATACAGGTCTGGGACAGGGGAGGCTCAAACTGTTTAAGAATGGGGCATACCTGGTGGACCGCAGGCAGGAGACCAGCGTTGCGGGAGTCTATGCCATCGGCGATTGCGCCACGGTTTATAATAATGCCATCCAGGCCACGGATTACATTGCCCTGGCAACCAATGCGGTCCGTTCCGGCATCATCGCCGCCCACAATGCCTGCGGAAGAACGCTTGAATCCGTGGGAGTACAGGGGTCCAACGGGATCAGCATATGGGGGCTTCATATGCTCTGCACAGGTATCAGCCTGAAAAGGGCGCAGAAGATGGGGTATGCGGCAGCTTCCTCAGATTATGAGGACTGGCAGAAGGCGGAATTCATGGAAAATGGCAACAACAAGGTGAAGATCCGTATTGTGTATGATAAGGAAACCAGGATCATCCTGGGAGCGCAGATGTGTTCGGACTACGATATCTCCATGGGCATACACCTGTTTTCCATGGCTATAGAGGAACAGGTGACCATTGATAAGCTGAAGCTCTTTGACCTGTTTTTCCTTCCGCATTTTAACAAGCCCTACAATTATATCACAATGGCTGCCCTGGCCGCCCGGTAATCTCTGTCCCGTCTGCATCAATGTCGGCATCAATGCCGGCACAAATGCCGGAATAAATCACTCCTTGCAATTTATATTACTTCGGGGTAAAATGGGAAAGTATATGAAACAGGAAGGAGATTGATCTATGGAAGCAGCAGGAGCAGATTTGAGTTTTGTGAATCTGGGAATAACCATACAGAACCTGCCAAACAGCATCACGGTGTTTGGCTTTCGGATCGCATTTTACGGAATTATCATAGGATTGGGAATGCTGGCCGGTATGGCCGTGGCATTTTCCGATGCCAGGCGCAGAGGGCAGGATCCCGACATTTACCTGGACTTTGCGCTGTACGGTATTATATTTTCCATCATAGGGGCCAGGGCCTATTATGTTATTTTTGACTGGGACAACTATAAGGATAACCTGCTTCAGATTTTTAACCTGCGTGGGGGCGGCCTGGCCATATATGGCGGTGTCATTGGCGCGGTCATCACCCTCACTGTGTTTACCAGGATGAGGAAGATGTCGTTTTTTTCCATGGCAGACAGCGGCGTGCTGGGGCTGATCACTGGCCAGATCATTGGAAGGTGGGGGAATTTCTTCAACTGTGAGGCATTTGGCGGCTTTACCAATAACCTGTTTGCCATGCGCATTAAAAAAAGCCTGGTGAATCCATCCATGATCTCCCAGCAGCTGATAGACAATGAGATCGTGGAAAATGGAATCGCTTATATCCAGGTGCACCCCACATTCCTGTATGAATCCGTGTGGAACCTGTGTGTCCTTGGATTCATGCTCTGGTACAGAAAACACAAGAAATTTGAAGGGGAAATGCTGTGGGTGTATTTCCTGGGATACGGTCTGGGACGTGTATGGATCGAGGGCCTTAGGACAGACCAGTTGAAGCTTCCCGGCTCGGGGCTTGCGGTTTCACAGCTCCTCTCAGCCGCGTTGGTCCTGATATCTGCGGGCATCATTGTTTATAAGCACCACGGCCTGAAAAAGGGGGAGAAAGTGGGGGGAGATTTCCCTTCTGATTAACATAAAATCTATATTTAGTGCTGAAAAAAGGGGTCATCCCATATGTAGAGGCAGTTGCGAAAAACCACGCAACTGCTTTATTTTTTTGCCTTAATTTTATAAGAAATTCGTAAAAACTTCTTGCCATTTCCCAATTTCTGTACTATGATGGACATACAAGTGGTAGAAAGTGGTGCAAAGTGGTAGAGGATGGTTGTTTTGTGGATGAAGTGGGGGTTTCGGATCCCCCGCAGCTGTCCACAGTACCGCACTGACGTACGGCAGGTGATAAGTTATGTTCATGGGTGAGTACAATCATACAGTTGATGCGAAGGGACGTCTGATCGTACCTTCCAAGTTCAGAGAGCAGTTAGGTGACGAATTCGTTGTAACGAAGGGCCTTGATAACTGCCTTTTTGTGTATGAGAATTCTGAATGGGCCGCTCTTGAAGAAAAACTTCGCACACTGCCTCTTACCAACACTGCCGGACGTAAGTTTTCACGTTTCCTTCTGGCAGGAGCTACCACCTGTGAAGTGGACAAACAGGGAAGAATTCTTCTTCCGGCGGTTTTAAGGGAATTTGCCGGAATTGAGAAGGACGCAGTACTGGTAGGTGTGGGAAGCCGTATTGAAATCTGGAGCAAGGATAAGTGGCTGGAGGCTAACACCTTTGATGATATGGAAGAGATTGCAGAACATATGGAAGGTTTGGGAATTTAATGGAGGAACAAGCATTTGTACACAAGTCCGTACTTTTATATGAGACAGTGGGAAGCCTGAATATCAAGCCCGGAGGCATTTATGTGGATGGAACGCTGGGCGGGGGAGGACATGCCTACGAGGTGTGCAAACGCCTGGGAAGCGGACGTCTCATTGGCATTGACCAGGATGCGGACGCCATAGCGGCCGCGGGAAAGCGGCTGGAACACTTTAAGGATAAAGTAACCATAGTAAGAAGCAATTATGAGAATATCAAAACAGTGCTGGAGGATCTGGAACTCAGCAAAGTGGACGGTATCTACCTGGATCTGGGAGTTTCCTCCTATCAGCTGGACAAGGCTTCCAGGGGATTTACCTACAGGGAGGATGCGCCTCTGGACATGAGGATGGATCAGAGGAATACCACCACGGCGACTGACATTGTCAATACTTACGGAGAAATGGAACTGTACAGGATCATCCGGGACTATGGTGAGGATAATTTTGCGAAGAATATAGCAAAGCATATTGTAAGAGAGCGGGAGGAGCATCCCATTGAGACCACGGGACAGTTGGCGGAGATCATAAAGAACGCGATCCCGGCCAGAGTACGGGCCACGGGCGGACACCCGGCCAAGCGTACCTTCCAGGCCATACGGATCGAGTGCAATCATGAACTGGATGTTCTGGAGCACTCCATTGACACTATGATCGGCCTTTTAAACCCGGGAGGCCGCCTGAGTATCATTACGTTCCATTCACTGGAAGACCGGATCGTAAAGAACCGGTTCAGGACCAATGAGAACCCCTGTATCTGCCCCCATGAGTTTCCTGTCTGCGTGTGCGGCAGGAAGAGCAAAGGAAAGGTGATATCAAGGAAACCCGTATTGCCCTCAGAGAAAGAACTGGAAGAAAACAGCCGTTCAAAGAGCGCCAAGCTGCGCGTGTTTGAACGGGGATAAATACAGATGATGTAACGCCGCACAAAGGATTTTCGTACAAAGGATGACCATATCAAGACAGAAGGGAGGATAAGGTTATGGCTGCAAGAACGCAGGCGTCATCAGGACGCACCAACAGACAGACAAACCGCAGGGCTGCACATACAGATCCCTATATGTACGGCACCGCGGCACCACAGCTTAAGCCGCAGGCCGCTCCACGGCCGGAGCGCAGGCCGGGGAAACCGGCAGGCAGCCAGTCCGTCCGGCACAATCACCGGATCCGCCGCAATCAGGAACGCGCATTGTATATGGATCTTCCGTATGTAATCATGCTTACCATTGCGTCAGTGTTTACCTTATACCTCTGCATCAACTACCTCCATGTGCAGTCATCCATTACAGCAAGAATGCATAACATCGAGAAGATGGAGGCACAGTTAGAACAGCTTAAGGCGGAAAACGATGCCCTGGAGACCAGCATCAATACCAGCATTGACTTAAACAAGATCTATGAGATCGCCACTAAGGAGCTGGGGATGGTCTATGCCAAGAAGGACCAGGTGTTATTGTATGACAAGACAGAAAGCGAGTATGTAAGACAGTATGAAGACATCCCGGAACACTAATGGAGGCGGCCGCCCCGGTGGTAATGGAAAAGGGAACGGCCGGGAGCAGCACAATACAAAAGGAAAATACTTTTATCCAAAGTATTTGCAGGAAAAGCTGGCAATCACCGTATTGGTGATTACGCTGGCTTTATTTGCATTAATAATGGTCCTTTACAGAATCATCAGGGACAACAATGAACAGTACAACAAGATCGTACTGACCCAGCGCCAGCAGGAGTATGAAAGCCGTACCATTCCCTACCGAAGAGGGGATATCGTGGACAGGAACGGCACCTACCTGGCTACCAGCGAAAAGGTATACAACCTGATCATCGACCCCAAACAGATCATGTCCAAACCGGAGCGTTATCTGGAACCCACCATAGAGGCGCTGGTGACCAGCTTTGGCTTTGACGGCGGGGAGGTGCGGGGCCTGATTGAGGAGAGGGCGGACAGCGCCTATCTCAGATATAATAAGGGGCGCCAGCTCACCTATGACCAGAAGACTGCCTTTGAGCAGCTGGCAAAGGATATGAACAAAGCTTATTATGAGAACAAGGACGAGGTGGAGGGAAAAAAGCGGGTCAAGGGGATCTGGTTTGAAGATGAATATAAAAGGATCTATCCCTATAATTCCCTGGCCTGCAATGTGATCGGATTTACCAGCAGTGACGGCAGCGTGGGAACAGGAGGGATTGAGCAGTACTATAACAGCAGCCTTATTGGGGTGAACGGACGGGAGTACGGATACCTGGACGAGAACTCCAACCTGGAGGGCGTGGTGAAGCCGGCAGAGGGCGGCAAGACCATTGTTTCCACCATTGATGTGAATATCCAGAATATTGTACAGAAATACATCAATGAATGGCAGACCACCACGGGCAGCAAGGTTACGGCAGCCATTGTCATGAATCCCAACAACGGTGAGATCCTGGCCATGGGCACAAGCAATGTTTTTGACCTGAACAATCCCAGGGATGTAAGCGGATTTACCCAGGAGGATCTGTTTGTTCTTGGAAAAAAAGAAGCAGCCGCTGTATACAGAAGGGAAAACGAAGGGAAGACTATTACAGAGGACCAGGTGCTGGATCATTTCAGCCGGGAGGATGTGATCTCCTACGGGCAGCAGGTGGCCTGGAACCAGATCTGGAGGAATTTCTGTGTCAGTGACACATATGAGCCGGGTTCCCCTTCCAAGATCTTTACAGTGGCGGCCGGCATGGAGGAGGGACTTATAAAACCCAGTGACAGCTTTGAGTGTGCCGGTATCCTCCATGTGGGAGATCATGATATCAAGTGTACGGCGTGGCGCAGGGGCGGCCACGGGTGGCTGAACGTACAGGAATCGCTGATGCAGTCCTGCAACGTGGCCATGATGCGTATGGGCGCCATTATAGGCCGGGACCGCTTTACCAAGTACCAGTCCATCTTTGGATTTGGTGACAAGACAGGGATCGACCTGCCGGGTGAGGCGGATACCAGCAGCCTTGTATACAATGCGGACAACATGCGGCCCACGGATCTGGCAACCAATGCCTTTGGCCAGAACTACAACTGCACCATGGTCCAGATGGCTGCGGCATTCTGCTCCGTGCTCAACGGCGGATCTTATTATGAACCCCATGTGGTAAAGCAGATCCTCAATGAACAGGGCTCCGTGGTGGAGAAAAAGGAACCTGTACTGGTGCGGGAAACCGTATCCCAGTCCACAGCTGATTTCCTGAAGGAGGCCATGTTCCAGACGGTTGAGACCGGTACCGGAAAGGCAGCCCAGGTCATTGGATATGATGTGGGAGGCAAGACCGGAACAGCGGAAAAACAGCCCCGTTCAGCCAAAAACTATCTGGTCAGCTTTGCGGGCTTTGCGCCCATAGAGGATCCCCAGGTGTTTGTCTATGTAGTGATCGATACCCCAAACTATCCGCCGGGTGAGCAGCAGGCCCACAGCTCCTACGCAAGCGCGGTATTTTCAAAGATCATGACGGAGACCCTTCCTTATATGAATATATTTCCCACCAAGGATCTGCCGGAAGATGAGGCCATACAGGAAAGCCTTCCTTCCTCCGAGGGGATCAATGAGGTGGAGACAAGCCTGGAGGAGGGTGAAGGCCAGGAGGAGACCCCGGCCGAGACGCAGCAGCAGTATGATACGGATGAAGTGGTTCCGGATGATGGCGGGGGAAGCGGGGTGCCGGATTCAGTTCCCCGGGATCCGTCAGCCCCTGAGGGGCCTGGGACCGATACCGGACCCACAACTGAGGCCGATCCCTACAAGGAGGAGACGGCCGATCCCCAGACCGCGGGGAGTAATCCCTGACGGCCGTACCTGGAGCAGTACCGGATACTCCTTTCCGGATAAAGATTCATAAAATGAGACCGGCCCCAATATATTATTAACAATGATGGACGCCGGAGACGCTCATGAATTCAAACCTTACAAAGCACAGAAAGAATATAGCCGTCCTTGCACTGCTCATTGCCATTGTCATGGTGAGCCTCTCGGGGCGGCTTGCTTATCTTATGCTGTTCTGTTCCGAACACTACAGCGCAATGGCGGAGGACCTGCACCAGAGGGAACGTACCATCAAGGCAGCCAGAGGCCGGATCATCGATGCCAACGGCGTGGTCATAGCAGATAACAGGACCGTGTGCACCATTTCCGTTATCTACAACCAGGTGACGGACCGGGAGCGCGTAATACAAGTGCTCTGCAGTGAACTGGGGCTGGATGAGGAGCCGGTCCGAAAACGGGTTGAGAAGCGCAGCTCCAGGGAGATCATAAAGACCAATGTGGATAAGGAACTGGGGGATAAGATCCGCTCATACCGGCTGGACGGGGTAAAAGTGGACGAAGATTACAAGCGTTATTATCCCTATGACAGCCTGGCGTCCAAGGTGCTTGGATTTACAGGAGGCGACAACCAGGGAATCATAGGGCTGGAGGTAAAATACGAAAAGTACTTAAAAGGCATGAATGGGAAAATACTTACCATGTCGGATGCCAAAGGGGTGGAGATTGAAAATGCCGCCGAGGACCGGATCGAACCCATACCGGGAAATGACCTGCACATCAGCCTGGATGTGAATATCCAGAAATATGCGGAGCAGCTGGCCTATCAGGTTCTGGAAAAAAAGAATGCCAAAAAGGTCTCCATCATAGTCATGAATCCCCAGAACGGGGAGCTGCTGGCCATGGTCAATGTGCCGGAGTTCAATCTCAACGATCCCTTTACCCTGGACCAGAATCTGCGCAGCCAGAGCCTTCAGGAGATCGCTGCCCAGAACGCCTCCCTGCCCGCGTCCAAAAAGCAGGAGCAGCTGAACCAGATGTGGAGGAATACCTGTATCAACGATACCTATGAACCGGGTTCCACCTTTAAGATCATTACGGCGGCAGCCGGATTGGAGTCCGGTGCGGTGAAGCTGACAGACCAGTTTTCCTGCCCGGGATTTAGGATCGTGGAGGACCGGAAAATACGCTGCCACAAGGTGGGCGGACACGGCTCCGAGACATTTTTACAGGGTGCCATGAACTCCTGCAATCCGGTGTTTATCGATGTGGGGCAGAGGCTGGGCGTGGATGGGTATTATAAATATTTTACCCAGTTCGGCCTTAAGGGAAAGACAGGGATCGACCTGCCCGGAGAAGCTGCCACCATTATGCACAAAAAGGAAAATATGGGACTTGTGGAACTGGCCACAGTGTCTTTCGGCCAGTCGTTCCAGATCACGCCCATCCAGCTGATCACAACAGCTGCCTCCATTGTCAATGGAGGAAACCGTGTAACGCCCCATTTCGGGGTAGCGGCAGTGAGCACGGACCAGACTTCGGTCCGCGCCTTCAAATATCCCTCCAAGGGACGCATCCTTTCTGAGGAGACCAGCGCCACCATGCGCTACGTGCTGGAACAGGTAGTGTCGGAGGGAAGCGGCAAAAAGGCAAAGCTGGAAGGCTACAAGATCGGCGGCAAGACGGCCACGTCAGAGAAGCTTCCCAGAAGCCTGAAAAAATATATTTCATCTTTTATCGGCTTTGCTCCGGCGGACGATCCGCAGGTCATGGCGCTTATTACAATCGATGAACCGGAGGGGATTTATTACGGCGGAACCATTGCCGCTCCGGTGGTTGGAGATCTGTTTAAGAATATACTTCCTTATCTGGGAATTCAGGCAACGGAGGAAGAAACTGCTGTGCACGTTTCCAATCCATAGTTGATTATTCCCGGAAAAAGACGTATACTAATTACCAAATAAGACATACATATGAGATTGAGGTGCCCTTATGATTCATGAAACCATACTAGCTATCATTATTGCATTTGCCATCAGCGCACTGCTTTGCCCCATTATCATCCCTTTTCTGCACAAGCTTAAATTTGGCCAGCAGGTAAGGGAGGACGGACCGCAGGCCCATTTGAAAAAGCAGGGAACGCCCACCATGGGCGGGCTGATTATACTTTGCAGTATTATCATTACATCCATCTTTTATATTCCCAGCTATCCCAAGATCATTCCCATCCTTTTTGTGACGGTAGGGTTCGGCATTATCGGATTCCTGGACGACTATATCAAGATCGTGATGAAGCGCTCGGAAGGCCTGAAGCCGATGCAGAAGTTAGTTGGACAATTTATTATCACAGGTATTTTTGCCTGGTATCTGTTAAACAGCGGGGAAGTGGGGACCAATATGCTCATCCCATTTACCGGCGGGTTTGACGGCGGAAAGTTCCTTTCACTGGGAATCTTTTTTATCCCGGCCCTGTTCTTTATCATGCTGGGCACGGACAACGGGGTGAATTTTACAGATGGACTGGACGGACTTTGTACCAGTGTCACCATTCTGGTTGCCACGTTTCTGACCATTGTGGCCATAGGCGAGGATATGGGAATCAGTCCCATGACAGGAGCGGTGGTGGGAAGCCTTCTGGGCTTTCTGCTCTTTAATGTGTATCCGGCAAAGGTGTTTATGGGAGATACCGGTTCCCTGGCCCTGGGCGGTTTTGTGGCTGCTTCCGCCTATATGATGCGCATGCCCCTGTTTATCCCGATCATTGGCCTGATCTACCTGGTGGAAGTGCTGTCCGTCATTATGCAGGTTACGTATTTTAAGCGTACAGGCGGAAAACGCATTTTTAAAATGGCTCCCATCCATCACCACTTTGAACTGTGCGGATGGTCAGAGACCCGGGTAGTGGCGGTATTTGCCATTGTAACCGCAATATTGTGTATGGTTGCTTATCTTGGATTATAGTCGCATGCGTACGGTGAGGAGGTTAATTGACAAATGAATCAGAGTCAGAAAGTGTTAGTTGCAGGAACTGGATTAAGCGGAATCTCAGCAGCGCGCCTTATACTGGAGCGTGGCGGTGAGGTGGTGCTTTATGACGGTAACACTGCCTTAAAGGAAGAAGACATCAAGGCAAAGCTTGATAAAGAAGCAAAGGTCAATGTTGTGCTGGGAGAGATCAAGCGCTCCGATCTTTTGGGAGTTGAACTGTGTATCATCAGCCCGGGCATTCCTCTGGACAGTCCCTTTGTGGCTGTTGTGGATGATGCCAAGATCCCCATTCTGGGCGAGATCGAGCTGGCTTACCAGTGTGCGATGGGCAAGCTGGCTGCCATAACAGGAACCAATGGAAAGACCACCACCACAGCGCTCACAGGAGAGATATTAAAGGCGCGGTATGAAGAGACCTTTGTGGTGGGGAATATCGGCGACCCGTACACTGCCAGGGTGTTGGACATGACGGAAGAATCCGTGACCGTTGCGGAAGTTTCCAGCTTCCAGCTGGAGACCATCATGGATTTCCACCCGGATGTAAGCGCAATCCTGAATATTACCCCGGATCATTTGAACCGCCATGGGACCATGGAGAATTATATACGTATCAAAGAGTGCATCACCCTGAACCAGACGGAACAGGACGCTGTGGTGCTGAATTATGACGACCCGGTCCTGAGGGGATTTGGCCAGGATCCGGAGCTTAAGCCCAGGGTCATCTGGTTCTCCAGCCGTGAGAAGCTGGCGGACGGATTCTGTATGAACGGAGATAATATTGTCCACTGCCAGAAGGGCCGTGAGACAGTGCTGGTCAATGTCCATGACATGAAGCTTCTTGGGCGGCATAATTATGAGAATGTAATGGCGGCAGCTGCCATTGGCCTGGAGATGGGAGTTTCCATGGCTGATATTGCCAGGGTGGTGGAGGGATTCCTTCCCGTGGAACACCGCATTGAATTTGTGCGGGAGCGCACCGGAGTCAGGTATTACAATGATTCCAAGGGCACAAATCCCGATGCGGCCATCCAGGCCCTGCGCGCCATGCCGGGACCTACCATCCTCATTGCAGGCGGATATGATAAGAACAGCGATTATGATGACTGGGTATCTGAGTTTGAGGGCAAGGTCAAATACATTGTCCTGATCGGACAGACCAGGGATAAGATTGCCGAATGTGCCAAGAAGCACAAATTTACGGAAATCATGTATGCGGAAGATATGCAGGAAGCAGTCCAGGTGTGCGCGGTTTATGCGGATACCGGGGATTATGTGCTGCTCAGTCCCGCCTGTGCGAGCTGGGGAATGTTTAAGAATTATGAAGAGCGCGGGCGTGTCTTTAAGGAGTGCGTCATGGCGCTGTAGGAGGTAAATGCTTATGGCGGGAAAGGTGCAGACGGCCGCCCGGCCCTCGGGCCAGGCTAAACGGCCGGCTATGAACCAGGACATAAGAGAACAGCAGATGCCAAAGAAAAAAAAGAAGGTCAAACATTTTTACGACTACAGCCTTCTGTTCTGCATCATTTTCCTGACAGCTTTCGGACTTGTCATGATTTATAGTGCCAGTTCCTATTCGGCCCAGCTGAATTACAAAGGCAACGGCGCTTATTTCATGGAGCGCCAGGCAGGGATCGCGGCCGTGGGATTTGTGGCCATGATCATCATATCCAAGATGGATTACCATATATTTGCCAGGTTTTCCGTGCTGGCCTATCTCATGTCGTACATACTCATGATAGCGGTCAGCTTTGTGGGCCGGGAGGTAAATGGTAAAAGGCGGTGGCTGGCAATCGGTCCCTTGAGCTTTCAGCCCACGGAGTTTGTAAAAATTGCCCTGATCGTTATGCTGGCCGCCATGATCACCACCATGGGTATAAAGATCAACAAGTGGCGCAATATGGGATATGTGGTGGCCATGACACTGCCCATCGCGGGCCTGGTTGCCATGAACAACTTAAGTTCCGGCATCATTGTGTGCGGTATTGCCTTTGTCATGCTGTTCGTGGCCTGCAAGGTGAAGTGGCCCTTTTTTACCATCGGCGCCCTGGGACTGGGTACGCTGGCATTTGCCGGGCCCATTGGAAAGTTCCTTATGACCATCAAACTGCTTCAGCCCTACCAGTTCAGGAGAATCGAGGCGTGGCTGAACCCGGAGTCCGACCCTACGGACAAGGGGTTCCAGGTGCTTCAGGGCCTTTATGCCATTGGTTCCGGCGGGCTGGTGGGACAGGGACTGGGAGAGAGCATCCAGAAGCTGGGATTTCTTCCTGAGTCCCAGAACGATATGATATTTGCCATTATCTGTGAAGAACTGGGATTGTTTGGCGCGGTGTCCATTATCCTGATATTCCTGTTTATGATATACAGGTTTATGCTCATTGCCAATAATGCACCGGATCTGTTTGGCGCCCTTTTGGTGGTGGGCGTCATGGGGCACATTGCCATTCAGGTCATCCTGAATATCGCGGTTGTAACCAATACCATACCGAACACCGGAATCACCCTGCCTTTTATCAGTTACGGGGGCACCTCGGTCCTGTTCCTTCTTATGGAGATGGGGGTCGTACTCAGCGTGTCCAATCAGATAAAATTAGAAAAATGACAAATTGGGCCTGCACAGGCGGGCACGTCCCGGCATATGCTTTAAGTAGATAGTGTTTTCTGCGGAAGGCATATATACCAGGAGGTGCCCCATTGTCTGTCATTCAGGTCTTTGGTCTTACTCCCTTAAAAGGGGAGATATCCATACAAGGTTCTAAAAATGCCGTTTTGCCCATGATGGCCGCGGCTGTGCTTCACAGAGGGATTACTGTTTTAACCAATGTCCCGGTTATCCGGGATGTGGCCTGTATGCTGGACATACTGGAATTTCTCGGCGCCAGATGCTGCCATAAGGGCGACTGCCTGGTTATTGACGCCCGGAACATCACCCAGACCAGCATACCGGAGCGGTATGTGACCGCCATGCGTTCTTCTATTGTCGTACTCAGCGCCCTGCTGGGACGCATGGGAGAGGGGTGCAGCTGTTATCCGGGAGGATGCCTGATCGGAGCCAGGCCCATCGACCTTCATCTTATGGTCCTTAAAAGCCTGGGAGCTGAGATCAGCGAGACGGAGGGACACATTAGAGCTGCCTGCGGCAAAGGGCTTACGGGGACGGAGATCCACCTGCCTTATCCCAGCGTGGGGGCAACGGAGCAGGCCATACTGGGATCTGTTCTGGCCAGAGATGTGACCATTATACACGGAGCAGCCAGGGAGCCGGAGATCAGCCAGCTTTGCCGTTTCCTCAACAACATGGGGGCCGTTATCTGCGGAATGGGCACAGACCACCTCATGATACAGGGAGTGGAGGAACTGCACGACAGCAGCTTCCGGGTGGAAGGGGACCGGATTGTAGCCGGCACGTATGCAGCAGCAGTTGCAGCAGCCACGGGAAGCGTGATCTTAAGGGAAGTCTGTCCCACGGAGCTGGAAGTTCCCCTGGAAATGCTGAAACAGGCCGGTGTATCGGTCCGCATTGAGAAGTGCTGCAAACAGATCCGGATCGAGATGAAGCAGCGTCCGGGCTGCCTGAACATTAAGACAGGGCCTTACCCCCAATTCCCCACAGATCTTCAGTCGCCCTTTATGGCATTCCTGGCTTCCGGGGAGGGGACCAGCACCATTGAGGAGCGGGTGTTTGAGGGCAGGTTTGCCACGGTGCGTTCCCTGATCCGGATGGGGGCATCCATAAGAACTGAGGAACGCAAAGCAGTGATTGAGGGGCATTACCCTTTGAAGGGGGCGGAAGTATCTGCCTCGGATCTAAGGGGAGGGGCGGCTCTTGCAGTGGCGGCCCTGGCAGCCCAGGGAGAGACCCTGATCAGAGACTGCCATCACATTGAGCGGGGGTATGAGGATATTTGCCGCGACATGGCGGTTTTGGGGGCCGACATCAGGTGGCTGGAGCGGGAGTGAGTGATCCATCGTTCCCTTCTGCGGATCGCTGAAGGCGCTCGGTGGATTGTTTAAGGCACTCTGCGGATTGCTGAAGGCATTCTGCGATTGTTTAGGCGCTTGAAACACGCTTCGGGGAAATGAATTCATAACCAGGTGAGGTACTGCATGAGAAATTTTGGTAGGAAACATCATACGGGAGCAGGAATCGCTGTGGCAGTCATACTGCTGGCAGCCATCCTGCTTCTGTCCGTGCATATACAGAATATTTCAGTGACGGGCAGCAACAAATACAGTGAAAAGCAGATCGAGGAATTTTTGTTTTCCGGAAGGTGGGGCAAAAATTCCGCTTATGCTTATTTTGCGGACAGGTTTAAACCCCACCGCCAGATTCCTTTTGTGGAGGACTACAAAGTGGTGTTCCACGGCCCCTTTCAAGTGGAGGTCATCATCTACGAAAAAAGCATTGTGGGATATGTATCCTATATGAGCAGCTACATGTATTTTGACAAGGACGGGATCGTGGTGGAGAGTTCCGGCAACCAGCTGGAGGGTGTTCCCTGGATCACTGGACTGGATTTTGGGCAGATCGTGCTTCACAGGGCTCTTCCCGTGGAGGATAAGAATGTGTTTGAGGAGATCCTCAACCTGACCCAGCAGCTTTCCACCTATGAGATTGCGGTGGACAGGATCAAATATGACACTCATGGACAAGCCACCCTGTTTATCGGACAGATGGAGGTGACCCTGGGAGACAATTCAGATATAGATGGGAAGATATCCACCCTCAATGATATTCTAACGGCCCAGCCCCATCTCACCGAGATCAGCGGGACCATGCGCCTGGAAAATTATTCGGAAACCAACAGCAGGGCAGGGATTACTTTTAAGAAAAAATAAGAACGCCAGGTTTTTGCAAGGAGGGAAAATGAACTTTTTAACTCAAATTTTCAACATAACATCATCCCGACACCAAAATACCTCAAAGCCAAGTATGACTGGGATCGCCCATATGAGAGCGGCTTTGCCAAAAGTGGAAAAAGAGATAAGAACATATAAGAACCCCAGCAGTATTTCACTGGATATTGACAAACATAAAAATATAGTCATAGTGATCTATTATTACCACCAGGCCGGATTTGGGATTGACATAGGTGATTTTATAGAGATGAACTACCCTTATACATTTGAGGATATTGGCAGGAACATAGTGGAATGCTTTGAGACGCGTTCCCAAAGGCCTGTTGTCATCGAAGAAGAGAGGTCCTGCCTACAGCCCTCTTTTAAGGTCATAACAAAGGGAAAGGGGTTTGTATACTGGCTTAACAGGCACGAATCCATCCATGTACATATGGGCGAAAACATCTCTATCGAGTATATGCACAGGGAGTCTTCGGGAGAAAACCGTGGTTATTCCCAACATAAAGAAGAATACAATGAGATTGAGATCAAGCTTTCCAAGGATTCCTCAGCCATGCAGATCGGTCAGGCGGTCAATCAGGTATACCGCGCTAAGAACGGTGTGGATTTGGCTGCTGTTACAAAGGGGTGAACTATTGCGCTATTATCAAAAGAATAAAGTGGCATGGGAAGATAAAGGCAAAACCATTTCACAATTTTGTTGTAATAATGGGCGTGAGTTATTCTCGCTTATTCAGCTTGGCGCAAAAGACGGAGTTGACTTTGATATTGCGGAAAATTTATAATTGGGGCAATTACATAGTTTAAATGATTTAAAACAGCTTTTTGAAAAGGTTTCCTAATGCTTAAAACCGGGAGGCGTATTACTCATCCACGA
This sequence comes from Enterocloster citroniae, assembly GCF_040545455.1. Classification (NCBI taxonomy): domain Bacteria; kingdom Bacillati; phylum Bacillota; class Clostridia; order Lachnospirales; family Lachnospiraceae; genus Enterocloster; species Enterocloster citroniae. The sequence goes on along the minus strand of NZ_JBEPLZ010000001.1, from coordinate 289,105 downwards.
TTACCCTCAGTGAACAAGGGCAAAGTGACTGTAGATTACTCTTTATGCATAAAGTAATAACTTGCGTCAAAGGTTTCACTTCCATCATACTTAGAATATTGACCGTAATGGGAAAATTTAAATCCGCATTTCAATAAAATTTTGGCGGATGCCACGTTGGCATTGGCATGGTTTGCAACAAAATCACGGACACCAAGTTCTTCGTATGCCCACTGGATCATAGCCAATGAAGCTTCGGATGTGTATCCCTTGTTCCAATAATTTTTGTTTAAATTATACCCTAATTCATAGGCGTTGCTATCTGATTGAAAACAAATTGAGCCTGAACCTATTACCTTATTTTCTTTTTTCAGGACAAAAGCAAACACATGGTTGTCCCCTTTAATTGAGGAGATCCATGTTTCTGCATCCTTAACACTTGTATATAAATTATAAGGCATATACGTATTAACAACGGGGTCGCTGACCCATTCAAATACATCATTGGCATCATTGGCATCATTGGCAGTAAGCGGCCTTAATAACAGTCTCTCGGTTTCTATCACTTTCATATGGTATGATCCCTTCAAATAATGATCTGTGTATTTTTACATATGGAGATATTCTACCACAAATCTCTTTGTTTTTCTATGATGGCGGCAAAAATCGATGGGGTTCTCTGCATCTGCCGGATCATACCCATAGTTATATTATAATAGGAAGCGAAAGTTTGAAAGAAATGTTGTCAACTGATCCTGATTCTGGTACAATGTCCATGGGTGTTGTGGCTTCTGCTCTATTTGAGAGAGTTATAAAATGGTATTAGGCCTTCTCGCATAGCTGGCATAAAGGTGGATAAAATAAGTAGAAGTACCCTGGGAATATGCTAGAAGCTATCGAAAATACAGAACGTGTGTTTGGCGATCGCGAAAGCAGCTTGATAGCATCCGCCCAATTACAGGCAATGCTGTAAAGTACAGGAAAAGCAAGGATTTAACGGAAATGTAATTTTTCTTAAAAAAGCTATTGATATTTTTTGTAAAATCAAATATAGTATTAGTTAGACCAGAAATCAATGAGAAATTGACATAGAAATAAGAAGTATGAGCATGGCTTTATGTGGTAGTAAGGGAATAAAAGGAGGATATGAATCTTGCTAGAGATTAAGATAAATGAGTCAGACAACGCTGCCAGAATCATAGTTGTAGGAGTGGGCGGTGCAGGTAATAATGCAGTAAACCGTATGATTGATGAAAACATTGCAGGGGTAGAGTTTATTGGTGTGAACACTGATAAGCAGGCCCTTCAGTTTTGTAAGGCACCCACTGCTATGCAGATTGGTGAAAAACTGACCAAGGGATTAGGCGCAGGAGCCAGACCGGATGTTGGAGAGAAGGCTGCTGAGGAAAGTTCTGAGGAGATTTCACAGGCACTGAAAGGTGCTGACATGGTATTTGTAACCTGCGGTATGGGCGGTGGTACAGGAACAGGTGCAGCCCCCGTAGTTGCCAAGATTGCAAAGGACATGGGTATCCTTACCGTAGGAGTGGTGACCAAGCCCTTCCGCTTTGAGGCCAAGACCCGTATGAGCAATGCTCTTGAAGGTATCGAGAACCTGAAAAACAGTGTCGATACCTTAATTGTGATTCCAAATGACAGGCTTTTGGAGATCGTGGACAGGCGTACCACCATGCCTGACGCTCTTAAGAAAGCAGATGAGGTTCTGCAGCAGGCAGTACAGGGTATCACGGATCTGATTAATGTTCCTGGTTTGATTAATCTGGATTTTGCTGATGTACAGACTGTTATGATCGATAAGGGAATCGCCCACATCGGTATCGGCAAGGCCAAGGGTGATGACAAGGCAATTGAGGCTGTTAAGCAGGCTGTATCCAGCCCTCTGTTAGAAACTACCATCGAAGGCGCAAGCCATGTAATCATTAATATATCCGGCGATATCAGCCTGATTGAGGCCAATGAAGCGGCCAGCTATGTTCAGGAGCTGGCTGGAGATGAAGCCAATATTATATTTGGTGCAATGTATGATGAGAATGCCCAGGATGAGGCAAGCATCACGGTCATTGCCACTGGTTTGGACGAGCACGGTGCCAATGCATCCGTGTCCAATGCCATGAAGGGATTTACCAGCAACTTTAAGGCAAAGCCAAGCGTAGCAGCAGCGGCTGTTCAGGCACCCCATGCAGCAGCGCCTGAGGCGGCGGCAACCGCATCTTCACCATACAGCAGACAGAACCAGGGTTACACCCCAAGCTTTAATCCTTCATCATCAGGAAGCCAGGGCTACAACCCGCCTAAGTATAACCCCAATCAGGGCTATAATACCGGCAGCACCCAGAATCCGGCTCCGGCTCCAAGCCAGTCCTTCAGACCTGCAGCCAACAAGGAGATGCAGATCAATATACCGGATTTCCTGAAGAACAAGAGATAATCCCACAGAGAGAATCTGATCTTAATTCAGCTATGTAACAGGGCATGCATTGCATGTCCTGTTTTTCCATCTAAAAACAGCAAGCATCCATCCTGGACAGGGACGTTTTCACGTATGATCAGAGAACTCCCTGGACGGGATTTTTTTGTATCCTCCTTTTACATCCAGTGTACGCTCGGGCCCTCCCCGGCACCCATCTTTGCGGCCGATTTCCCACCGGCGGCACCCAAATTTATTCAACGTACACTCAACATCTGGTATGTCTCCCGATTTTTGTCGATAAATATTGTATCTGTGGGTCGTCATTTCGACAGCATTCGTACATATAAATAGTTATAATGGCTTTCAGAAAGTTTTTCAGGGAGGTGAGGCCGGACTGAGTGGTTTATACAGTATACATAGACGTGGTATTTGCGGTCAATACCATCATGGATGTGATGGTACTGGCCATCTTAAACAGGGTTTTATCATACAGGACTACAAAAAGGCGGCTCCTGGCCGGTGCTGTGATCGGCGGTATCTGGTCCTGTGTGGTGAGCGTGATGCCCGGTCTTCCGCCGGCGGTGGAGGTATTGGGGACGTATGTGGCAGTGAGCAGTCTTATGGCAGTGGCAGCTTACCATCTTAAGAGTGTGAGAGAAATTGTGAAATCCGTGGCAGGTATCTATCTGGTATCTGTGGTGCTTGGGGGAGCGATGCTTATGCTCTATGAGCACACAAAAGCTGGATATTATGCCTGGAGGATACTGCAGGCAGGTCAGGGTTCGGGGATACCCGTTCTGGCCTGGATTTTTATGATGACAGGGGCTGTACTGGCCTGCTATGGCTTTTCAGGGGGGATCAGGGGACTGATCCGCTCCATGGCACACAGAAAAGACCTGTGCAGGGTCATTTTGAAATACGGGGAGAGAGAAGAAGAGGTTACAGGGCTTATTGATACTGGCAACCGGCTGAGGGAGCCGGTTAGCGGTCAGCCGGTCCATGTGGCGGCTGATGGCCTTATGAGGCGGCTGTGTCCGGCTGTGAAGGGAGTGGTCTATGTCCCGTATCAGTCCGTGGGAACCAGCCATGGAATCCTTCCGGCAGTGTATATCGACCGGATGGAGGTAGAGCAGGAGGGCAGGACCTACTGCGTTGAAAAGCCTTTGGTGGCCATCACGAAACAGAGCTTATCTCCCTCAGGAGAGTATCAGATTCTGATACAAAAAACCGATGAAGGAACTTAAACAACGCACAACATACAGGAGGACATTTCCATGATCATAAAAGTATCCATACCAAACCGTTTCCAGTTAAAGACAGTGCCCAGTTTCAGGACGGTCCTGATGCCAAAGCAGGGGGAAGTCCATTACATAGGCGGCGCTGATATCCTGCCTCCGCCTCTGGAATCCGAAGAGGAAGGCCGGATGATAAGTCTTCTGGGCGGAGAGGATGACAAATACGCCCGTTCTTCCCTCATTGAACACAACCTCAGGCTGGTGGTTTACATAGCAAAGAAATTCGACAATACCAGCGTGGGAGTGGAGGACCTGATATCCATAGGGACCATTGGTCTGATCAAGGCTATCAATACCTTTAAGCCTGACAAGAACATTAAGCTGGCCACCTATGCGTCACGGTGCATTGAGAATGAGATACTGATGTATTTGCGGCGCAACAATAAAACACGTCTGGAAGTATCCATAGACGAGCCGTTAAATGTGGATTGGGATGGAAATGAACTTCTGTTGTCTGATATTCTGGGAACTGATGAGGATGTGATCTACCACGACATCGAGGACGAGATCGAAAAAAGCCTGTTAAACAATGCGATCAGCCGTCTAAACCCAAGGGAGAGAAAGATTGTGGAGCTGAGATACGGCCTTACCAATGAGGACGGGGAGGAGATGACACAAAAAGAAGTGGCAGACTTGTTAGGCATTTCACAGTCCTACATCTCCAGACTGGAAAAGAAGATCATGAAGCGTCTGAAAAAAGAAATTGTAAGATTTGAATAAGCAGAAAAAGTCAGCAGTCAGGCTGGCTTTTTTTGTTGGGATCCGGGCTTGCCTTATGGAGAAAAATGAGCTACATTGTTATTATACCATAATGTGGAAATTGCCCTGCTCTTGGCAGGTTCCATAAGGGGGGAAACAGACAGATGGAAAAGCAGGTTTGGGGAAATGAAAGAGACGCCATATTTCAGGACCAGCTGGATGAGGGGATCAGGTACAGACTGAAGGAACAGGAGATTGAAGAATTTTACAAATGGTTCAGCCGGACGGTTCTGGAGGGAAAAAGGCAGGGAAAGTCCAGAGTATTAAAGGGCATGGTTGGTTCCAACCTAAAGGAAGAAACCGTGCTTCAGACCGGGCCTGGAAGCATACATATACTGGCCGGGCTTCAGAATCTAAGGCTGCTGTACTCCGCCGTATCAAAATTGGACATGACTGAAAATTTGATCCTTTTCTTTGACCAAAAGGATTTCTGGGCAGTTCCAAAGAGGGCGCTGGGAGAGGAAAAGGAGGCCGCCGCCTGGTTTGAACAGTTAAGGTGCAGATGTGAGGAGGGAAAGCAGGCACGTATTTCCATGAGTAAGACAGAGCAGCAGCGGGAAGGGAAAAAGGGTTTCAGGTGATACGCAGATAGACATTCGATGTCCGGGTGATGCGGTGTTTGAAAGAAAGGAGAAGATCATAATGGGAAAAGGTAAAATAGCAGCAGTGATCCTGCTGGCAGCCATGATGGCATCAGCGCCGGCCAGTGCCTATGGCTTTGAGATGAAAGGCGAGTACTACGAGATCAGCTGTCAGGAGGCGGGCGCCTTTATGTTTGACGGCACCACGGTAAAGGCGGGTACTACGGGACAGCTGGTACTGTCCAAACTGGAGAGCAGCTGGGCTTCAGAGAGTTCCATCAGGACCACGGACATAGGCGTTATAACGGCAAAGGTGGTAACCGGGGACAGCGGACTGAATGTGATCGAGTATACGGCCAAAGCCCCCGGCAAGGCACAGCTGATTGTGGTGGTGGAGAGCGGCGCTGCTGTAAACATGGGCACGTTCTATGTAACTGCTGCACAAGACGGAGACATGGCTGCAGCGGGATGGGTACAGGAGAATGGACAGTGGAAATATAAGATGGGCGATGGCACATACAAAAACAATGGCTGGCTGGCGGACCAGGGGAAATGGTACTATCTGGGACAGGACGGTGTGATGTATGCCGGCCGGTGGATCCAAGAGGGGGAATGGTGGTATTATCTGGGTGCGGACGGCGCCATGATGACGGACACGGTGACACCGGACGGTTACAGGGTGAACGCATCCGGAGTCTGGGAGCAGTGAGCGCTGAAGGATCACATCAGTGAGGGAAAACAATATATGACCCGTAGAAGGAAATAAAAATCAATACACCTGGCAGACGGGGGTGCTGTCAACAGTCAACCCCGTCTGTCAGGTGTATATTACGATCAGATATCATATAGGTGTTACATTGTGCAGATCACTTCATCTGTACCATATTATCTTTGATCTTAAAGCTTCCGAAACTTCGGATAAAACTGGAAATACGGCTGAAGCCATATTGTTTTACATCAAAGGATGGGAAAATTTTCTTCAGCTCATCATGGACAATGCTCAGGTTGTCCACATGGCCGTTGTTCTCCCTGATCATGCGTGCAATGGCCTTTTCCACCTCTGCCTTGGAAATGCTGGCGCTTTTTTCCTGTACAAAAAATCCGCCGTGAAGCTTGACCACCTGGAAGTCGTTGTTGTCCAGGCTTTCCAGAAAGGTGGAAAGCTTGGAATATCCGTAGTTCCTTACATCAAAGTCAGAAAACCGCTTGGTGAGAAAGTTGCCCACCCGGGCCAGGATGATCGGCTGGTTCTGGCTGTTGTTCTCAATAAGAAGCTTGGTGATGGCTTTCTGGATCTCGTCAATGCTGGTAATGGTTTTCTGGTTTTCAATCACGGTGGCTTCCGGCGCATCATCGGAGGATATGATCTCCAGCAGCTTAAAGGTGTCGCAGGCAGCCCGGAAGGGCTTGGGGGTTTTCTGCTCCCCAATCCCCATGACGAACATCCCGGCCTCCCTAAGCCTCTGGGCCAGCTTGGTAAAGTCAGAGTCGCTGGATACAAGGCAGAAGCCGTCCACATTGCCGGAGTACAGGATGTCCATGGCGTCTATGATCATGGCTGAATCCGTGGCATTCTTTCCCGTGGTGTAGCTGTACTGCTGGATGGGGTTTACAGACCAGTCTAGCAGCACGTTCTTCCAACTGCGCTTTTCATTGTCAGTCCAGTCGCCGTAGATACGTTTGTAGGTGGCGATCCCCTGGTCGTTTACTTCATCCAGGATATACTTGATATACTTAGGCGAAACATTGTCCGCGTCAATTAATACTGCAAATCTTCTTTCACTCTGTTCCATAGATATGTTCACTTTCTGTCCGGTTATGTTTTAAGAATAGGATGGAATTTCTTAACATATTAAGTGTAACACATCATGGGAGGGGCTTCAAGAAAAAGTGTACGACAAGAATGCACATTTTCATCTTTCACTCCGATTGTGACGTTGCCTGTTAAATAGATGAGGAATAACAAATCAACTTAAATAGGTCTTCATGCTCTTTAAGGCGTTCTTTTCCAGACGGCTTACCTGAGCTTGGCTGATATGGATCTCCTCAGCCACCTCGGTCTGGGTCTTGCCCTCAAAGAACCGCATGTCTATAATGTGGCGTTCCCTTTCCGGCAGGCGCTTCATGGCCTCCACCAGGGACAGATCCTCCACCCAGTTTTCCTCCAGATTCTTTTTATCGCTGATCTGGTCCATAACGTAAAGAGGGTCGCCTCCGTCCGTGTATACGGGCTCATAAAGGCTGACCGGTGTCTGTATGGCATCCAGGGCATAGGTGATATCTTCCTTGGATACCCCTATTTCCTGGGCGATCTCCATCAGGGTGGGTTCCTTGGCATTTGTCCTTGTAAGCTGTTCCCTTGCGTACAATGCCTTATATGCCGTATCCCTGAGAGAGCGGCTTACGCGGATGGAATTGTTGTCCCTCAGGTATCTGCGGACCTCTCCCAGGATCATGGGAACCGCATAGGTAGAGAATTTTACATTCTGTGTTATATCGAAATTGTCAATGGCTTTGATGAGTCCGATACAGCCGATCTGGAACAGGTCGTCAATGTTTTCCTGACTGTTGGAAAACCTTTGAATTACACTCAATACCAGGCGCAGGTTCCCTTTGATATACTGCTCCCTGGCATCTTTATCTCCATTCAGTATCCTTTGAAATAACTCCTCTTTTTCTTCATTGCTCAGTAAAGGCAGTTTGGCGGTATTGACTCCGCAAATCTCAACTTTGTAGCCCGACATAATCCTTACCTCCGTTATAATGCCATCCACCCTGACATAAAAAAATGGCAGGGCTGTACTGGATGAATCTGCTATAACGAAATGATGTACTGATTCGGAGGGTTTTATACGATTTAGGGGCAGAAAAAGATTTCCATTTTTTGCACATGAGGAGAGGAAAATCTGGAATTTTGTTTAAAATCAGGCACTTTCAGGGGGTTTATCTTTTCGTGGGATGATGGAAAGGATATTATTAACCTTAAAACTACTGTTAAAAAAGCGATACAAAAGAAAAACCAATAATAAAACAAGAAACCAAAGCCGCCGTGTCCGCTGGTTGATTCACCAGCAGGCGCGGCGGCATTTTCTGTCTCATCATTCTGTTCTATCATTCCATATCCATCATCCATCCCCATTTCCCGCCGCACTTTTTTCGGCAGCAAAGGGAGCTTTTCGGCAGCAGAGAGATCTAAGCGATTTCCGAGGTGAACTGCTTTGGCTCGCTGCCCTTGGAGACCAGATAAACCTTGATGCAGTCAGGTGTGGAATTCATGGCATAGCGCGCCATGTCTTCGGGAGGGACCACCATACCATCGCAGGCCCATTTGACATACATATTGGACGCTCCGTGGGCATTAAAGGCCAGCGCGTAAAGGCACTCATCTGTGAGTACATGTTCACCGAAACGGTTGGAAATGTAATCTTTATAATAATTATATGTCTGATTGTAGATGGATTCCAGAAGGCAGTTCTGGCCTTCCAGATGGCAGGCCTGAGTAAAAAAAGGCTGGTTCAGCTTGGCTTTTTCATAGATACTCAGAAGATAGGCGTAAAAGCCGCTTGCTTCAATGATCCTTTTTTCACCCCGCAGTGTCCTGTGAAAAATCCAAAATATCAAATCATTTTTATCCAGAAAGTGATTATAAAATGTCTGCCGCCCTGTGCCCACACGTTTCACAATATCGGTGACCGTTACCTTGCTCAATGGTTTTTCATTGCTTAGTTCAATTATTGCATCAGCAAACAGCTTCTTTACGTCAATGGCCATAAAAATCCCCTCTGTGTGTATTATTTCTTTTCTCCAAAGAGTCAGATTAATGATTCGGAATCTGTTGTGAAATTCAAGAAAGGTAAAACAGAATAATAGGTTTTAGGATACTCTCTTCCACCATAATAATCTATATTTGGAAAAAGTCAATATGTGCGTTCTTACATTTTTCCTCTTGGATTCTCTGCCGCGGGGAGGGGGTCTAAACGATAATAAATTCACAATTACTATGAAAGCAGCCGGAAAAGAGCTATTTGCCGTTGAATTTTCAGCACTGATACACATGTAATAATTTGTCCATATTTAGACAAAAATAGTCAATAGTCCATATTTGTACGGTATTTACTGATTATAAATTCAAATATGAATATTTTTGGGATATAATTCAATTAATAAAAAATTAACAAACAGAAACACACAGCATATTGTCTGTAAAATGTTGAATTGTTTAACTATTTTTGTGCAAAACAGGAGGGGTACAATGGGGAAGTTAGCAGTTGAAATTGACAAAAAACAGGCGGAAAAATACCGGAAGCAGGGGCTTTGGGGTGATGCTACCTTGCTGGACTACTGGCTGCTGTCAGTGAGATCTTATCCTGACAAGGCCATGGTTGCAGATGACCAGGGCTCGTCATATACATACAGGGAATTGGACCAGGCATCCGACCGGCTGGCAGCTTACTTAAAGACAGAATGTAAACTGGAGGAAGGGGACATTGTTTCCGTCCAGCTGCCCAACTGGACGGAGTTTACCCTGATCCTCATTGCCTGCCTGAAGGCAGGAGTTGTGGTCAATCCGCTGCTTACCGGTTTCAGGGAGAGCGAACTGATCCACCGGTTGTCAAAATGTTCTTCCAAACTGATCTTTGTTCCGGGTGAGTTTAGAAATTACGATCATGTGGAACTGGCACAGAAGGTGGCTGAAAGTGTTCCCAGTCTGAAAAAGATTGTGATCGTGGACAAGCATGCTCCTTACGGCAAAGAGGAGGGAAAATGGGACCATCTCTCAGACATCCTGGAAAGGGATGCACTGCCCGCAGCGTATTGCCGGGGCGAGGCCGATGACGTGGCAATTGTTCTGTTCACATCCGGTACAGAGAGCGTTGGAAAAGGCGTGATGCTGACCCACAATAATCTTATAGCCAATATGAAGGGCTATATATCCATGACGGATCTGCACAGCTTTGACTCCATGATCATGCCGGTTCCCCTGTCCCATGCCACCGGATTGATGTACGGCGTCATCGTCCCCTTTATAACCGGAATGACCAGCGTGCTCCTGGAACGGTATACCGTGGACCGGTGCCTGGATATGATCCAGCAGGAAAAGTGCACGGTGATCGAGGGGCCTACTGTAATTGCATATGATGTCATGCGCCGGATCGAGGAACGGCCTGACGTGGATATCTCTTCCCTCCGGTTCTTTTACTGCGGAGGAGCGCCCATCCCACGTACCCTGGTAGAGAAAGCATTAAAAAAGGGGATCAAGGTGCTGGGGGTTTACGGATCCACGGAGAGCGCCCCGCACTGTATTGTCTCCCCCTATTTCCCCACTGAAAAAGTGCTGACAACAGACGGCCTGCCCGTACCGGGCACCGAGATTAAGGTGGTGGATGAACGGGGCAATCAGGTAGGACCCTGGGTGGAGGGTGAGGAACTGTCCAAAGGTCCCGGTGTGTTTATGGGATACATTGATGAGCCGGAGATGACAAGTGCTGCCATTGATGAGGAAGGATGGTACCACAGCGGGGATCTCTGCATCATGGATGATGATGGATTTATACGTATTACAGGCAGGAAAAAGAACATTATCATCCGGGGCGGGGAGAATATCAGCAGCGTGGAGATAGAAGGTATCCTGATGCTGCATGAAAATATCATTGAGGCGGCCGTGGTATCCTATCCTGATGACCGTATGGGGGAAAAGGCCTGCGCGTACCTGGTGTTAAAGGATAAGGATAAACCAATGGACCTGGCGCAGATACAGGCCCATATGGAAAAGAACGGGACCGCAAAATATAAATGGCCGGAGCGGCTGGAATTCATAGACAGCCTGCCCAGGACGGAAACGGGAAAGGTACAGAAATTTAAGCTAAGGGAAGACGTCAGACGGAAGATAAAATGCGAGGCAAAACATATGGAGGTCAAATGATTCCGGAAAGACAAAATTATACAACGGCCTGTATGACCAGCCGCCGCCCGCCCATGCACAGCAGTCATCCGGTATTTTACCGGTGTGAAAGCTGCGGCAGCGTAAGCATAGAGTATGGAGGATGTCCGCTCACTGGATCCAAGTGCGGGTGCAATGGAACGCGCCTGCGCCTGGAGACGCCTGGTCCGGATGAGGAGGACAGGACCCATATTCTCTCCTATGTGTTTTTTGGAGGGGCGCAGCATAACGCGGTCCGGATCTCGGTTGGAGGCGGAAGCCATCCAATGACAGAGGAGCATCGGATCGAGTGGATTTATTTACTTACCTACGAAGGAGGGCAGATGAAATTTTTGGATACATCTTTAAAGGCTCAGGCTGTATTTGCCATGGCCGGAAATGATGCTTATTCATACTGTGATCGCAGTATTTGCCGTATGGGACGTGAACATTGTCAGTTCCAGTGCAAGAGAGGCTGGGAGGTCTATGCATACTGCAGCCTTCATGGCTTAAGACATCTTGTACTGTGACCGTGTGATTCCAAGAAGATAAGGAGAGTGAAAAGACATGAAGAAACTGTATACCCCAGCCATGATCGGAGCTCTGCAGCTTAAAAACAGGATGGTAATGGCGCCTATGGTGGATGGGTATAGTGAAGGGGGAATGCCTACAGCGCGCAGCCTGGAATATTTCCGGGTCCGCGCAGCAGGAGGGATCGGCCTTGTGATCGTAGGCAATATCCATGTGGATTCCACCCACAGGCATGTTATGCCCGGGTTTAATCTGTATGAGGACTGTTTTACAGAAAAACTCCGTCCGCTGGTACAGGTAATCCATGATGGGGGAGCCAAAACCTTTGCCCAGCTGATCCACCAGGGAAGGTATGCGAAATCCAGGGATTATATAGACGGGGTGCAGGCAGTGGCGCCATCAGCTGTTTTTACGCGGATGACCGGGGAGACCCCGAGGGAACTTTCAGTAGATGAGATCCTGGACCTGGAACAGGCATTTGCCCGGGCAGCCGGACGGGCGGTGGAGGCCGGTTTTGACGGGATAGAGATATGTACTAATTCGGGATATTTGTTTGGACAGTTCCTATCCCCCCTGACCAACCTGCGCACGGATCAGTATGGCGGTTCCCTGGAAAACAGGGCTTTGTTCCTGGTGGAAACCATTGGGGCTGTGCGCGGGCAGGTGGGAAAGGATATTCCGGTCACGGTACGCATGGGCGGGAGTGATTTTGTCCCGGGCAGCAATACCAACAAGGAGGCGTGCCGGATCGCCGCTATGCTGGAACAGGCAGGCGCGGATGGGATCAGTGTCACCGGAGGATGGCATGAGAGCGGTGTGCCCCAGGTAACCATGGACCTGCCCCACGGCGTATTCAGCTATCTGGGGAGGAACATACGCCGGTCGGTTTCAATTCCGGTGATGATGGGCAACCGCATGAATGCCCGGATAGCGGAGGAACTGGTGGAGCGGGGGGATGTGGACTTCGCCGTGTTTGGCCGGCCTCTGCTGGCGGACCCTGAACTTCCCCGCAAGGCATCGGAGGGAAGGGTGGAGGACATCAGGCCCTGTGTGGGATGCAACCAGGGATGTCTGGACCATTCCATGAGCGGAAAGAGTATTGAATGTCTCTGCAATGCCGAGTGCGGCAGGGAAAGTCTGCTCAGGGATGAAAACGGACTCCTGCCCACTGAAAAAAAGACGGACCATCCTAAGAAGATCCTGGTAATCGGCGCCGGTGTGGCCGGAATGGAATTCTCCAGGGTGGCCTCTCTGAGAGGACACAGGGTTGTCATATGGGAAGAAGGACCGTGCTGTGGAGGCCAGCTGCGGCTGGCGGCCGTTCCCCCTGCCCGCCATGATTTTGATTACCTGGCGGATTATCTGCAGTCTGCCTGTATAAAGGCGGGGGTACGGTTCTGTTTTAACACCAGGGCGGATGCGCAGTCAGTATTTCGCGCAGTGAAGGAACAAGGATTTGACCATGTTGTGACAGCTACCGGAGCACGTCCTGTAAGGCCGGGAGTTCCGTCTGAAGAAGGCGCTCACATTGTGCAGGCCTGGGATGTGCTTAAGAAACATGCAGATACAGGCTCGGATGTGGTGGTCGTGGGCGGCGGCGCGGTGGGGATTGAGACAGCCATCCTGCTGGGGGAGGAAGGGACATTGACCCCTGAAGCCCTCCGGTTCCTTACCCTGTACAAGGCAGAGCCCCAGGAAGCGCTGTATGAGATGCTTAACAGCGGCAGCAAAAAGGTCACTGTTGTGGAAATGCTTGATAAGGCGGGAAGGGATATTGGCAAGACGACCCGCTGGATTATGATGGACCGGCTGAGAAAGCTGGGGGTCAGGATCTGCACAGGCACCCGTCTCACGGAGATAAAAAGGGACAGAGTAGTGGTGGAAGGGCCTGATGGAGCAGAGGAGATCCCTGCTGATACGGTGGTCCTTGCCATTGGGTCAAAAGCGGACCGTGGCCTGTATGAGGAGATAGAGAAAGAGTTTCATGAGGTTTCCTTGATCGGTGATGCCTGCACGCCCGGAAAGGCCATGGACGCCCTCAGGGAGGCATACGATCTGGGGATATCCATGAATTGAATCTGATAAAAAAAGGAAAGCATAAATATGACAGAAAATGTTTTTTCCGGTTTGACAATACTTGACCATACCCGATACCTGCTGGGCGGTTATGCGACTCAGGTTTTTGCAGACCTGGGTGCGGATGTGATCAAAATTGAAGAAATATCAAGGGGTGATCTGTGCCGTAGCGATGATCCAAAGATCAATGGTGTCAGCCACTATTTTTCAGCGCTGAACCGCAATAAAAAGAGCCTGTCCCTGAACCTGAAGAGCAAAGCAGGCAGGGAAGCATACTTCCGTCTTTTGGAGCGGGCGGATGTGGTGATTGAAAACTTCCGTCCCGGAGTCATGGAACGTCTGGGAATTGACTACAGCCATGAGAAGGAGATCAGGCCCGATATCATACACTGTTCCCTGACCGGCTTTGGGCAGGATGATCCCAGAAGCCTGATGGCATTTCACGATATCAATTTCCAGGCCCTCAGCGGTTATCTCTCCCTGAACGGAGGAAAGACCAGCCCGATCCATCTGGTGGATCTGTCCACGGCCATGGTTGCGGTCCAGAGTATTATGGCGGCGCTTTTACAGAGAAATGGGACAGGTAAGGGGGCGTTCTGCGACATCCGTATGTTTGATTCGTTTGTCTGGTGGAATTCCATACTGGATGCCAGGTACCAGTTTTCAGGCAGCCGGCTGACCGCGGATACGCTGGACTTCCCGGTCCTGGCTTACAACGTGTACGAGACAGCGGACAGCGGAAAGATATCCGTGGGTATGCTGGAGGACAAATTCTGGGATACCTTCCTTTCCCTGAACGGTCTGGAAGAATTAAAGCCATTTAAGCTAAGCCATCCCGGGGAGGCCAGAGAAGCCTTTGATACAATGGAGCAGCTGTTTAAAAGCCGGACAACGCAGGAATGGAAGAAATGGCTGGAGGACAAGGACATATGCGCCATGTGGGTCATGGATAAGACGGATGCCGTCAATTACATATTGGAACAGGATACGGGACTGATGGAATACTGCGATTTCCCATGTACGGGTGAAACACTTCAGACACGGATACCGCAGCTTATAAGTTCCATTCCCGTATCCCTGAAACATGCGGCGCCCGCCCCCAAACTGGGGGAGCACAATGCTGCGATCTTAAAAGAACTGGGATACTCGGACGAGGAAATATTAAACATGTCTGAAACAGGAGCCTGCGGAACCATTGAAGCTATGGGGCCGGGGCCGGAACCACTGGAGGAGGAGTCTCTGGCTGCGGAGCCGCTGGATCCGCCTGGTGTTTCCGGCAGAAGAACGGGATTAACAAATTTGTAAGAATAATCAAACAAAAATAGGAGGAATAAAAGAATGTTAAACGACCAGAGGATCAGTGAGAAGGAACTGTACGACCTGAGGATGAAGATCCGCCATGTAGTTGAAAATGATTTGGAAGCCCTTTCCGCGGAAATGGAAAAAAGTAATGTTTATCCGCCGGAGATGTGGGAGATCGGTAAGAAAAACGATATGTTCCGCCTTTCCCTTCCCACCCAGTACGGCGGCATGGGCCTGTGCCTGGAGCAGTACTTTACGGTATTGGAGGAGATAGGAAGGGGCAACCAGGCGATCCGCATGTTTTTCCATGTAGCAAACGGACTGAGCTGGGAGATCATGGCGGAGCACGGCACAGAGGAAATGAAGAATGAGTACCTTCCCAAAATGGGGACCGGTGATTTCTTTGTGGCCTTTGCCCTCACCGAACCTGACTGCGGTTCCGGCGTTGACATCCGCAGCACAGCCGTAAAGAAAGGGGACAAATGGGTCCTGAACGGACGTAAGACCCTGATCTCCTTTACAGATATCTGCGATGCATACTATATCATCGCTGTCTCAGATGAAGAGAAACGCAAAAAGGGCGGCCATACGGCGTTTTATGTTCCGGCTGACACAAAGGGGCTGAGAGTGGAAAACATGCCTCATATGATGGGCTGCAGGGGCACAGGACACGGGGATGTGATCATGGAAGACATGGAGATCCCGGATGAGTACCGTCTGGGAGCGGAAGGGGAAGGACTCACCGTATTCCTCCATGCCCTGGCCGTATCCCGTGCATCCATCGGCGTCTGCCTGCTGGGACTTTCACAGCGCATGCTGGAACTGGCCATTGCCAGGGCAAAGGACAGGGTCACCTTTGGAAAAGCGCTGATCCAGCGTCAGGCCGTGCAGCAGATGCTGGCAGATATGGCCACGCAGGTCCACGCACTGCGGCTGCTGGTGCGGGACTGCGCCCAGAAAGCGGACCGGGGTGAGGATATAGAGATGATCTCATCCATGATGAAGCTTCACGGAATTGATACGGTCCGCACCGTGTCGGACGGCTGTCTGGAAATCTTCGGCGGGATCGGATACTTCGAGGACAATCCTTACGGGCCGGTGGAACGCCTGTACCGGGATGCACGCGCCATGTGGTTTGAGGAAGGCCCCCGCACGGTTCAGCGCCTTACTCTGGTCCGCAAAGTAATCGATGCGGACGGGGAGATAAGGACATCCAATTACTGCTGATTGTAAGATGACAAAGAGAGGTATTCCGACTATGAAACCATTAGAAGGCATTAAAGTTATTGAACTGGCAGAATATGTGGCTGTTCCCGGAGCACCGCGGCTGCTGGCTGACTGGGGCGCAACCGTGTATAAGATTGAGCGGCCCCAGGGGGATCCCAGCAGACATTTAGGGCCGTCATTTAAGATGATCGATTTTATGAAGGAAGATTATAATCACTGCGTGGATATGATGGTGGGCGGAAACCGGCAATATATCTGCCTGGATCTGAAAAAGCCGGAGGGAATGGAGGCGCTGCATAAACTGCTGGAAACAGCGGATGTGTTTGCCACCAGCTGGCGCCAGAAGGCCCTGGATAAACTGCATCTGGATTACGAATCACTGAAGGAAAAATACCCCGGGCTGATCTACGCCCAGGTTACAGGATACGGCGACCGCGGTCCGGAAAAAGATAATCCGGGCTATGACACCATTTGTTATGCGGCCAGGGGCGGTTGGTTCCGCTCCCTGCCCCAGGAGGGAGACGCCCCCATGAACTGGCCCAACGCCCTGGGGGATCTTCCCACTTCAGTGGCCCTTGCGGCAGGCATCTGCGGGGCATTGGTGAAAAAGGCAAAAACAGGGCTGGGGGACCGTGTATTTATCAGCCTGTACCACACCGCCCTGTATTTCCTGACAGTGGGGATCGTGACCAGTACATATGACAATCATTATCCCAGCTCCAGAAAGAACCCGCCCAGCCCTCTCAACAACACATATCCCACCAGGGACGGCGGATGGATCTATTTGTGCATGCCGGTTTATGACGCTGAATTCAACAAATGTATGGATCTGATCGAGAGGCCCGACCTGATCGGCTCCCCCGTGTACAGCAGCTATAACAAGGTGCTGGCAGAAGGGCGTGTCACGGAAGTGGTCAACCTCATTGAAGAAGGCTTTATGAAAAAGGATGCGGATGAGTGGGTACGGATTTTTAAGGAAAAAGATACGCCTGCCGGAAAATGTTTTACCGTGGATGACATACTGTCAGATCCTCAGGCATGGGAGAATGATTTCCTCAGAAAGATCCACTATGACAACGGGGTGGATGGTATTGTCACAGACACGCCTGTGCGTTTCCAGAGTATGGGACTTCCGCCCCTGGAACAGTCCAAACCCATCGGTTATCACACTGAGGAGATCCTCAGCCAGTACGGTTATACCCAGGAACAGCTGGATGAGATGAAAAGAAGCGGGGCTATCGTAGTGAAACACCATAACTGTGAATGATCTAATTTGAACTTGTGAGGTGAAGGAATATGGCAATGATTTATACGGAAGATCAGCTGTCTATCAGGGATTTGATTCGTGACTTTATGGCAAAGAGAGTGAAACCCTATCTGAGGGAACTGGATGATAAGGGAGAGTTTCCTCAGGATATTTACAGGGAAGCGTTTGAAATGGGGCTTCACTGTCTGCAGATACCGGAAGAGTTCGGCGGCGCCGGACTTGATTATGTGACCATGGCAGTGGCTCTGGAAGAAATGGGAAGATGTGATCCCGGCTTTGCCATCACCATGCTCAGCACATCCATGACCCTTAAGTGTATCCTGCTGGGGGGCAATGATGAGCAGAAACAGAGGGCGGCCGATATCTTAATACCAGGCGCCCATGGAAGCTTCAGCATGACGGAGCCAAATGCAGGTTCTGACACACTGAGCCTGCGCACCACGGCCCGCAGGGATGGGGATGATTACATACTCAATGGTACTAAATGCTTTGCCACCAACGGCGCATACAGTGATCTGTACGTGATTATCGCCACTGTGGACAGGTCTCTTGGCTCCAAGGGGACGGTGGCCTTTATGGTAGAGGGCGGTACACCGGGACTCAGCGTAGGCAAGCATGAAAACAAGATGGGACTCCGCCTTTCCAATACCTGTGACCTGTTCCTGGAGGACGTCAGGGTACCGGCTGCCAATATGCTGGGCTCAGTGGGCGATGGTATCAGGATCGCTTTGGGCGGCCTGGATACAGGGCGTATCTATAACGCTGCAGTGGCAGTGGGCATTGCCCAGAACGCACTGGAAGAAAGCGTGGCCTATGCAAAGACCAGGGAGCAGTTTGGAAAGCCCATCATAGAAAACCAGGCGATCCAGATGATGCTGGCAGATATGCAGATCGGTACCGAGGCAGGGCGGCAGCTGGTATTTGGCGCAATGCGCCTGCTGGACTCCGGTGTCAAGAGAGTCAGCATGGAGGCCTCCTGTGCAAAGACCTTCTGTAGTGACAATGCGGTGAAGGTCACCACAGATGCGGTGCAGATTTTTGGCGGCTATGGCTACAGCAAGGAATATCCCGTGGAGAAAATGATGCGTGATTCCAAGATATTCCAGATATTTGAGGGGACGAATCAGATCCAGCGCCTGGTGGTATCCAGGGAATTGGCAAAACTTTATTGAGATTTTACCAAGAGATGATAATGGTACTTAAGTGATAAAGTGAGGAGGATTTTGGTATGGCTATGAAGAGACCGTATGGCGGGGAGCAGCCGTATATAAAAATGGGGATGTTTAAGGTGCGTATTCCGTTTATCCATTGTAATCCCACATTTCCTGAGGCAATTCAGGGCATGTGTAACGGCGTATTGTGTTTTGGCGCAATATCCACGATCATGCTTTGTACAGGGGTGAGTGAGGAAGCTGCCTATGGGGCTGCATTTATCAGCACATTCCTTTATATTATCAATTCCCTGGCAGGAGATCCCACGGTGTGCGGGTGGATCATGCCCGCAGTGCCCCTTGTAATTGCGTTTTGCCAGGGATATCCGGCAGAGCTTCAGGTCCAAGCCATGGCAGCACTGCAGCTGATGCTGGCGGCAATCTTTCTGTTCTTAGGCGGAACAGGGCTTGCTAAAAAGGTAATTGCCTTTGTCCCGCCCAGCATCAAAGGCGGCATTGTCCTGGGTGCGGCCATTGCTTCGATCTTTGGTGAATACAAGTCAGGCGGCCGTGTGGGAACCTATCCCATCACGATCATGGTATCCACGGTTGCAATGATCTTTTTGCTGTACAGCCCTGTTTTTAAGGGCTGGGTTAAAAAGGGGAATCCTGTGGCAAAGATGCTGGCAAGCTTTGGACTTGTACCGGCAGTTATCCTGGCAATGATCCTGGCTGCTCTCACCGGTGAGAGCCCCATGGAATTTTCCATCTTTCCTATTTTGACGATTCCGAATTTTGCAATCATGTTTAAAGAACTGTCACCGTTTTCCGTAGGATTTCCAAGTCCCGCCATATTGATTTCCGCCATTCCCACGGCATTTGCCATTTATATTGTTGCATTTGGCGACACCCTGGTGCTGAAGGAAATCGTCAGGGATGGAACCAAGTCAAGAGAAGATGAATACTGTGAGCTGAATGTAAACCGTGTAAGCATTACAGCAGGGTTGAGAAACCTGGTTCTGGGCCTGATCTGCCCCTTTGGGCCACTTGCATCCCCTTTGGGAGCGGCGTTCACCATCTCCATGCTTCAGGGGTATGAGGACCGCGGAGAGAAAGGATTCTACAGTGTGCACGGCGGCGCTATGTCGGGAAACTATATGCCGTTTATCACAATGATCTTTACACCGATCGTAAGCCTGGTGCGCCCCATTGCACCGATCTGTATGAGCCTTTGCCTGGTGTCCCAGGGATTTACCTGCACGGCCAGCGGTATCGGGCTGTGCCGGGACAAGTCGGACCTGGCCATTGCAGGAGCCATTGCGGCTGTCATGGTCGCCAGAGGCGCCGCTTGGGGATTTGCGGTAGGTATTGTATGCTACATATTTATTGCTTCCAGGGATAAGCGAAAGGATGATCTGTCATATAACAGGTCTGTGATCGCAGCGGAGGACGAGGAGGAGCGCAGAGCACAGGAATTAAGGGAAAAAGGTGCGGCGGCGTAAATCTGTTATAAAGATGAGGGATGAATTATGAATATATTAGTATGTATCAAACAGGTGCCGGATACAACGGAAATAAAAATAGACCCGGTGACCAATACATTGATCAGGGACGGCGTTCCCAGCATTGTCAATCCGTTTGACGGATACGCGCTGGAAGCAGCTGCACGCATCAAGGATGCCAACCCGGATACAAAGATAGTGGTGGTGTCCATGGGCCCCAATCAGGCAACGAATGCGTTAAAGGAATGCCTCGCCATTGCAGCGGACAAGGCATATCTGGTTTCAGACCGGGCCTTTGGGGGATCGGATACACTGGCTACCAGCTATATTCTGTCACACACCATCAGGAAGATCGAGGAGACAGAGGGAAAATTTGACGCTATTTTCTGCGGCAAGCAGGCGATTGACGGGGATACGGCCCAGGTGGGGCCTGAGATCGCGGAGCATCTTGGTCTGCCCCAGGTGACCTATGCTCTGGAGGCGGAGGCGGAGGGAAACACCTTCCGGGTTTTGAAAGAAGGGCCGGACTACAATATGATGATCGGCATTACCATGCCGTGTCTGATCACATTTACCAAGCCTGGTTTTGACCCGCGTTACCCTTCCATTAAGAGGAAGATGGCGGCCAACCGCGCAGTGATCCCTGTTCTCACTGCCGCGGATCTGCCGGATATTGACCTTACACGGGCAGGGCTTAAGGGTTCGCCTACCAAGGTGAAGAAATCCTTCTGCCCGGAACGCAAAAAAGGCGGAGTCATCATTAAGGAGGACAGTGACCAGGCATCGGCAGCCAAGCTGGTTCAGGTGCTTAGCGCTGCCTGCCTGATATAAGGAGGAGGGGATACCGCAGATGGACGCAAAGACAAAGGATTTATGGGTATTGATTGAGACAAAGGAAGACGGGACTCCGAGAAAAGTGGGGCTGGAACTGCTGAACCCGGGCCGCAGACTGGCTGATAAGCAGGAGGGAAAGCTGGTGGCCGTGGTGATCGGCTGCCGGACAGAGGCTTCGGTTCAGGCAGCGGGAGAATACGGAGCGGACGAGATCATTGTTGTGGATTCCGAGGAGTTTAAGGAGTACTCCACGGACGCTTATACGGCTGCCCTTACATTTCTCATAGAGAAATATGGACCCACCACCATGCTCATCGGTGCAACGCCCACGGGCCGTGACCTGGGCCCCAGGCTTTCCTGCCGTTTAAAGACCGGACTGACCGCGGACTGCACCAGTCTGGATGTGGATGCGGAGACCGGCAATATGGCCTGGACACGTCCTGCATTTGGAGGAAACCTGATGGCAACCATTCTATGTCCGGACTGCCGGCCGCAGCTGGGTACGGTCCGCCCCGGGGTTTTTAAAAAGCCGGAAGCAGGGATTTCCAGGGCCGGGATCATAAAAGAGGCGTATTCTTTCCCCAAAGAAAAGATCCGGACCACTGTCCTTGAGATCATCCGGGAGGCGGCCAGCGAGGTGGTGGACCTGGAAGGAGCTGAGATCATTGTATCAGGGGGCCGCGGACTGGGCGGACCGGACGGGTTTAAGCTTATGCGTACTCTCGCGGATGTGCTGGGCGCAACCGTGGGCGCTTCCAGGGCGGCAGTGGATGCGGGCTGGATCAGCCACTCCCATCAGGTGGGACAGACCGGCAAGACCGTTGCCCCAAAGATTTACATTGCCTGCGGCATTTCCGGCGCCATCCAGCACATGGCGGGCATGAGCGGGGCTGACTGCATTATCGCCATCAACAAGGATCCGGAAGCTCCCATATTCGGCATCGCAGACTACGGCATTGTGGGAAACCTGTTCGAGGTAGTGCCCGTGATAACGGAGGAGATCAAAAAAGCCAGAGCGTAATATGGGTACATGGCGGCTCATATATTGTAAAAAAAGATATGAGGTTTCCATGCAGACCATAACAAAGTACACAGTGACAGAGCAGATGGAATATCAGGGCACGCCTGTGGTAAACTGCCGGATCTATTATCCCGGGTTTACCAGCACCTGCAGCCGGGAGGCGGCATCCATCAGCGGATTCTACCGATCCATGGCGGAGGAGAAAAGGAGGCACTGTCAAGACAGCCTGTATCCCCAGGCGGTAACGGATTACCAGTACGGCAAAAGCAATGGGTATCCCTTTTTTTCCTATGAGTTTATCATGGGGTATCAGGTGACCTACAACCATGACTGTATTGTCAGCCTGTATTTGGACCAGTATGAATTCACGGGAGGAGCCCACGGAATGACGGTGCGTACATCCCAGACCTGGGATTTTGAAACAGGCAGGCAGCTGCGTCTGGGGGACTTCTTTATGGACGATCCCGGATATGTGGAAGCGATCCAAAACTGGATCGAATACGAGATCGCCCAGCGGCTGAAGGCTGATCCATCCACCTATTTTGACAATTACCCTGAATTGCTGCGAAGCACCTTCCAGGCGGAGAACTTCTATCTCACACCCCAGGGGATCGTGCTTTACTACCAGCACTATGATATTGCTCCCTATTCCAGCGGGCTTCCCCAATTTCTTCTGCCTTTTGGGGAAATGGAGCAAAAGGCGGCTGACGGGACAGAGGATCATTAAATTCGGTCAGCCAAATAGAAATATGGGTGAAACAGAAATATAAACAAAACAGAAATATATACAAAACAGAAATATATACAAAACAGAAATATATACAAAACGGAAATATGAGCGATAGAGAAAACAGCGCCGGGATGGGGATCCGGGCGCTGTTTTGGATGCAGTTTTAAATTTGGCGAGAACCGCCTAAAATCTCTTTTACATACAGAGGGAGATGGGACAGGGGACTGCGTCTCACCGCTCCTGTAATGTGTTTTTCCGATATAAGATCAATAATCCCTTGAGCAAAAGGGCATCGTCCACAATGATCTTATGGCGGCAGAGCGGGGTGATGAATTTGGCCAGTCCGCCGGTGGCGATCACTGTGGGCTCTTCTCCAAGTTCCGCTTCCATGCGGTCCAAAATGCCATCGATCATATCCACATTGCCGTACACGATCCCGGATCTCATACAGTCAATGGTATTCTTGCCAATGACGTGGCCGGGGACCTCCAGGCTGATATAGGGCAGCTGCGCTGTCTTGCTGCTCAGGGAATTTAAGGATACCTTAAGTCCGGGAAGGATGACTCCTCCGATGTAATTTCCCTTCTTGTCCACGGTGCACAGAGTGGTGGCGGTACCCATATCGATGACGATAAGAGGCAGGGGATGTTCATGGCTGGCGGCCACGGCATCTACGATCTGGTCGCTTCCCACTGTCTTTGGGTTGTCCATGATAATATTCATGCCGGTCTTCATGCCGGAGCCCACAAGAAGGGGAAGGATCCCGGTCACTTTTTCCACAGCGCTTAAAATAGTGGAATTAAGGGGAGGGACCACGGAGGAGAGAATGGCTCCCTCAATGGTGGAAATATCGATCTGGTGCATTTCCAAAATGTTCTTAAAACTCACAGCGTATTCTGTATCGGTCCGTCCCTGATCCGTGGTGACCCGCTCGATAAAATATGTTTTTTCTTCGTCTATGCCGCCGATCACGGTGTTTGTATTGCCCATATCAATGGCTAAAATCATTGGGGGGAACTCCTTTCCATTGGAAAAAATATGTGATATACTTTATCATGGATTGTAACATAGAAAAACGGGAAAGACAACCAGAGGATCGCATGGAGGATGATATGTTAAAAGGAAAGACCGTTCTTCTTGGAGTGACAGGAAGTATAGCAGCTTATAAGATTGCCGGCCTGGCAAGCATGCTGGTAAAGCAGGGGGCAAAGGTGCATGTGCTCATGACAGAGAATGCCACTAATTTCATCAACCCCATTACATTTGAAAGTCTCACAGGGAACAAATGCCTGGTGGACACATTTGACCGCAACTTTGAGTTCAGCGTGGAGCACGTGGCCCTGGCAAAACAGGCGGACGTGGTGATGGTGGCCCCGGCTTCCGCCAATGTCATTGGCAAGATCGCCCACGGCATTGCGGACGATATGCTGACTACCACGATCATGGCGTGCAGGTGCAGAAAGATCATAGCCCCTGCCATGAATACCAATATGTATGAGAACCCTATTCTCCAGGATAACCTGGAGATCTGCCGCGGGTATGGGATGGAGGTTATCGACCCGGCCTGCGGTTATCTGGCCTGCGGGGATATCGGAGCCGGAAAGATGCCGGAGCCGGAGGTGTTATACCAATATATCCTGCGGGAGGCAGGCTATCCAAAGGACCTGGCAGGGAAGAAGATCCTTGTGACAGCCGGTCCCACCAGGGAGGCCATGGATCCGGTGCGCTACATTACCAACCATTCCACCGGCAAGATGGGATATGCCATTGCCCGGGTTGCGGCGTACCGCGGCGCCCAGGTCACCCTGGTAAGCGGTCCCGTGGACATGGCGCCGCCCCTGTTTGCAGATGTGGTGGCAGTGGAGAGCGCCAGACAGATGTTTGAGGCGGTCACTTCACGCAGCCGGGAACAGGATATTATTATCAAGGCAGCTGCAGTGGCTGATTACAGGCCGGCCTCGGTGGGAACTGAGAAAATAAAGAAAAAGGACAGCGATCTTTCCATTGCCCTGGAGCGCACGGACGATATCCTTGGCTGGCTGGGCAGCCACCGCAGGGAAGGGCAGTTTTTGTGCGGATTTTCCATGGAAACCCAGAATATGCTGGAAAACTCAAGGGCAAAGCTTAAGAAAAAGCATATTGACATGATCGTTGCCAATAACCTGAAGGTGGAGGGCGCGGGATTCGGCACGGATACCAATTTGGTCACGATCATCACAGAGAAGATGGAAAAGGAGCTTCCCATGATGTCCAAGGAGGAAGTGGCGGATTCCCTTCTCAGTGAGATCTGCGGCTGAAGCGTATTGCCATGGGATGTGAGAGGATAAGCCTTGACTTATGGTCATATTCATAATAAAATAAAAAATTAGACTTAAAAAGTGCATTGGAACAAATACTAAAAAATGGAGGACAAAAACTTGTCAAAGATAGATGACCAGTTGGCAGAAGAGATTAAAAAGCGGAGGACATTTGCAATCATATCCCATCCCGATGCAGGTAAGACCACATTGACTGAGAAGTTCCTGCTTTACGGGGGCGCCATTAACCTGGCCGGAACCGTAAAGGGCCGCAAGGCAGCCAAGCACGCGGTGTCTGACTGGATGGAGATTGAGAAGGAGAGAGGTATCTCCGTTACTTCGTCAGCCATGCAGTTTAATTATGAAGGATTCTGTATCAATATCCTGGATACACCGGGACACCAGGACTTCTCCGAGGATACCTACCGTACCCTGATGGCGGCTGACTCGGCCGTCATGGTGATCGATGGCTCCAAAGGTGTGGAGGCACAGACCATTAAGCTGTTTAAGGTATGCGTTATGCGCCATATCCCCATCTTTACCTTTATCAACAAATTTGACCGTGAGGCCAGGGATCCCTACGAGCTGATGGACGAGATTGAAAATGTGCTGGGCATCCGCACCTGTCCCGTGAACTGGCCCATAGGATGCGGGAAGAGCTTTAAAGGGGTTTACGACCGCTTTACGAAAAAGATAACCACCTTTACCGCTGCCATGGGCGGGGCAAAGGAAGTGGAGAGCCAGGAATATGATTTGGATGAGGCTGATCTGGACAGTATCATCGGGCACGACTATCACCAGCAGCTTACTGACGATATCGAGCTTTTGGACGGGGCCAGCGATGAACTGGACATGGACCGGGTGCAGCGGGGAAACCTGTCGCCTGTGTTCTTTGGTTCAGCTTTGACGAATTTCGGTGTGGAGACATTCCTGGAGCATTTCCTTAAGATGACCACCACGCCTCTTTCAAGAAAGACGCTGGACGGGGAGATCGACCCCTTCCGCCCGGATTTTTCCGCTTTTGTGTTTAAGATCCAGGCCAACATGAACAAGGCCCACAGGGACAGGATTGCTTTCATGCGCATCTGTTCCGGTAAATTTGAGGCCGGCATGGAGGTGAACCATGTGCAGGGGGGGAAGAAGATCCGTCTGACCCAGCCCCAGCAGCTTATGGCCCAGGACCGTAAGATCGTGGAGGAGGCGTATGCGGGGGATATCATTGGCGTGTTTGATCCCGGTATCTTTTCCATCGGGGATACGCTGTGCGTCTCCAATGAAAAGTTTGAGTTTGAGGGGATCCCCACCTTTGCGCCCGAGCACTTTGCCAGGGTGCGCCAGGTGGATACCATGAAGCGCAAGCAGTTTATTAAGGGTGTGAACCAGATCGCCCAGGAGGGCGCTATCCAGATCTTCCAGGAATTTAATTCAGGGATGGAGGAGATCATTGTGGGGGTGGTTGGCGTGCTGCAGTTTGAAGTGCTGACATACCGCCTCCAGAATGAGTATAATGTGGAGGTTATTCTGGAGAAACTTCCCTTTGAGCATATCCGCTGGGTGGAGAATCCGGAGGAGGTGGATGTGGCCCGGATCCAGGGAACATCCGATATGAAGCGAATCAAGGATCTTAAGGACAATCCGCTGCTTTTGTTCATTAACAGCTGGAGCGTGGGAATGGTCCTGGACCGCAACCCCAACCTGAGGCTCAGTGAATTTGGCAAGGCATAATGAAACAGGGAAATGTAAGGAGGTAATGACATGAGTAAAATTGATGTTGTAAGGGCAGCCATGGTGGAGGCCATGAAGGCAAAGGACAAGGCAAGGAAGGATTCCCTTTCCATGCTGTTATCCGCCCTTAAGAACGCACAGATAGATAAGAGGGAGCCTTTGACCGAGGCGGAGGAAGACGCGATCGTGAAAAAGGAGATCAAGCAGACCCAGGAGACCTATGACCTGGCTCCGGCCGACCGTGAGGATATCCGCCGGGATGCCGCCGCAAGGCTTGCTGTGTACAGGGAATTTGCGCCGGAGGACATGAGTGTGGAGCAGATCAAAGAAGTCATAGCTTCCGTTCTGGAGGAACTGGGGCTGGCATCCCCCACAGCAAAGGATAAAGGGGCCATCATGAAGGTGCTGATGCCAAGGGTAAAGGGCAAGGCCGATGGAAAAGTGGTCAATGAGACATTGGCATCCATGTTGAATTAGAGAAAAGGAGTTCTTAAAATGGATTATAGAAAAGAGATTGAAGGATTTATTGACAGCCACAGGGAAGATATGATAGAGGATATCTGCAGGCTCTGCAGGATCAACAGCGAGAAGATGCCTTATACGGAAGGAAAACCTTACGGTGAGGGAACCTTTGAGGCCCTCCAGGCAGCCCTTTCCATGGCTGAGGGCTATGGATTTTCCATTACCAATTATGATAATTACGTGGGAACCGCTGATCTCAATGACAAGGAAAGCCAGCTGGATATCCTGGCCCATCTGGATGTAGTGCCTGCCGGCGAGGGATGGACAGAGACATCGGCCTATGAGCCGGTTGTTAAGGACGGAAAGCTGTTTGGACGCGGCACTGCGGATGATAAGGGCCCGGCAGTGGCAGCCCTCTATGCCATGAGGGCGGTGAAGGAGCTGGGGATCCCCCTGAATAAGAACGTCCGCCTGATCCTGGGAACGGATGAGGAGTGCGGAAGCTCTGATATAGCCTATTACTATGACAAGGAAAAGGAAGCTCCCATGACATTTTCACCAGATGCGGAATTTCCTGTGATCAACATTGAAAAAGGGCGCCTGGAGGGACATTTCCATGCTGAGTTTAAGGCTTCCGAGGCAGTGCCCAGACTTGTGAAGGTGGAGGCCGGCATCAAGGCCAACGTAGTGCCGGGCAAGGCCAAGGCAACGGTGGAGGGAATCGATCTGGCAACCCTGGAGACACTGGCGGAGGAGATGAAGGCGGAGACAGGTATTTCCTTTGGCTTTGAAGGCAGCTTCCCTGTATTCCGTATCACTGCCCAGGGAGAGGGCGCCCATGCCTCCACTCCCCAGGAGGGAAAGAATGCCCTCACCGGACTTCTGTTATACCTGACGCGTCTGCCCCTGGCAGAATGCGGGCAGATGGACGCTGTCAAAGCGCTTGTGGAGCTGTTTCCTCACGGAGACACCTGCGGAAAGGCTGCCGGGATCGCCATGGGGGATGAACTGTCCGGAGCCCTTACCCTTGCGTTCAGTATGCTGACTGTTTCATCAGACAGTCTGGAAGGCATATTTGACAGCCGCTGCCCCATCTGCTCCAATGAGGATAATGTACTCAGGACAGTGAAGAAAAACATGGCAGACAAGGGCGTGACACTGGAGAATGAGACCATGGTGCCTCCTCACCATGTGGATGGAAACTCCCGCTTTGTAAAAACGCTGCTGGCCTGCTACGAGGAGTACACAGGACTTCAGGGAAGCTGTGAATCCACTGGCGGCGGTACCTATGTGCATCACCTGAAGAACGGCGTTGCCTTTGGAGCGGCCCTTCCGGATACGGATAACAGGATGCACGGCGCGGATGAATTCGCGGTGGTGGATGAGCTGGTGGTCAGCGCCAAGATATTTGCTCAGGCAATCGTGGAGCTGTGCCGCTGACCTGGTATCAGATGATAAAATAGGGAACCCCTGTCCTGCCGGAGGCGGCAGGACAGGGGTCCGGGATCGGCAGGCAGAGGTCCCGGGATCGGCAGGCAGAGGTCCCGGGATCGGACAATGCAGCGGTTTAACCGCAGATTGTTATGCCGGATTGTTATGCCAGTAAGCTGGCATGGGAGGAAGGGTATGAAAAGGATCAGGATTATGGCGGCCGTTTTGGCAATTGCCATGGCTGCGGCCGCGTCTTCAGGATGCGGTGCGGACAGCAAAGATGGCGGAGACCGGACCACGGCCCAGCCTGCAAAACAGCAGGAGCCATCGGAGGAAACCACAACAGGATCTGCACAGGATGCAGAGCAGGATGAGGGGAAAGACGACAGCGCTAAAGCGTCCGGGGAAACATACAGGAAGATTCCTGATCCGGTTGTCAAGGACGGGGATAAGATCCTTTTTGTGGGAAACAGCCATACATATACCAATGATCTTCCGGGTATGTTCTTTGAGATGGCGCAGGCCGGGGGGCATGGGGTGGATGTGTATGACCTGACGGAGGGGTCCTATACGCTCCAGCGCTTTTCAGACCCGGAAGATGAACTGGGCGAGATCCTTACTGATGCGCTGCAAAGTGAACCATGGGATTTTGTGGTCCTTCAGGAGAACACCAATGCGGCTGTTGCTTTCAATGCAAAAAAGGATATGTACCCCTATGCGCGGAAACTGGACGAGATGATCAAGGCCGCAGGAGGCCAGACCGCATTTCTCATGACCTGGGCACCGGAGGAAGGCGCAGGTGCCTTTTCCAGGGAAATGGTGCAGGGACAGCTGGCAGCCGGATACAGGACCATTGCAGAGGAGCTGGACGCGCTGCTGATCCCCGGAGGGGAAGTATTTGCCAAAGCCTTGGAGCAGGATGAGGAACTGCAGCTCTGGGGGGAGGATGGTCAGCATCCTTCCGTGGAGGGGACGTATCTGGCAGCATGTACGGCCTATGCTTTGTTATTCCAGGAGACGCCTGTGGGAAATCCATATCTGGCCGATCTGGATCAGGACAAGGCTCAGGAACTTCAGGGCATGGCACAGGCATTTATACTGGATCAGGATTAGATCAGAGCAGGATCAGAGCAGGATCAGACTGCAAAAAAGTCTTGACAAATACCATTGGGTGATGTATCTTCTTAACTAAGACAATTCCTAGTTGATCTATAGAGAATAAATACAGGAGGATCTTATGAATCAGTTCAAAGCCATGCAGATGAATATGGATATGATGAACGGCATGTACATGATGATGTGCTGTGTATCCGCATGGGCAAAAAACTGAATGTAAGTACCAACTGTATGGATTGTGATGAATTTAGATTGAGTTGCTTTGGGAGAGAATCTTTCAGGCCGCAAGTCCTTGCAGGACGTGCGGCCCTTTTTATATCATAGAAAATTCCTCTGAAAATCCCTATGATACAAATAACGCTCCGCGGGGATTGCGCTGCGGCGGAAGGGAAGATGTTGCTGAAGCGACCCGCCGCAGGCGGAGAATCCCGCGGGCAGGATTCTTTGTTTTATTCAGGGGCTCCGGCAAAATCATATCATGGGGATCGCCCGGCGCCCGACCCAACTTGCCAAGGCGGATTAAATACTGGAATAACAGAAGAAAGGAACAAAAGCCATGGAAGATAACAAAGAAAATGCCATCATACGTCTGGAGGGACTGGGAAAACAGTTTCAGACGTCCGGCGGCCCGGTGACAGCGCTGGAGGATATTAATCTGGAGATCCGCAGCGGAGAGGTTTTTGGTATTATCGGATTGTCAGGGGCAGGCAAAAGCACCCTGGTGCGCTGCATTAATTATCTTGAGGTGCCCACTTCAGGCAAGGTGATCTTTGAGGGAAAGAACCTGTCGGCCATGAAGGACAGGGAGAAGCGGCTGGCCAGGCGGTCCATGGGAATGATATTCCAGCAGTTTAACCTCCTGGCGCAGAGGAATGTGCTCCAGAATGTGTGCTTCCCCCTGGAAATTGCCGGGACAGCCAAAGGTGAGGCGAAAAAACGGGCGGAGGAACTGCTGCGCCTGGTGGGCCTTGAGGACAGGATGAAGGCGTATCCGGCCCAGCTGTCCGGCGGGCAGAAGCAGAGGGTGGCTATTGCAAGGGCCATGGCCACCAATCCAAAGGTACTTCTCTGTGATGAGGCCACCAGCGCCCTGGACCCCAATACCACCAAGTCCATACTGGAACTTCTGAAGAAGATAAACAAGGAGATGGGGATCACCGTCATTGTGATCACCCATGAGATGGCTGTTATCGAAGCGATCTGTGACAGGGTGGCTATTATTGATCACAGCCATATTGCAGAGGTGGGAAAGGTGTCTGAAATTTTTTCAGGTCCCAAATCTGATATCGGCCGTCAGCTGATCCTGGGGGATGTGACAGCCCAGAGGACCAGCTTTGGAACCTCCAGGCAGATCCGTATCATATTTGACGGAAGGGAGTCCTCGGAGCCTGTGATCGCGAACATGGTGCTGGCCTGTAAGGTGCCGGTGAATATCATGCACGCGGACACAAGGGATATCGAGGGCAAGGCCATGGGACAGATGATCATCCAGCTGCCCGAGGACGATACGGATGCGGGCAGGATATGCAATTATTTAAAGACAGCCAATGTGGCGTTTGAGGAGGTGCGGTGAGATGCAGTTTGATTCAACAACCATGCAGATGCTTATAAAAGGGATCGGGGAAACACTTTATATGGTGTTCCTGTCCTCCGCTCTTTCTTATGTGATCGGCATTCCGCTGGGAATTGCCCTGGTGGTTACGGACAAGGACGGCATCAGTCCGGTTCCCCTGTTTAATAAAGTCCTGGGACTGGTGATCAATGTACTCAGATCCATTCCCTTCATTATCCTGCTGATCATGGTGATCCCTATTACGAGAATGATTGTGGGCAAGATCATTGGCTGCAACGCCACGGTGGTGCCTCTTGTCATTGCCGCGGCCCCTTACATCGGCCGTATGGTGGAATCCTCCTTAAAGGAAGTGGATGCCGGAGTTATAGAGGCGGCCAAATCCATGGGGGCTTCCACCTGGCAGATCATCGTGAAGGTGCTGCTGCCTGAGGCAAAGCCCTCCCTGCTGGTAGGGGCAGCCATTTCCGTCACAACGATCCTGGGCTATTCCGCCATGGCCGGTTTTACAGGCGGAGGCGGTTTGGGTGACATTGCGATCCGTTACGGTTACCACCGCTATCAGACAGATATGATGATGGTTACCGTAGTGCTTCTGATCATTATTGTACAGCTGATCCAGGAAGTGTTCATGAGAATGTCCAGAAGGGGCGATAAGAGGGTCCGCTGATCGAGAGCCTGTTTGATCAGGACGGCAACCGGCGGAACCGGTAAGACGGAACCGGTAAGACGGAGCCAATGAGGCAGTACCGGTAAAGCGGAACAGATAAGACAGAAACGATAAATCTCCCGGGGCTTTCCTGATGTGATAAGGATATCGCAAAAAAAGGAGGGCTCCGGCTGATGATAAAACAGCCCGTCATGGGTAAAAAATAAGGGGTAAACCCTGAAACGAGGAGGAAAACATTATGAAGAAGAGAGTATTAGGAGCAGCTATTCTGGCCGCAGCGCTGGCCGCAGGAGCACTGACAGCCTGCTCTGGCAGCGGGAAGGAGACAACCGCAGATACCACAGCAGCCCCAACCACGGCAGAGGATACCACTGCGGCAGGTGCTGAGGCAGAAACCACAGCCGCTGAAACTGAGGCAGCAGAAACCACGGCCGCCGGAGAAATGAAGAAGATTATTGTAGGCGCAAGCCCGGCTCCCCATGCTGAGATCTTAAACGCTGCCAAGGAAGTCCTGGCATCAAAGGGCTATGAGCTGGACATTGTGGAGTACACAGACTATGTGCTGCCAAATAACGCCCTGGATTCAGGAGATCTGGATGCCAACTATTTCCAGCATAAGCCATATCTGGATTCCTTTAATGAGCAGAACGGCACCAAACTGGTAAGTGCAGGAGCCATCCACTATGAGCCTTTTGGGATCTATGCAGGAAAGACGAGCTCCCTGGATGAGTTAAAGGATAAAGCAACCGTTCTGGTTCCCAATGATGTGAGCAATGAGGCAAGGGCTTTGCTGCTTCTGGAAGCACAGGGACTGATCAAGTTAAAAGAAGGCGTGGGTCTGGAAGCCACCAGAAACGACATTGTTGAGAATCCCAAGAATCTGGATATCGTAGAGCTGGAAGCCGCACAGCTTCCACGTTCCCTTCCTGACTGCGACATTGCGGTCATCAACGGAAACTATGCCATTGAGGCAGGACTTAAGGTGAGCGATGCCCTTGCGGCAGAGGACTCCGAATCCCTGGCAGCAACCACCTATGGAAACATTGTGGCTGTAAGGGAAGGCGATGAGACTACAGACGCTACCAAGGCGCTGGTAGAGGCACTGACCAGCCCGGAGGTAAAGCAATTTATGGAAGAAAAATATGAGGGTGCCGTAGTTCCCCTGTTCTAAAGGAACAGATAAAAGAGAAGACAATTACAAGACGCAGTCCGCCGGGGCAGGTTTCCGGCGGATTGTATTTTTTTGTAAGTTATGGTATACTTTTCACGTATGCTTTGACCAAAGGACACATGCCAGAGAAAGGGGACAATACATGGACAACGAACATGATCATGCCAATTATGCAGGGGAAGGCGGCCCCGGCTTGAATAGAACAGATAACGGGAACAACTCAGAGGAACCGGTTGGAGCGTCCAGGCAGCCGGAATGCCCGGCAGAACCCCAGGACAGTTCCTGGAGCCAGGCACCCGCCTCATCTTCAGTAACAGATACATGGATCCAGCCAGGGGCAGCGGACCAGCATGACGCGTGGAACCATGGAGGGGATGCCGATTCCTACGGGACTGATTCCGGCAGCCGCCAAGAAGGGCGCTGCCAGCCGGGTGCCCTGGACCAGGGAACCCATAATATGGGAACCCAGAAGGGGAGCAGCCGGAATATAAGCGGCCCAAACCCCATCAGCCAGAATCCCAACAGCCAGAACCCCATCAGCCAGAACGGGACCGGACCGAATCAGGGAGAACCGGTCTATAAGACAGCGCCTCCATCCTATTCAGGACAGCAGGAGCCGGTGCATCAGGGCGCGGGGCGGCACCAGGACCCAGGCCAGGTGCAGGATCCAGGTCAGCTGCAGGTTCCGGATCAGCGGGGGCCGGTATGTCAGCAGGGACCAGGATATCAGAAGGGACCAGGATATCAGCAGGGGTATCAGGGGGATGGGCAGAATCAGTACCAGACCCAATATCAGACCCAATATCAGACCCAGTACCGGAAACCCGCTGAGGATAAGAACGGCATGGCCATCACTTCACTGGTCATGGGAATCCTGGCCCTGGTCACATGCTGCTGCAACTGGATTGCCATAGTGTTTGGAATTCTCGGAATCATATTTGCCATTATGTCAAAGGGGGAGAATGGGCTGAGCGCACAGGCAAAGGCTGGACTGATCCTTTCTATTGTGGGCGTTGTTATAAATATCATCATGCTTATTCTTGTCATTGCAATGCAGGTGATCGGCCTGGTCCCGGAGTTGTTACCGTAGTTTTTGGAGTGCTGTTTTTCCCTGTCCAATTTAAATTTCCGGATAGGGAAAGGCAGTGACAAAGTCTAAATGGGTTCAGGGCTGCATATATAAGTAGTAAGAAGCAGCCGGAGGTTACGACTACGCGGATCTATGATTTAAAGCAAAAGGAAGTAATCAATGTAAAGACCTGCAAACGCCTGGGGTTTGTGGGGGATGTGGATTTTGATATGGAGACAGGGTGCCTGCTGGCTCTGATCGTGCCCGGCCCGGGCTGTATCTGCGGTTTTCTTGGAAGGGAAAAGGAGTATATCATTCCCTTCTGTGACATCTGCCAGGTGGGCAATGACATTATTCTGGTGGATATAAAAGAAAAAGAAGTGACGGAGAACATAAAATGCTGATCAGGACACACGGCTTTGCGTCTGACAAAAAATTATAATCCAAACGGAGGAGTGGCCGGCAGGGTATACCCTGCCGGCCGGTTTGTGAGAAAAAGTTGTATGAAAAGCATTAGCTTTTTTACATTTTTTACAATACAGGAAAAATGTGATGATTCTATGTGCTGTTTGTGAAAAAAATGTGAAATCCCCCCCGGCTAATCCGTGATCCATCGCGGCGCTGACATCAAAACCATCCGGGTAGAGGATTCGCAACTGCTCAGCCCGTGAGCCCTCTGTGCATGGTCTCCAGAATCATCTTTAACTCCGTCACATCAATCTGTCCCGGAGCGGAGGCGTCCCCCACGGAGCCAAAGGTCAGACAGGATCCGAATATTTCCCCGCTTAACCGGCTGACCAGCCCGGTGCCCTTCATGGACATGGAGATAACAGGGCAGGAGAGGGTGCGAAAAGCTTGTTCCGTGGCTGATAAAAGCGTGAGCACATCCGCCGGGGAGTTTGGCATGACTGCGATCTTTGCAATGTCCGCGCCAAGGGCTTCCATGTGTTTCAGGCGGTTTAAGATCTCCTCTTTATCCGGTGTGGCGCTGAAGTCATGGCTGGACAGGATGACCCTGATCCCGTTTCGGTGGGCCAGATCCGTCAATTCCCGGACGATCCCATCTCCTGTAAACAGCTCCACATCCACTATGTCGATGAACCCCGAACCAATGGCCCGGCGCAGCAGCTCGCAGTAGGCGTCCGCGGAGGCGGGCAGATTACCTCCCTCCTTATGGGTGCGGAAGGTAAAGAGAAGGGGAATGCCCTTAAGGGCATCTGTGAGGCCGGGAAGGGGCTCCAGGGAGGTGTCGGGGCTTAGGATCCCCTCATACCAGTCAGCCCTCCACTCTGCCACATCAATGGGAAGAGAAGGAAAGCGCGCGGCTTCCTTAATAAGGACCTCATAGCCGGTGGCGACCAGGGGAGCGCATATTTTTGGGATCCCTTCCCCGAAAACAATATTTTTAACCTTGAGAGTATTCATGTGGAATCAGCCTTTCTGTACATTTGGTTTATTTATGGGTCTTATTATAAGGCGGGACATGGGATTCGTCCAGACACTTGCGAAAATAAATACAAAGTCCTTGCGATTCAAACCTTATTCGGTTAAAATATATGAAGCACTTAAGCCGTGAATGAAGGAAAGGACGTATAAAAAGATGAAATGCCCATATTGCAATGAACAGGATACAAAGGTCATTGATTCCAGGCCTGCGGATGACAACAGTTCCATCCGCAGGCGCCGACAGTGTGAGAGCTGCGGAAAGCGGTTCACAACCTATGAGAAGCTGGAGACCATGCCGCTTATGGTGATCAAGAAGGACGATTCCAGGGAGACATATGACCGCTCCAAGATTGAGGCCGGAATCATCCATTCCTGCCATAAGCGCCCTGTATCAACACAGCAGATCAACACTGTGATCGATGAGATCGAGAACCAGATTTTTAACATGGAGGAAAAGGAGGTCCCCACCTCTGTCATCGGTGAACTGGTGATGGAGAAGCTGAAGATGCTGGATGAGGTGGCCTATGTGAGGTTTGCTTCCGTGTACAGGGAGTTTAAGGATGTGAACACGTTTATTGATGAGATTGGAAAGCTGCTTAAGAAATAAGCGGATGAAAGAAAGGATCAATGTAAATTATGCTGGAAATGTTTTACCCCAGGCGGTACGAGGTATCGGCCTATGTGATTCCCTATGACCACTATCACGCCAATGGGATCCGGGGCGCCATATTTGATATCGACAACACCCTGGCAAACCATGATGCACCGGCGGATGACCAGGCCGTGGAGTTGTTTGAACACCTTCATCAGATCGGCATGAACACATGCCTGCTGTCCAATAATAAGGAACCCAGGGTCAAACACTTTGCGGACAAGGTGGGATCAGCTTATATACACAAGGCAGGGAAACCAAAGCGGGACGGCTATGAGCGGGCCATGGAGCGGATGGGCACGGATCGGGAGACGACTATCTTTGTGGGGGACCAGCTTTTTACAGATGTATACGGCGCCAACAGGGCCGGTATCTACAGTATTTTGGTAAAACCCATGAATCCGAAGGAGGAGATACAGATCGTCCTGAAGCGGTATCTGGAAAAACCGGTACTGTATTTTTATAAAAGACAATGCCGCAGGAAGGCATGAGAAGAAGGATTAGGGAGCGAGACAGCAAAATGGACGGAAAGACAAGAGTGTGCGGACTCATAGCCAACCCGGTGGAGCATTCCATGTCACCGCTGATGCATAACTTTTATGCCCGGCGGACAGGGGTGAACCTGGCCTATGTGCCCTTTAAAGTGGAAAATGAGCAGGTGGGGGACGCGGTAAAAGGTGCCTTTGCCCTGAATATCCTGGGAATGAACGTGACCGTGCCCCATAAACAAAGGGTCATGGAATTCCTGACAGACATAGATGGGGACGCCAAAGCCATTGGTGCGGTCAACACACTGGTGCGGACGGAACATGGCTATAAGGGATATAATACGGATGCCGCCGGCCTGACTCGTGCCCTTTTGGGGGCCGGGATCCATGTGGGCGGGGAGAGGTGTATCCTGATAGGCGCAGGAGGCGCGGCCAAGGCTGCCGCCTATGTGCTGGCCAAAGAGGGAGCAGCATCCATTTACATCATGAACCGCAATCTGGACAGGGCCCAGGAGCTGGCTGAGTACATCAACCGGCTTGTGGGACGGAACCTTGCGTCCGCTCTGCCCCTGGATGGTTATGAATCCATTCCCCAGGAAAAGGGCAGATATCTGGCGATCCAGTCCACCAGCGTGGGTATGCACCCCCATGTGGAGGATGTGATCGTAGAGGACAGGTACTTTTATGAGCTGATCCATACAGGCGTGGATATCGTGTACACACCGGCCAGGACCAGGTTTATGGAACTGGTGGAGGGGGCAGGCGGAAAGGCTGTCAACGGATTGGACATGCTGCTGTACCAGGGTATTATTGCCTATGAACTTTGGAATCCCCAGGTCAGGGTGGATGAGGAGACTATCTCCATGGCAAGGCAGCTGATCCAGGACCATCTGTCCATGTCACAGGCAAAGCATAACCTGATCCTGATTGGGTTTATGGGAGCCGGAAAGACCAGTGTGGGCGACTGCTATGCCAGGGAGTACGGCCTTCCTATCATTGATACGGACCAGAGGATCGAGGCAGCGGCCGGTATGGCCATTTCCAAGATCTTTGCCACCCAGGGGGAGGAGGCTTTCCGCAGGCTTGAGACAGGCGTGCTGGAGGAATTGCTGGCCCATACGGACCACTCCATCATCTCTGTGGGAGGCGGGCTTCCTTTGCGGGAGGAGAACAGGATCCTTCTTAAAAAACTGGGCTGCGTGGTGTATCTGGATGTTTCTCCAGAGACTGTGATGGACAGGATTGGAAGGGATGTATCCGACAGGCCCATGCTTCAGGGCGGGGATGTGGAATCAAGGATCCGCGGCCTGCTGGCAATGCGCCGCCCGGTCTATCTGGAAGCATCCCATGTGATCGTGGATGTAAACGGACGCAGCGTGGAGGAAATTGTGGAAGAGATACATTGCAGGGCCGGAATTTAACTGTATTTTGGAGAAATTTGCACTGCCGGGAAAAAAAACCTTGAAAATGCTGTCTACATAGTATAGAATATAAAAGATTAAAGTCTTACCTGGCGCTTTCGCGGCGCCGTGAACGAACTCAAGGAGGAATATCTTTATGATATCAGCAGGTGATTTTAGAAATGGCGTTACACTGGAAATTGATGGACAGGTTGTTCAGATCATGGAATTCCAGCATGTTAAGCCTGGCAAGGGCGCTGCCTTCGTGCGTACCAAACTTAGAAACGTAATTAACGGAGGCGTTGTAGAGCGCACTTTCCGTCCGACTGAAAAATTCCCACAGGCCAGGATTGACAGAGTAGATATGCAGTACCTTTACGCTGACGGCGACCTGTTTAACTTCATGAACCAGGAAACATATGATCAGGTTGCCCTGAATCATGATATTATCGGCGATGCCCTGAAGTTTGTTAAGGAGAACGAAGTATGTAAGGTTTGTTCTTACAACGGCAATGTGTTCTCTGTGGAGCCTCCCCTGTTTGTAGAGCTGGAGATCACTGAGACAGAGCCGGGCTTTAAGGGTGACACGGCTCAGGGAGCCAACAAGCCTGCAACCGTAGAAACCGGTGCTACCGTATATGTACCTTTATTTGTGGAGATCGGCGACAAGATTAAGATTGATACAAGGACCGGCGAGTATCTTTCACGTGTATAATGATCTGTAAAAAAGAGCTTATGAATTGCTCCGGCGTCAGCCGGGGCACTTTTAGCTTTCCCGGAAGGAATTGTTATAGCAAAGGAGAACGCATACTGTGAAGAAAATTCTGGATATGATGGAGCAGGAGCTGAAGCAGGCATTTGCAGCCTGCGGGTATGAGGAGAAATTCGCCAAGGTCGTATTATCCAACCGCCCGGACCTGTGCGAGTACCAGTGTAACGGAGCCATGGCAGCTGCCAAGGCATATAAGAAGAAACCCATCGACATAGCTTCGGCTGTGGTGGAAAAGCTGACCGGAGAGGGCGGCCATCCTGTATTCAAGGAGGCGGTGGCTGTTATGCCCGGCTTTATCAATCTGAAGCTGTCGGAGCAGTTCCTGTCCGGCTATGTGAATGGAATGGCTGCCGGTGATAAACTGGGGCTGGAAGCGCCGGAACGCCCTGAGACCGTAATGGTGGATTACGGAGGGGCCAATGTGGCAAAGCCGCTTCATGTGGGCCATCTGAGGGCTGCCATTATCGGTGAGAGCATCAAGCGCATGGGACGGTTCCTGGGCCATAAGATGATCGGTGATGTGCATCTGGGAGACTGGGGGCTGCAGATGGGGCTGATCATTGAGGAATTGAGGGACAGAAAACCGGAGCTGGTGTATTTTGACCAGACATACACAGGGGAATTCCCCTCCCAGGCTCCCTTTACCATCAGTGAATTGGA
Organism: Enterocloster citroniae; assembly: GCF_040545455.1. NCBI lineage: Bacteria > Bacillati > Bacillota > Clostridia > Lachnospirales > Lachnospiraceae > Enterocloster > Enterocloster citroniae. The sequence continues at coordinate 249,570 of NZ_JBEPLZ010000001.1, read as the reverse complement.
AGAGATTTATCCTGCGGCCAGCGCAAAGTCCAAGGAGGATGAGGCGTTTAAGGAAAGAGCCCATGAGGCGACCTTAAAGCTTCAGAAGGGATATCCGCCCTATAGGGCTATCTGGCAGCATATCATGGCTGTTTCAGTGGAGGACCTTAAAAAGAATTACTCCAACCTGAATGTGGAGTTTGACCTGTGGAAGGGCGAAAGTGATGCCGAGCCTTATATCGGGGATATGATCCAAATGCTCATTGACAAGGGACTGGCCTATGAGAGCCAGGGGGCCCTGGTGGTGGATGTGGCTGAGGAGAGCGATTCCAAGGAGATCCCCCCCTGTCTGATCCGCAAGTCGGACGGAGCATCCCTGTACGCCACCTCAGACCTGGCTACCATTGTGGAACGGGAGCAGGATTTCCATCCGGACCGGTATATCTATGTGGTGGATAAGCGTCAGGGCATGCACTTTGAGCAGGTATTCAGGGTGGCAAAGAAAGCCGGGATCGTGGCTCAGGATACGCCCATGATATTCCTTGGATTTGGCACCATGAACGGCAAGGATGGAAAGCCGTTTAAGACACGGGAAGGCGGAGTCATGCGCCTGGAGAAGCTGATCGATGAGATCGATGACGCTGTGTATGCCAGGATCATGGAGAACAGGACCGTGTCCCGGGAGGAAGCCAGGACGACCTCTAAGATCGTGGGTCTGGCTGCCTTAAAGTATGGGGATCTGTCCAACCAGGCGGGCAAGGATTATGTGTTTGATACGGAGCGGTTTACTTCCTTTGAGGGGAATACAGGACCTTATATTCTGTACACCATTGTACGTATCAAGTCCATTCTTTCCAAGTACAGGGACAATGGCGGCTCAGTCAGTGAGCAAGCGCTGGAAAAGCATATTCTTCCTCCGTGCGGAGAGTCGGAAAAGGCTCTGATGCTTATGCTGTCCAAATACAACGAGGTGCTGGAAAACAGCTTTGCAGAGACAGCGCCCCACAAAATCTGTCAGTACATCTACGAGCTGGCAAATGCGTTTAACAGCTTTTATCACGATACCAAGATCCTGTCAGAGGAGGATGAGGCCAGGAAGGACAGCTATATCGGCCTGATCACCCTCACCAAACGGGTACTGGAAACCTGCATCGGACTGCTGGGAATTGAGGCGCCGGACCGCATGTAGATGACCGCCGAAAGGGAGCATCAGTCCAATGAAGATTATCAGGATGAACGCCAGCAGCTTCTGGAAAGGAGAGGCTGGTGTAAAAGGCCTGGTGGAAGACCAGGGCAAGACATATAATGTAACTTTATATCTGGGGAGTGGCCGTGTGAAGGATTACTCTTGCTCCTGTGCAAAGGGCAATTCTTATAAGGGCATGTGTGCCCATGGGGAGGCCCTTTTTGCATATTATAGGCAGCAGAAGGAGGAGGGGTCAAAGCCTCCTGTCCACACCTCCAACCAGGCGCATACCATGATCCGTGAGTACACCAACCGGGAAGTGGCGCAGATCCTGGCAGAGGATGAGGTGGGCCGCGTAAGGCTGGTACCCGTTCTTGTGATAAGCGCAAGGGATATCCGTCTGGAATTTAAGGCCGGCATCACCCGGTTTTATGCCCTTCGGGATTTAAGCGCTTTCAGGGAAGCGGTGGAGAACGGCACGTACGTGGAGTATGGAAAGGATTTGGGATTCCACCACCAGAAATCCGCCTTTGAAAAGGAGAGCCAAAGCCTTTTGTCCCTTCTCCTGGGAGTGACGGAGAACCAGAAGGCGGTCCGTGATATCGGCCTGAGCCGTATGAACAGGGACCGCTTTTTTTCCATGGTCATGGGGCAGGAACTGGAAGTACAGATCCCGGGCGGGATCAAGGTGAAGATGGATGTGCTGGACGCGGACCCGGTCATGGCCCTTAAAGTATCAAAATACGGGAGGGACGGCCTGAAGGTGGAGTTTCAGGGAGTGGCGGACGGAAGGGACCAAAGGCCATGCCGTATGATCGCATGTCTGAAAGGCGAGCGTCATCTTTATGTGGTGTCAGGGCATGGGGTATACTGCTGCAGCGAGGCGTTTACCACCAGCATGGAACCGTTTTTGGAACAGATTGAGAAGGAAGGGGAGAGGAGCGTTCTCATCGGGAACAAGGATATCCCTCTTTTCTATGAACGGGTGATCAGGAATATAAGCCCTTACAGCCGTCTTCTGCTGGAGGATGTGGATTTTAACGACTATGAGCCTGAACCGCTGAGGGCCGCCTTCCGTTTTGACACCGGGGAACATGGTGAACTTCTCCTGGAACCCAGCCTGTCTTATGGGGAGTATACCTTCCATCCTCTGGAGGACGAGAACCTGCCCAAGACCATATGCAGGGACGTGCCCGGAGAGTGCAGGGTCAGCCGTCTGATCCAGAAGTATTTTAAATATAAGGATCCGGAAGGCATGAAGCTGGTGATCAGGGATGACGAGGATGCGGTTTACCGGCTTCTGGAATCAGGTATGGAAGAGTTCCGCCTGATGGGGGAGGTTTACATCTCCGAAAGCCTGAGGGAGTGGAAGATACTTCCTTCCCCCAAGGTGAGTGTGGGCGTGGGCGTGTCCTCCGGGTGGCTGGAGCTGTCCGTGGACATGGGAGACCTAAAGGGCGAGGAATTGTCCAGGATCCTGGCGGCCTACAGCCAGAAGAAGAAATACTACAGGCTTAAAAGCGGCCAGTTCCTGAGGCTGGGGGACGGCGGTCTTTTTACAGTCAGCCAGATGGCAGCGGACCTGGGGCTCAGCAAAAAGGAGCTGCATAAGGGAACCTTCAGGCTGCCCGCATACAGGGCCCTGTACCTGGACCATCTGTTAAAGGAAAGTCCCGGGGTTGCCTATTACCGTGACCAGCTGTTAAAAGCCATGGTCAGGGGGATCAAGTCCGTGGAGGACAGCGACTACCCGGTGCCCAAAGCCCAGCGCGGGGTCCTTAGGGAGTATCAGCGGGTTGGATATTGCTGGCTTAAGACATTGGACAGCTATGGCTTTGGCGGGATCCTGGCGGATGACATGGGCCTGGGCAAAACCCTTCAGATCATCACCCTTTTGGAGGACGCATACGAAGGGGGAGAGCAGCAGCCCTCCCTGATCGTGTGCCCGGCTTCCCTGGTCTATAACTGGGAGCATGAGATCGGCAAATTCGCGCCGGAGCTTAAGGTCCTTTCCATTGTGGGAAACGGGCCTGAAAGGGAGGAGAAGCTTAAGGCGGTCATCCGGTCCCGGGACCGCTTCAATGTCCTTGTCACTTCCTACGATCTTTTAAAGCGGGATATGGCCTGTTATCAGGAGATACGGTTCAGGTACCAGGTCATAGATGAAGCGCAGTATATAAAGAACGCCGCCACCCAAAGTGCCAAGGCGGTAAAGTCCATTGATGTAAAGACCCGCTTTGCGCTGACAGGGACTCCGGTGGAGAACCGTCTCAGCGAACTCTGGAGCATTTTTGACTACCTGATGCCGGGATTCCTTTTTGGAAGCCAGTATTTTAAGAAAGAGTATGAAACCCCTATTGTAAAGGAGGGGGATGAGGATGCCCTGCTGCGGCTCAGACGCATCATCGGCCCGTTCGTGTTAAGAAGGGTAAAGCGGGATGTGCTTAAGGAACTGCCGGAAAAGCTGGAGCAGGTAGTGTACTCAAACTTTGAGGACGAGCAGAAAAAGCTGTACACTGCCAATGCGGTGCAGCTGAAGGAAAAACTGGAGTCAGGGGGATTTGCCCAGGCCGGGGAGGGCAAACTCCAGATACTGGCCGAACTCATGCGCCTGCGTCAGATCTGCTGCGATCCCAGGCTGTGTTATGAGAACTACAGAAACGGATCGGCCAAGCTTGAGACATGTATGGATCTCATACGCAGAGGTGTTTCCGGGGAGCATAAGATCCTTTTGTTCTCACAGTTCACCTCCATGCTGGAACTGGTCGAGGCACGGCTTTTAAAAGAAGACATCAAGTGCCATAAACTGACCGGCTCCACTTCCAAGGAGGACCGCATCCGCATGGTAGGAGAGTTCCAGCGGGATGATGTGCCCGTGTTCCTGATCAGCCTGAAGGCTGGCGGCACGGGGCTTAACCTGACAGCGGCCGACATTGTGATCCACTATGACCCATGGTGGAATGTGGCGGCCCAGAACCAGGCCACGGACAGGACCCACAGGATCGGCCAGGAAAAACAGGTTACGGTCTATAAACTGATTACCAGAAATACCATAGAAGAGAACATCTTAAAACTTCAGGAATCCAAACAGTACCTGGCTGATCAGATCGTCACAGAGGGAACGGTGAGTTTTGGAAGCCTGACAAGGGAAGATATTCTGAACATAGTGACCCAGGAGGTAGAAGAATGAAAGTATTAATGTTAAACGGAAGCCCTCATGAAAAGGGATGTACCTACACTGCATTGACGGAAGTGGCCAAAGAGCTGAACAAAGCCGGGATTGAGACGGAGATCCTGCACGTGGGCGGGGATGATGTACGCGGCTGCATGGGATGCGGGGCCTGCGTTAAGCTGGGCAGATGCATTTACAACAACGACAAGGTCAATGAGGCGGTGGAGAAGCTGAAGGGATCCGATGGCCTGGTGGTGGGCTCGCCGGTCCATTACGCATCCGCGGGCGGTGCCATCACTTCATTCTTAGACAGGTTCTTTTATTCAGGCAGCGCTTACGCTGTGCATAAGCCCGGGGCAGCGGTTGCCTCCGCCCGCCGGGCAGGCACCACGGCCACCCTGGACCAGCTGAATAAATATTTCATGATCTCCCAGATGCCGGTGGTATCCTCCCAGTATTGGAACATGGTGCACGGAAGCTGCCCGGAGGATGTGAAAAAGGACGAGGAGGGGATGCAGATCATGCGTGTCCTGGGCCGTAACATGGCCTGGCTGCTCCAGTCCATAGAGGCAGGTAAAAAGGCGGGGATATCATGTCCCCAGCCGGAGACTGAGAAAAAGAGAACGAATTTTATACGGTAAAACCATAGGGATCCCGGCGTCTGCTTCAAGGCGCCGGGATTTTTGCGAAAAAGGCCCTTGATTTTTATTCTCCGCAGAGTTATACTATGCAAATAATTAGCTAACTAATGATAAACCAGCTAATAGTAAACCAGCTAATAGTAAACCGGTTAATGATAAACCGGCTAATAGCAAATCGGAGGATGATCGGCCAGGTAACCACCTGACGGAGGAGGAAGGAAGATGGAAAGACCAACATACAGGGAGCCCTTTGATTCACCGGAGCACCGGCTCATTGAAAAGTATATACGGGTGACCAGGCTGCACCGGAGCATGGTGGAACACCAGCTGGAGGGAACCGGTGTCTACCGCAGCCAGCATCAGATACTGATGTACGTGTCGAGGAATCCCAATGTATCCCAGAAGGAGCTGGCCGGAATGTACGGAGTATCCGGCGCCACCATAGCGGTTTCCCTTAAGAAGCTGGAAAGAGGAGGCTATATCAGCCGCCTGGTGGACCAGAATGACAACCGGTGTAACCAGATATGCATCACTGAAAAGGGAAAACGGGTGGTGGAGGACAGCGTTTCCATTTTCCGGCGCATGGAACTTTCCATGTTTGAGGGATTTTCCGAGAATGACAGGAAGGTGCTGGGGGAACTGCTGGACCGGATCTATGAGAATTTACAGCATATACCAGATGAAAGAGAGGACAATTAAGTGAAGCGGTATAAAAAATATATGCGGCCCTATCTCAGCGCTTTTATCATAGGGCCTCTTCTGATGCTGACAGAAGTATTTGGCGAGATCATGCTGCCAAAACTCATGTCAATGATCATCAACCACGGCGTGGCTGACAGGAATCTCCCGTATATCCTGTCCATGGGGGCCGTGATGGTACTCACCACCTTTGTGATGGCCGCGGGAGGGATCGGAGGGGCTTACTTTTCAGCCAAGGCATCCATCTGCTTTACAAGTGACCTGAGAGATGACCTGTTTGCAAAGGTACAGGAATTTTCCTTTAAGAACATAGACAGCTATTCCACAGGTTCCCTTGTCACCAGGCTGACCAATGACATACAGCAGATACAGAACGTGGTCATGATGGGCCTGCGTCTCATGCTCAGGGCCCCCGGAATGTTTGTGGGCGCCCTGATTATGGCGTTTATCATGAATGCAAGGCTGGCCGTGGTCATCCTGGTGGTGATCCCCCTCCTTACACTGACCATAGCGCTGATCCTCAGGACTGCATTTCCAAGGTTCACCGTTATGCAGAAGAAACTGGACCGGTTAAATTCCGGCATCCAGGAAGCCCTGACCAATGTGCGCGTGATCAAATCCTTTGTGCGGGAGGATTTTGAATATAACAAATTTAAGGAAATGAACCAGGACCTGAAGGAGAGCAGCTTAAGCGCCATGAAGATCGTGATCGCCACCATGCCCGTGATGATGCTGGCCATGAACATCACAACCCTGGCAGTGGTGTGGTACGGGGGCAATATCATCATTGCGGGAGACATGCCGGTGGGGGACCTGACTGCCTTTACCACGTATATTGTGCAGATCCTCATGTCCCTCATGATGCTGTCCATGGTCTTTTTACAGAGTTCCAGGGCCATGGCATCGGTTAAGCGTGTAAGCGAGGTGATGGACACCAGGATCGACCTGACAGATGAGCAGGCTTCCAGAAAGGACCTGGTGGTCGCAGAGGGACGGGTGGAATTCAGACATGTGGACTTCAGCTATTCGGACAATGAGAAGGAGCTGGTGCTGGAGGATGTAAGCTTTACCGTTGAACCGGGTCAGACCCTTGGGATCATCGGGTCCACGGGCAGCGGAAAGACCACCCTGGTCCAGATGATACCCCGCCTCTATGACGCCACCAGGGGACAAGTGCTGGTGGACGGCGTGGATGTAAGGGAGTATTCCCTGCGGAACCTCAGGGAGGGCGTGGGCATGGTCCTTCAGAAGAATGTCCTGTTCTCCGGCACCATTGAGGAGAATCTGCGCTGGGGCAGTGAGGACGCCACCAGGGAGGAGATCAGGGCCATGGCCCAAAGCGCCCAGGCCGATGGATTTGTCACATCCTTTACCCATGGATATGACACGGATATGGGACAGGGAGGCGTCAATGTCTCAGGCGGGCAGAAACAGCGCCTGTGCATTGCAAGGGCGCTGTTAAAGCGGCCTAGGATCCTAATACTGGATGACAGCACCAGTGCCGTGGACACGGCCACAGAGGCTAAGATCAGGGAATGTTTCCGGACCACCCTTAAGGATACCACAAAGATCATCATTGCACAGCGCATTGGCTCCGTGGAGGAATCCGACCTGATTCTGGTGTTGGATGACGGGCGGATCATTGGCCAGGGTAGCCATAAGGACCTGCTGGAACACTGCGAAGCTTACCAGGAGATCTACTATTCCCAGAGAGACCGGGAAAAGACACAGGAGGTGAGCGCATCATGAATCAACAGCATAAAATCGAAAGCCTGAAACGGCGCTATGGGCGCACTCCCTCCTCCGGTCCGGCAAAGGGGCCTATGGGGGGCCACGGGCCAGGAGCCAGGATGGCGGCCGTGGGCAAGGGAATGCCAAAGAACAGCCGGCAGACCATCAGGCGTCTGATGCATTATCTGAATGAGGACAAGGCCAAGATGACCCTTGCTTTTGCCTGTGTCATTGTAAATACCGTGGCCACCCTGGCGGGCTCCTATATGTTGAGGCCCATCATCAATACATTTATCGCACCGCCTGACGGAAGCCCGGGGAATGCCGCAGGGCTTGCAAAGGCGCTGGTCATGCTGGCGCTGGTATTCATAGTGGGCGTGATCGCCAACTATGCCCAGGCAAAGGTTATGCTGACCGTGGCCCAGAACGCACTGCAGAAGATCCGCAATGAACTGTTTGGGAACTTGCAGAGACTGCCGGTGCGCTTTTACGACACCAATTCCAACGGCGACCTTATGAGCCGTTTCACCAATGATGTGGACACCATAGGGCAGATGCTGAGCAGCACGCTGGTGCAGCTGTTCTCCGGTGCGCTGAGCATCATAGGAACCCTGGCCCTGATGCTGTACACCAATTTGATCCTGACCGCTGTCACCGTGCTTATGATACCTATTATGATGAAGGCAGGAGGAGCGGTGGCAGGAAGGAGCCAGAAGTATTTTACCGCCCAGCAGGCATCCCTGGGAGCTGTGAACGGATATATAGAGGAGACGGTTACAGGGCAGAAGGTGGTCAAGGTATTCTGCCATGAGGATGCGGCTAAAGAGGAATTTAAAATACTGAACCAGGACCTGAGGAACAACCAGATCCGGGCCCAGTTTTTCGGGGGCATCATGGGGCCGGTCATGGGAAACTTAAGCCAGATCAATTATTCCCTGACAGCCTGTATCGGCGGCCTGCTGTGTGTGCTCAGGGGATTTGATGTGGGAGGCCTTACCGTGTTCCTGAACTTTTCACGTCAGTTCTCCAGGCCTATCAACGAGATTTCCATGCAGGTGAGCAATGTATTCTCCGCCCTTGCGGGAGCGGAACGTGTCTTTGCCGTGATGGATGAGGAGCCGGAACCGGCAGATGACCAGGATGCGGTGACCCTGCATCCAATGGTAGGCCACGTGATCCTGGACCATGTCACATTCGGATACGACCCGGATAAGACCATATTAAAGGATATAAGCCTGTACGCCAAACCGGGCCAGAAGATCGCCTTTGTGGGGTCCACGGGAGCGGGGAAGACCACCATAACCAATCTTCTGAACCGCTTCTACGATATACAGTCAGGCGTCATCACCATTGACGGGGTGGACATACGCCGCATGAACCGGGACGGCCTGAGACAGAATATCGCTATGGTGCTTCAGGATACCCATCTGTTTACAGGCACGGTGATGGAAAATATCCGGTACGGAAGGCTGGACGCAACGGATGATGAGGTGATACAGGCGGCCAGGACCGCCTCGGCCCACTCCTTTATCATGCGCCTTCCCCATGGATATGATACCATGCTGGAGGGGGACGGAGCCAACTTAAGCCAGGGGCAGAGACAGCTCCTTAATATTGCGAGGGCAGCCATTTCCAAAGCTCCGGTGCTGATCCTGGACGAGGCCACCAGCTCCGTGGATACCAGGACTGAGAAACACATTGAACACGGCATGGACCGGCTCATGGCGGACCGCACCACGTTTGTCATAGCCCACCGTCTTTCCACGGTCAGGAACGCCAATGCCATCATGGTCCTGGAACAGGGGGAGATTATTGAAAGAGGAGATCATGAGGAACTTCTGGCTCTCAAAGGAAGATACTACGAATTGTATACGGGTATGAAAGAACTGGATTAATTGCCACGAAATTAACATATAAATTAAAAAAATAACGATTAAATTCTGTATTGTATACAATGTATATTTATGCTATACTAAACTGGTGTATTCGGGAGGGGACCAGGCAGCTTCTCCCGTATGCCGGTTTTTTGCTGGCTGCACTGTGCCGCCGGGCGGCACTAGGAAATATTATGAAAGAAAGAGGGAGAGAATCCATGGGTTTGGCGACTTTTATAGGCGGCATCCATCCGTATGAGGGAAAAGAGCTGTCAGAGAACAAACCGGTACAGGTTCTGATGCCAAAGGGCGACCTGGTGTATCCTATGTCACAGCATATCGGTGCACCTGCGAAACCGCTTGTGGCAAAGGGCGACCATGTACTGGCAGGCCAGAAGATTGGAGAAGCGGGAGGTTTTATTTCAGCCAATGTAATTGCTTCTGTATCAGGAACGGTGAAAGCCATTGAGCCGAGGCGTATGGCGAACGGAGCAATGGTACCCTCCATTGTGGTGGAAAACGATGGGGAATATAAAACGGTTGAAGGAGTAGGGGAAGACAGGGACCCTTCGGCCCTTTCCAAAGAAGAGATCCGAAGCATTGTGAAGGAGGCAGGTATCGTAGGCCTTGGAGGAGCCGGTTTCCCAACGCATGTGAAACTGACCCCAAAGGACGAGAATGCCATTGAGTACATACTTGTAAACGGCGCTGAGTGCGAGCCTTACCTTACAAGCGATTACCGCATGATGCTTGAGGAGCCGGAAAAGATCGTAGGAGGCTTAAAGGTCATCCTGCAGCTGTTTGACAATGCAAAGGGCGTGATCGGCATTGAGAACAACAAACCGGAGGCCATTAAAAAGCTGACGGAGATGGTAAAGGACGAGCCGCGCATTACCGTATGTCCATTGCAGACAAAGTATCCCCAGGGCGGTGAGCGTTCCCTGATCTACGCGGTCACAGGAAGAAAGGTCAATTCCTCCATGCTGCCTGCCGATGCGGGATGTATTGTGGATAATATTGATACCGTGATCGCAATTTATATGGCAGTGTGCAAATGCACGCCGCTGATGCGCAAGATCATTACCGTGACCGGCGATGCGGTAGCTGATCCCAGGAACTTTAATGTGAAGCTGGGAACCAACTATCAGGAGCTGTTAGAGGCGGCCGGCGGTTTTAAGACTGAGCCGGAGAAGATCATTTCCGGCGGCCCTATGATGGGACAGGCAATGTTTGGCCTGGATATACCGGTGAGCAAGACTTCATCCGCACTGACCTGTTTTACAAAGGACCAGGTGGCAGAGATGGAGCCTTCAGCATGCATCCGCTGCGGTAAATGCGTCAGCGTATGTCCCAGCCATATCATACCTGTGATGATGATGCAGGCAGCCCTGCGCGATGACTGTGAAACGTTTGAAAAATTAAACGGTATGGAGTGTATGGAGTGCGGAAGCTGTACGTATATTTGTCCGGCCAAGCGTCCGCTTACACAGGCATTTAAGGAAATGCGCAAGACGGTTGCGGCAAACCGCAGGAAGAAAGGGTAGGAGGGGACATAGGAAATGAGTAAATTATTAAATGTATCATCATCCCCGCATGTGAGAAGCCATGAGACCACCCACAGCATCATGCTGGATGTGGCCATCGCCATGTTGCCTGCATCTGCGTTTGGTGTGTATCATTTCGGCTTACATGCATTGTTGGTATTGATTGTAACGGTTGCGGCCTGTATGCTCAGCGAGTACGTATATGAAAAGCTGATGCACAAGCCATGCACCTTAAGCGACTGCAGCGCCCTTGTAACAGGAATGATCCTGGCGCTGAACATGCCGCCGGAGATTCCGGTATGGATCCCGGCCCTGGGCGGTATCTTTGCAATTATTGTGGTAAAGCAGCTGTATGGCGGCCTTGGACAGAACTTCATGAACCCGGCGCTGGCAGCAAGATGTTTCCTGCTGATCTCTTTTGCAGGAAAGATGACCAATTTCAGCTACAGCGGTTTTGACGGTATTTCCGGAGCAACCCCTCTGGCAGTGCTTAAGAGCGGCGGTGAGGTGGATATCCCTGCCATGTTCATTGGTAACATTCCGGGAACCATCGGCGAGGTATCTGTGATCGCCCTGCTGGTAGGAGCTGCCTATCTGCTGTTTAAGAAGGTGATCTCCATCCGCATTCCGGGAACCTACATACTTACGGTTGTTGTTTTCGCAGTGCTGTTTGGCGGTCATGGATTTGATGTGAACTATATCCTGGCCCACCTGTGCGGCGGCGGACTTATCTTTGGTGCATTTTTCATGGCCACTGACTATGTGACCAGCCCCATTACGCCAAAGGGACAGATTGTATTCGGCATCCTCCTGGGCGTTCTGACCGGACTGTTCCGTATCTTCGGCGGTTCCGCAGAGGGCGTGTCCTATGCGATCATCATCAGCAATATCCTGGTTCCGCTGATTGAAAAGGTGACCCTTCCCAAGGCATTTGGAAAGGAGGGCAAGTAATTATGAGTAAAGCAGGATTTATGAAAGACGCGGTGATCCTCTTTGTTATAACCCTGGTGTCAGGCTGTCTTCTGGGCGGAGTGTACCAGGTGACAAAAGAGCCCATTGCCCAGGCAACCATTGCCGCCAACAACAAGGCATACAAGGCAGTGTTTAACGAGGCTGAGACCTTTGAGTCAGATGATGCCCTTACGGCCGCCATTGAGGGCTGCAATGCAGACCTGGCCGGTATGGATTTCGGAGGCGTGGCAGTGGAGAACGTGTTAAAGGCAGTGGACGGCAGCGGCAATGAACTTGGCTATGTCATCACCTCCCTTTCCAATGACAGCTACGGCGGTGCTGTAAAGCTGTCTGTGGGTCTTAAGGAGGACGGCACCATCACAGGGATCGAATTCCTGGAGATCAACGATACGCCAGGCCTGGGCCTTAAGGCAAAGGAACCCGCATTCAAGGACCAGTTTACAGGCAAGAATGCGCAATCCTTAAGTGTAACAAAGTCAGGTAATGCAGATGACACCCAGATCAATGCGATCAGCGGCGCTACCATTACCTCAAGCGCAACAACCAACGCGGTCAATGCAGCATTATACTATCTGCACAACTGCGTGAACGAATAGGAGGTGGGATAATGAATAACTGTTCAGAGCGTTTATATAACGGTATTGTGAAAGAAAACCCTACCTTCGTCCTGATGCTTGGTATGTGTCCGACCCTGGCCGTAACCACATCAGCTATCAACGGCCTTGGTATGGGACTTTCCACAACCGTGGTTTTACTGTTTTCCAACATGATCATTGCAGCCCTTCGTAAGATCATTCCGGACCGTGTGCGTATTCCCGCATACATTGTGATCGTGGCTTCATTGGTTACCATTGTACAGCTGCTGCTTCAGGCATATGTGCCCAGCCTTTACTCCGCGCTGGGTATCTACATTCCCCTGATCGTGGTTAACTGTATCATCCTTGGCCGCGCTGAGTCCTATGCATCCAAGAACGGACCGCTGGTATCCACCTTTGACGGTATCGGCATGGGCCTGGGCTTTACCATTGCCCTTACCTGTATCGGCATAGTCCGTGAGATCTTAGGTTCCGGCGCAATATTCGGAAACGTGGTCATTCCTGAGGATTACCACATTGCCATCTTTGTACTGGCCCCCGGCGCATTCTTTGTGCTGGCGATCCTGACCGCCCTTCAGAACAAGTTCAAAGCGCCTTCTGCCACCAATGGATCGGTTCCAAAATCCAGGCTGGCATGCGGCGGCAACTGTATGGAGTGTTCCGGTTCCTCCTGTATGTCCAACCACGAAGTGCTTGAGACCAGGAAGCGCCAGGCGGAGGAAAAGGCACTGGCGGCAAAGAAGGAAGCGTTAGCAAAGAAGGAAGCAGAGTTAAAAGCAGCTACTTCCAAAAAAGAAAATTAGGAGGGTGGATAGATGAAAGAATTATTATTAATTGCCATTGGTTCCGCTCTGGTTAATAACGTTGTTTTGAGCCAGTTTTTAGGACTTTGTCCATTCCTCGGTGTTTCAAAAAAGGTGGAAACCTCAGCCGGTATGGGTGCAGCAGTTATTTTCGTTATTACCATTGCATCCGCTGTGACCAGCCTGGTGTATACAGGTATCCTTGTAAACCTGCACCTGGAATATCTCCAGACCATTGTCTTTATCCTGGTAATTGCAGCACTGGTTCAGTTTGTGGAGATGTTTTTAAAGAAATCCATGCCGTCCCTGTATGAGGCGCTGGGCGTATACCTGCCTCTGATCACCACCAACTGTGCGGTTCTGGGCGTGGCTCTTACTAATGTGCAGAAGTCCTATAACTTTGTACAGAGCGTTGTAAACGGTGTGGGTATCTCCGTTGGTTTTACCATTGCTATTGTCATGTTAGCTGGTGTCCGCGAGAAGATTGAGCATAATGACGTACCATATTCATTCCAGGGGTCACCTATTGTCCTGATTACCTCAGGTCTTATGGCAATCGCATTTTTCGGATTTTCCGGATTAATTTAGAAGGAGGAGAAGGAAAATGGTAACAGGTATTATTATAGCGGCAGCAGTGGTAGGTATCCTTGGTATCCTGATCGGTATCTTCCTGGGAGTTGCCAGTGAGAAGTTTAAGGTAGAAGTAGATGAGAAAGAAATCCTGGTCCGCAACGAACTGCCCGGCAACAACTGCGGCGGCTGTGGTTACGCAGGATGTGATGCACTGGCCAAAGCCATTGCGGCAGGTCAGGCAGATGTGGGCGCATGTCCGGTGGGCGGTGCTTCGGCAGCAGAGAAGATCGGAGCCATCATGGGCGTTGCCGGAGGAACTGCTGAGAAAAAGGTGGCCTTTGTCAAATGTAAGGGTACATGTGACAAGACAAAGGTTCAGTATAACTATTACGGCGTGGATGACTGCAAGAAGGTATCTGTGGTGCCTGGAGCAGGCGAAAAGGCATGTACATACGGATGTATGGGCTACGGCTCCTGTGTGAAGGCATGTGCCTTTGACGCCATCCATGTGGTGGACGGTGTTGCAGTGGTTGACAAGGAGAAATGTGTTGCCTGCGGCAAGTGCGTATCCTCCTGTCCCAACAACTTGATCGAGCTGGTTCCTTATAAATCAGAGCATCTGGTACAGTGCAGTTCCCATGCCAAGGGCAAGGACGTAAAGGCAGTCTGCGAATCAGGATGTATCGGCTGTACCCTTTGTACAAAACAGTGCGAGTTTGACGCCATCCATATGGAGAATAACCTGGCAGTGATCGATTATGAGAAATGCACCAACTGCGGCAAGTGTGCAGAGAAGTGTCCGGTCAAGGTGATCCTGTAGGATTGTGTAAGGCATGAGAAAGAAAATCCTGTGAATATCAGGGAAGGCTGTTTCCTTTTGCGGCAGAGTGCTGCGGGGGAGGTAGCCTTTTTTTTGTGTCCCCACTGGAAATTGTAAATGAAGTTTAAAAGAAAAGTGAACATTTCCATGGGGCGCCGTGATAAAATGAAAGCAGAATAACAGGAGTTTACTTTTGACGGAGGGATGAATATGATCACCATATTTAACAGGGCAAGCGTATACATTGGAAGGGATATGAAGGAGTTTGCCAGAGTGCGCCAGACGCTGGCACAGGAGCAGATCGGCTATACTTATAAGGTGAAGAATCAGATGGGACAGTGGACCGGCTCAGGGACGCTCAGGGGCCGGACGGGAAGCCTGGGACAGGACAGCAGCCTGCAGTATGAGTATGAGGTGTTTGTCCGCAGCAAAGACAGGGATAAGGCCATGTATCTGCTGCGAAAGAACTGAGGTCTGAAGCAGGAGAAAAACAGAAGGAAAATAATCATATAATATGCATCAGGCCCGGATAAGGCAGCTGTCTTATCCGGGCCTGATACGTTTATATACCGGTGTACCTTAGTGGCTTTTTTTCCGCTTTTTGAATGCAGGCGAGTCAAAGGACTGGTCATCGGGCAATACCTTTTTGCTGGTGGATTCCACCAGGTCGTTGTAACAGGAAAATACATGTTCCAGATGATCGGCGGAAAGCTTGGGTGAAAGGACGGATACTACGGGGACAACCACAAGTCCGGCCACCATGGCCACAGCCCCTGCATTGATGGGGGAGGCAATATAGTGGAGGAACATGTTGGATACGGTGATGCCCACCCCGGTGATAAAACTTGCCCATACAGCGGCAGTGGTGACCCCTTTCCAGTAAAGCCCATAGAGGAAGGGAGCCAGGAAAGCGCCAGCCAGGGCGCCCCAGGAGATCCCCATAAGCTGTGCGATAAAATCAGGGGGATCCAGGGCCAGCACAACGCTGATGAGAATGAACACCACGATCAGGGACTGCATCAGGAACAGCTGGGTCTTATCCTTCATGTTCTTTACCAGGTTTCCCTTGATAAAGTCCAGGGTAAGGGTGGAGCTGGAGGTCAGCACCAGGGAGGACAGGGTGGACATGGAAGCGGACAGCACCAGCATGACCACGATCCCGATCAATACATCCGGCAGACCGGAGAGCATGGCCGGGATGATGGTATCAAAGGCCACGGTTCCATTTCCGTTATAGATGGCAGGGCTGTCAAAGAGACGTCCAAAGCCGCCCAGAAAGTAGCTGCCCCCTGAGATGACAATGGCAAATATAGTGGAGATCACAGTTCCAGTGGCAATGGCCTTCTCGCTGCGTATGGTATAAAATTTGTGGATCATCTGGGGAAGTCCCCAGGTGCCCAGAGAGGTTAGGATAACCACTCCCAGAAGGTTGATGGGGTCCGGTCCGAAAAAGGAGGCGTACGCGCCGGGCTGCCCCATGGTTAGGGGGACCTCGCTGGGAATCTGAGCCAATTTGCCTACCGCGGCAGTGAAACCGCCCTGTCCGCTCAGCACACTTAAGATAACGGCAATGATCCCGGCCAGCATAATGATGCCCTGGATAAAATCATTGATGGCAGTTGCCATATAACCGCCCAGAATTACATATACGGCGGTGAGGAGGGCCATACCCAGCACACAGACACTGTAGGGAATGTCAAATGCCATCCCAAAGAGCCTTGACAGCCCGTTATAAACAGATGCCGTATAGGGGATCAGGAAAATGAAAATAATCACCGATGCCACGATCTTAAGCCCCTTGCTGTCAAAACGGCTTCCGAAAAATTCCGGCATGGTGGCGGAAGACAAATGCTTGCTCATAACCCTGGTACGCCTGCCAAGGATGACCCAGGCCAAAAGGCTTCCGATCAGGGCATTGCCGATTCCGATCCACGTGGATGCAAGGCCGTATTTCCAGCCGAACTGCCCGGCATAGCCTATGAATACAACCGCGGAAAAGTAAGAAGTGCCGTAGGCAAATGCAGTGAGCCAGGGGCCTACACCTCTGCCGCCCAGGACGAAATCATTGACGTTGGTGGCATGGCGTCTGGAATAGAAGCCCACTCCGATCATGATGGAAAAAAAGATGACCAGCATCAACAGTTTAATTGTCATTGTTAAACCCTCCATGAATACTTTAATAATTAAAACTTCTGAACTTTAATGTATCAGAGCAGAGGCGGAAAGTCAAAGGATATTTATGCGTTTTGGATTCTTTGGTTGAATTGCACATAGGAAAGTAAGATGAAATATATGGAAGAGGCCGTTTTTTGATGAAAGTGGGGAATGAACGCCAAATATCGACAAAAAACGTTAAGCGTGCCAATTGAGAACAGATGTAAATAATAGTTGATTTAAGTAAAAAATACTTTACATAAAATAAATTACAAAAAAAGGAAATCAAAAGGCATGAATAAAATTTAATAATAATGTAACATAAATGTAAAATGATTGAGGTAAAATTTAACAATTTAGGAGTAAGAGTTACGGAAAAACTATACCATATCCATAAAAATAATTACAAATATTTCAAATATAATAAAAAATGTAACAAACATGTTAAAAGTCCATTGACTGCAAAAGTCAAATCCCATATAATTAGCCGTACATCCCAGAAAAACATGCACAAAGTGGGGGATACCCACTGCAACAAAAACGAGAATTGGATACCCGCAGACAGAATGGGGTCCAGGAAAGAGGAGTATGTATGCTTACATTACATTCATTCCTTCAATCGGTTGTTCTCTTTGTTAAATCACTTACCGTGAAGGTGACAAAGCAGATGTACCGTTCCTCATCTGTTCTTCTGACAGGGATGATGGTGGTTGCCATCATTGCATTTTCCGCCAACGGGTTTGGCGGCGGGGGCAAGAATGCCCTGGCTGCGCCCATTGCTGAGGAAAGTCAGGAGGAGGATACACAGACAGAGGAAGCAGAAGGAAGCGGTCTGGTTACGGAAGCAAAAATACAATTCGGGCTATTAAACACAGACAGCGAAGGCCAACATCTGGCCGGTGCGCTGCTGGAAGCAAATGTCCGTGAAAAGCAGAGACAGCAGGCAGCTGCACAGACCCAGATAGAGACACTTCAGAAACAGATATTAAAAGAAAGACAGGAAGAGGAAGCAAGAAAAAAGGCAGAAGAGGAGCGCAGGGCGGCCAGAAGAATCCGTTATACGGATGAGGATTACCAAGTCCTTTTGCGCATTGTCCAGGCCGAGGCAGGCATCTGTGATGAGAGAGGCAAGATCCTGGTAGCAGATGTGATCATTAACCGTGTATTATCCAAGGAGTTTCCTGACAGTATAAAAGCAGTTGTGTACGAGCCATCCCAGTTTCAGCCCGTGGCCAACGGCAGGATCAATTCTGTTAAGGTGACAGCGGAGACCATAGCATGTGTGGAGCGTGCTCTGGACGGAGAGGATTACTCGGGCGGAGCCCTTTATTTTATGAACCGGAGAGGTTCCGGAGGAGCGGCTGCCTGGTTTGACAGGCACCTTACTTACCTTTTTGCCCATGACGGCCATGAGTTTTTCCGTTAAAGAATATAAGGGCTTAAAAAAGGATTGAGTTTCCCATAGCTTTAGGTGTATACTTGTATTGGAAAATATTAACACAAAGGAGAATGGGATATGATTTTTGATGAAAAGAAAAACCTGGATTTTTACAGAAACTTGGGAGTGGAAGGCAGATATGCCAAAGCGGTGGATTTTCTGCAGAATACGGATCTGGACGCGCTTGAACCAGGTAAGTATGAGATTGACGGCAAGAACGTGTATGCCAATGTTGTAGCTTACACCACCATTCCCTGGGATGAGGCAAAGTATGAAGCCCATGAGCACTATACTGATATCCAGTATGTGATCGAGGGAAGCGAGGTCATGACCTATGCGCCTGTTCACGAGATGATAGTAAAGACACCTTATAATCCAGACAAGGATGTGGTATTCTTTGAGAATACAACTCCGGGACTTCGGATCGTGACAAAAGCAGACCAGTACCTGATCTTTCAACCATGGGATGCCCATAAGCCAAAGGCAGCTGACCAGGAGCCGGCGCCCATTAAAAAGGTGATCGTAAAAATTAAAGAGGATTGATCCGTTAGGCGGATCTGGTTTTGCCCGGCAGTGTATGCCGGGTATTTTTTATGCCAAGGCCCTGCTTTTATTATAAGGAAGTTAAAAAGTGGATGACACATAGGATAAAGTATTGTATAATATCGTTATACTTTAAAAAGAATAACGATTTGCCCTGGTGGCGGTTACACGCCTGGCCCTGCGGGGAACCGGGATACGGATTGCGGCCGATTGGTCTGAGGCGGAGAACGTACAGGGAATCATGTCCGGGGGAGCGTGTAAAGGGGAATGAGAAAAGATAAAAAGGGGAAAATGAAATTCCGCATATTGGTGCTGGTCCTGATCATGCTGCTGACCGGCTTGTTTTTTGCTTCTTTCCTGGTGGGTACTTATCCCATTCCTGTGGGAACGGTTTGGGATGTGCTCTGGTCCGGGATAACTGAGTTCACGCCTTATTGGGATCCGGCCGTGGAAAAAGTCATTTTCCAGGTCAGGATCCCCAGAATACTGCTTGGAATCCTGGTGGGCGGCGGTCTGGCTGTTTCCGGAGCATCCTATCAGACCTTGTTTAAGAACCCTATGGTATCCCCGGATATCTTGGGGGTGTCGGCAGGAGCAGGGTTCGGTGCCGCCCTGGCAATGCTGGGAAGCGGCTCCTGGGCCCAGATCCAGCTGAGCGCCCTGGTCTTTGGTCTGGCAGCCGTGGCAGCCGCTTATTTGATCGGCTCTGTTTACGGGAAAGCTGAGGTTACTACCCTGGTTCTGGCCGGAGTCATTGTATCCAGCCTGTTCCAGGCGCTTTTATCCGTGGTTAAAACATACGCGGATACGGACAGCCAGCTTCCATCCATTACCTTCTGGCTTATGGGCAGTTTGGGAAAGGGGGACATGGAGGATGTGGGAATCCTCCTGCCCGTGACCGGAGTCTGTCTCCTCATCCTGTTTCTGTACCGGAACCAGATCGATGTGCTGGCAACCGGGGAGGAAGAGGCTGCGGCCTTGGGAGTGAATGTGAAGCTGGTGAGTTTTCTTGTGATCGTCACCTCCACCATGATGACCGTGGTGTCGGTGAGCATCTGCGGAATGATCGGATGGGTAGGACTGGTGGTGCCGCATATCACCCGCCTGTTTACGGGGGCCAGATATTCCAGGCTGATCGCGGTGTCATTTCTCATCGGCGGTTTCTTTCTGCTGCTCATGGACGATATCATACGGGGGGCTAACAGCGTGGAACTGCCCCTTGGGGTATTGACTGCCCTGGTAGGAACTCCGGTTTTTGCATTTCTTCTGGTCCGTTCCAGAAAGGGGGCTTCCCAATGCTGACAGTGGAGCACCTGAGATTTTCCTACAAACACGGAGACTTGGTATTAAAGGATGTGAGTTTTGACCTGGATTTTGGGGATTGCCTGTGCCTTCTGGGCCCCAATGGCACGGGTAAGACAACCTTGTTAAAATGTCTTCTGAACCATCAGAAACCTGATGGGGGACGGATTCTTCTGGATGGCAGGGATATCTGCTGTATGACATCCAGGGAAAGGGCTGCCAGGCTGGCCTATGTGTCTCAGTCCACAGGACTGTCATTTCCCTATTCTGTGGAGGAGGTGGTGCTGATGGGACGTGTGGCACATATGCGTCTGGGTGCATCCATATCAAAGAAGGACCGGAGCATTGCTTATGAGGTCATGGACCGTATGGGGATCATGGATATGAAACATAAGAATTTTCAGATCCTCAGCGGAGGGGAGCGTCAGATGGTGCTGATTGCCAGAGCATTGACCCAACAGGCCAATTATCTGATCCTGGACGAGCCCACAGCAGCCCTGGATTACAGCAATCAGGTGAAAATATTGGATATGATCCGGAATTTGTCAGGAGGGGGATACGGGATCCTTATGACCTCCCACTTTCCGGATCACGCATTCCTGGCCTGCAACAAAGCGGTCCTTATGAGGGATGGGGGAGTGATGGCATTTGGAACACCGGATCAGGTTGTAACCAGTGATAATTTAACGGAACTTTACCGCGTACCGGTTGTTGTAACCGAAGCCGCGTTAGAGAATAAAGGGGAACAGGCCATACAAAGGGTCTGTGTACCGGTGATCAAAAGGAGAGGAAATAATGAGACGTAATATGAGAAAAGGCAGATCTGGGATTATGGCGGTGATCCTGTCGGCAGCATTGGGAGCGGGGATGATGACAGGCTGTGGAAACACAGGCCGGAATACGGCCGAAACTCCGGCTGTAACCGCAGCCGGAACCACAGCCGGGACCGCAGCCGAGAATACAGCCGGGGCAGCAAAGCAGGAAGGGAAAGCCACTCATGATGTCACTGACATGGCCGGCAGGACCGTGACACTGCCCACGGAGATAGACAGCATCGCAACCTTTGGATCCATCGGAGTCATCAATGCATTTGTAGAGCTTATGGGAAGCGGGGAGAAGATCTGCAACGACATGACGGCCAGTTTTACCAAATCTGATAAATGGGCCATGCAGTATGAGTTTGCGCCTCAGATAAAGGGTGCGCCGGTGCTTCAGAACGCGGACGGGGAAATACAGATGGAAAAGGTGCTGGCCCTGAACCCGGATCTGTGCCTGGTAATGTCCAAGGACCTGATTGAACCGTTGGAATCCAACGGCCTGAACGTGATCTATTTTGAGTGGAAGCAGACCAATGATGTAAAGACAGCTGTTACCTTGATGGGGGAAGTGCTGGATAAGAAGGAACTGGCCCAGGATTACCTGGCCTATTTTGACCAGATGGTGGAGGAAGCCGGCGAAAAGGCAGCTTCCCTTAAGGATGGGGATAAGAAGACAGTCTTGTACGGAAATATTGACAAGCTGACCCAGCCCCATGTGATCGCAGAGTGGTGGATCGAGGCAGCAGGGGGGATCAGTGTTACAAAAGACAGCTGGAATAATGAAAATGGAAGCTGCACCTACACCCAGGAAGATGTGCTTAAATGGAATCCGGATGTGATGATCGTCACGGACCCGTCCATGAAAACAGTTCTGATGGAGGATTCTCTGTACTCTGATATTAACGGGGTGAAGAACGGTGCGATCTACAGCATTCCCACCGTGGCCCATGTGTGGGGGAACCGGACCGTGGAACAGCCGCTGACCGTATTCTGGACCATGAATAAGCTTTATCCTGAAGTGGTGGGCACTGATGAATTAAAGGAGAAAATCTCATATTTTTACAGCCATTTCTTCCAATATGAAGTCAGTGAGGAGCAGCTGGATGCAATCATAGGAGGCGTGTCATGAGATGCTATGAATCCGCCATACTGAGGGAATCCGTGGAGCTGGTCAGGCAGCA
Source organism: Enterocloster citroniae (assembly GCF_040545455.1). Classification (NCBI taxonomy): domain Bacteria; kingdom Bacillati; phylum Bacillota; class Clostridia; order Lachnospirales; family Lachnospiraceae; genus Enterocloster; species Enterocloster citroniae. The sequence continues at coordinate 227,544 of NZ_JBEPLZ010000001.1, read as the reverse complement.
TCTGGGAAGAGAGCTGGAGGATATGACCGTTGAACGGGCGGTGTTCGGGCTGTTCTTTTCAGGGGTTAAGCTGTCCACCGGGCAGGGAGGACTCTGCTTTACACCGGTAAAGGAAATGCCTCAGGCAGTCTGCTGTCCCAGTTCAGCCAAAGCCATGCCCTTGTCCGGACGTCTGAAAGGGCGTCCGGTGAAGGAATATTTAGATGATATATTCGGGGACAATATACTGCGGCGCACCCTTGGCATTGCTGCTCTCAATGCTCTCAGCATGGCTGTGTGGGAGCGGGAAGTGCCTGCCGGATATGAGATCCTGGCCGGAGTGGATGCATTTGACCAGCTGGAGGTGGAGAACTATCCAAAAACAGTGGTGGTGGGAGCACTGGTGCCCATGCTTAAAAAGCTGATGGCGGCCAATGCCTGTTTTCATGTGCTGGAACAGGATCCGCGAACCTTAAAAGAGCGGGAGCTGCCTTACTATGCACCGGCTGACCAGGCCGGCGTTTATGTGCCGGAGGCAGATCTTATGGTGATCACGGGAGTGACCATTCTTAACGACACGCTTCCCGGCCTTTTGGATATGGCAAAACCAGGGGCCCAGATTCTGGTGACAGGCCCCACGGCCAGTATGCTTCCCGATGCCTTCTTTTCCAGGGGGGTTACCATGCTGGGCGGTATCCATGTGACAAAAGCGGATGAACTGCTGGATATCATCAGCGAAGGCGGCTCGGGATATCATTTTTTTGGAAAATATGCGGACAGGACCGTAATAGTGAAAAAAGGGGGAAATGCCTGATGCGGGATACATATGGTACAGAACCTGTCCGGGATGAGATGTTCTCTATCCTGGAGACTTATATTCCATGGAAGGGGAGGACGGAGCAGGTTCAGATATGGGACGGGGATGGCCGGATTGTGGCAGAGGACCTGAGGGCGGGATATTCCCTGCCCAATCGTCCAACCAGTGCCTTTGACGGCATTGCGGTCAGGTTCTCGGATTTTACCTCCGGGATTCCGGACACATCCGCCTGGAAGGGAGGAACGGATTATGTGTTTAGCAACACAGGAGTGGCCATACCGGATGCGTTTGATACGGTCATAGCCATAGAGGATGTGGTGATGGAGGCCGGTGGTGCACTTCACCTTTTATCCTGTCCGCAAACATGGGGGGAGTACGTGACTCCTGTGGGCAGTCAGATAAAGAAAGGGGAGATCCTGGCCCATAAAGGGGAAATGCTCCATCCCGCGCTGCTGGGAGTCCTGGCAGGGGCCGGATACCGGAGTGTTCCTGTTTACGTGCGCCCAAGGGTACTGTTCCTGCCCACGGGAGATGAACTGGTGCCCTTTGGCGGGGGAGTCCCAACAGGCAGCAATACGGAGTCAAACAGTGTGATGCTGTGGGCCATGATACGGCGTTTTGGCGGACAGCCGTCCGTGTCGCGTATTTTGGAGGATGACCCGGACGTGATTAAAGACGCCCTTCTTTGTGGCATCCGCCAGGCGGATCTGGTGATCATCGGCGCCGGTTCATCCAAGGGAAGCAAGGACTTTACCATGGATGTGCTGGATTCCATTGGAACTGTGATCGTTCGCGAATTGGGGGTTGCTCCGGGAAAACACTGCAGCCTTACCATGGTGGAGGGAGTGCCTGTTATGGGGATACCGGGGCCGCCAGGAGGCGCGCAGCTCATAAGCGAATACTATATCAAAGCAGCCATAGAGCTGCTTGTGACAGGGAAAATCCGCCCGGTCCCATGGGTCAGCGCCGTATTGGACGGGGACATTCCCTCCCGTCCCATTGATTTCATGCAGGGGATGGAGTTATCCGTGCATAAGGGGATATTCCATGGGGTTCCCTGGCCTGTATCCGGCAGGACAAGGGCTGAGTGCAGAAATGATCTCAAAGCCATCTGCTATTGTCCAAAGGGAAGAAGGTTTACAAAGGGAGAGACAGTCAAGGTGGAGCTTCCATTGGCGGAAATCCCGGTCCAGCGGCAGGAGGTGTGACATGACGGCGGAAATCCCGGTCCGGTGGCAGCAGGTGTGACATGATGGCGGAAATCCCAGTCCAGCGGCAGCAGCCCGGCCCGGTGATATCCGTTGGTATCATAAGGTGAATTCAGGGGTTGTTCCGATGTGTTCTATGGCGTATACTGGTAGAAAGAACATATGACTTTTATAAGCGGGGGCAACCATATGCAGCTTACCTATTTACACATACGCAACTTTAAATCCATCCGCGACCTGGAGATCCGTGATATTGACAGGGCGCTGATTTTGGTGGGTAAAAATAATACAGGAAAGACCTCTGTGCTGGACGCGGTATGCGCTGTGTGCGGATGCTATCAGATCCAGGAACAGGACTTTAATGAGAAAAGGCAGGCGATCCGCATTGATGCTGCCTTTTCCATAGAGGAGGGGGATCTGGAGCAGTTTCACCGGAGAGGCGTTGTGAGCCAGTACCGGCGTTATGATGTGTGGAAGCGGGTGTTTGGGGAGCGGCTCCCCTCCTTCCGGGACGGTGAGCTGTGCTTTACCTTTCATGTGAACCTGGACGGCCGGGTGCGGTATGAAGATCTTTACCGCAAGAATAACCCCTATATCCCCATGGTCCTGCCCCATATTTACCGGATCACCGCGGAACGGGAATTAAACCAGCTGCAGAATGACCTTTTGATGTTCCAGGAGGATGAGGAGTTAAGGCGGCTCCGTTCAGGGACCTGTATCTTTGAAGGAGCCAAGAAATGCAACCACTGCTTCCAGTGTATTGGCCTGATTAACAAGAAAAAGCCGGAGGAGCTCACTGTATTTGAGACGGCACGTTTGCTGGAGTATAAGATCTACCAGCTGAACCTCAGCGAGTTTTCCAGAAAGGTCAATGAAAATTTTTACAAGAACGGCGGTTATGAGGAGATCCAGTATACGTTGAACTGCGACACGGACCAGCTGTTTTCCGTTGAGGTGACGGCCCACAACCTTCAGAGGGGCAGTGTAAAGCCGGTGGAACTGATGGGAAAGGGGATGAGGAGCATCTATATGCTGTCCCTGCTGGAAACCTATATCAGCGAGCAGAGCCGCATTCCCAGCATCATTGTGGTGGAGGACCCGGAGATATTCCTCCATCCCCAGCTTCAGAAGACCTGCAGCGAGATTCTGTACCGGCTTTCAAAGAAAAACCAGGTCATTTTTAAGACCCACAGTCCTGACCTGCTTTTTAATTTCAGCATCCGCCAGATCCGCCAGGTGGTGCTGGATGAGGAGCGGTATTCCGTTGTCAGGAAAAAGGCAGATTTGGGAGAAATCCTGGATGACCTGGGGTATGGTGCCAGCGACCTGCTAAATGTAAGCTTTGTGTTCATTGTGGAGGGGAAACAGGATAAGAGCCGCCTGCCCCTGCTTTTGGAAAAGTATTATTCCGAGATATATGACTCAGAGGGCAAATTTTCCAGGATATCCATCATTACCACCAACAGCTGTACCAATATAAAGACGTATGCCAACCTGAAATATATGAATCAGGTGTATCTTCGGGATCAGTTTCTGATGATCCGGGACGGGGACGGTAAGGACCCGGAGGAACTGGCATCCCAGCTGTGCAGGTATTATGATGAGCGCAGCCTGGAGGATGTGGACCGTCTCCCCAAGGTGACAAGGCGCAATGTGCTCATATTAAAATATTATTCCTTTGAGAACTATTTTTTAAACCCATCCATTATGGCAAAGCTGGGGATCGTGGAGAGTGAGGAGGCATTTTATAAAACCCTGTATGACAAGTGGCGTGAATATCTTTACCGGATACGAAGCGGACAGCAGTTAAAGGAGATCATGGGGCGGGATTTTACATCTTGCCAGGATATGAGGGAACATATGGAAGAGATCAAGACCTATATGAGAGGCCATAATCTCTATGATATATTCTATGGGCCCTTCAGGGAGCGTGAGCAGGAGATTCTCAAGGCATACATAGACATGGCGCCCAGTGAAGAGTTTAAAGATATACTGGAGGCTATTGACAGGTTCGTATATTTTGACAGCCGTAAAAAGGAAGATGCAATTGCCGATAAATGATTGCCAGCAAAATGGGCCGACAGGAAAATCCTGCCGGCCCTATGATCATTTTATGCCTTGCATATTTTTTATGTATACAGGTGAAACCGTACTATACGTCAAGCCGTACTGATGCGCCAGGCTGTACTGATGCGCCAGGCTGTACTGATACATCAAGCCGTATATGCATCCTCCGCAGATGGGGACTCCGCGTTTTTTCCCTTGCCCATCACACAGGTATAGACAAAGGTTCCCAGGCAGACAGCGGCAAAAAGGATGCCCACCGGATAAGCAATGGCGGTGGAGAGCTGGAAGCCTTCCTTGGCCATCAGGATATAGGTACAGGACACGGCCGACATAAAGGTTGCAGGAAGGGCCGTAAGCCAGTAGAAGCGTTTCCTGCGGAATAAATACACGCTTGCGGACCAGAGGGCGATCATGGCCAGTGTCTGGTTGCTCCAGGAGAAATATCTCCATACTACCTGTACATCAACCTGGGTCAGGACAGTACCTACGCCCAACAGAGGGATGGTGAGCATGAGGCGGTTCTTAACAGGCTTCTGGTCCATCTTAAACCAGTCAGCCAGTGTAAGCCTTGCGCTCCTGTATGCCGTGTCGGCGGAGGAGATGGGGCAGGCGATTACGCCGATCATGGCGATCACTGCGCCCACAGGCCCTAAAAGCGTGAAGCAGATCTCATAGACAACCGCAGACTGTCCGTTTCCAAGTGCATTCAACAATCCGCCTGTGCCATCGTAAAAAGCAACTCCTGCAGCTGCCCAGATCAGGGCAATAATGCCTTCAGCGACCATGGCGCCGTAGAATACCCGGCGTCCGTCTTTTTCATTGGTAAGACAGCGCGCCATGAGGGGAGACTGGGTTGCATGGAAACCGGAGATGGCGCCGCAGGCAACGGATATGAACATGGTCGGCCAGATGGGGGTGCCGGAAGGATGCAGGTTGGTCAGGGAGATCTCAGGTATATGGTATCCGCCCAACAGGATGGCGCCTCCTACTCCAAGTGCCATAACAATAAGACAGATTCCGAAAATAGGGTAAATCTTTCCGATCACCTTGTCTATGGGGACAAATGTGGCAATAAAGTAATAAACCAAGACAACAACCAGCCAGAATTTGGCATCCAGGACCTGAGGGGTCAGCATGGCCAGAAGATTGGCCGGGCCTGTGGAGAAGCTGACGCCTACCAGCACCAGGAGTACCACGGAAAACACGCGCATAACCTGTTTCATGGCATCGCCCAGATAAGTTCCCGTGAGCTCGGATACGCTGGCTCCCTTGTGACGCATGGACATCATTCCCACCATGTAGTCATGGACACCGCCGCCCAACAGGGTACCAAAGGTGATCCAGAGAAATACGCTGGGTCCCCAGCATGCGCCTGCCAGGGCGCCGAAGATGGGACCAAGGCCCGCGATGTTGAGAAGCTGGATCAGGAAAATACGGGGAGTGCCCATGGGGACGTAATCACTGCCGTCCGTCATGGTAAGTGCCGGTGGTTTGCGGTCGTCAGGACCAAATACTTTTTCAGCCACCTTGCTGTACACCATGAAACCGCCGATTAAAAGTGCCAGACATACAAAGAAACTAATCATAAACCTACCTCCTGTTTGATAAATCGTTCATTTGTCATGTCTTAATTGTACTGAAATATATACAAAAGAAAACACTTTTTGCATGAACTGCAGTACTAAGTGCACAAACGACACCTATAAATGAATGAACGGAAGCTGTGAATGCACAAACGGAAGGTTTATCCTCAACGGTATCTTAGATCCCCAATGCCTGTCTGAGGCTTTTCACCTTTTCCCTTCCCACGGGCAGGATATCTTTTTCATATCCCATCATCTTAACGGCCAGACTGTTGTTGGCCCATGGAAACATTTCCGTGATGTGGCTGAGATTGACAAGATAGCTCTTGTGGATGCGGTAAAATCCGCAGGAGGCCAGCCTTTTCTCATATTCCCCCAGCAGCTGGTTCTCTGTGTAATCTCCGTCCGTGGTGTGTATGACACAGCTGCGTCCGGCGGTCTCAATGTATACGATCTTATGTATATCCAGCAGCACAATGGTGCGGTTTACATTGACGGCCAGCCGGCCAACCGGCAGGGAGCCGGATGGACTGTTTATATCTTCCCCGGCAGGACATGAGTGCTTTAGATCCAGTTGGCACTTTTCCAGGACCCTGCGGACACGGTCCGGGTCAAAGGGCTTTAGGATGTAGTTGTTCACGCCCAGTTCAAAGGCCTTGACCGCATACTGGGAGTAGGCGGTGGCAAATACGATCTGGGCGTCCGGAAGTATGCGCCTGGCGGCAGCGGCCAGGGTGGTCCCTTCCATATCATTGAGATTGATGTCCACAAAGAGCAGATCAAAGGACTGGGCGCTTATAAGTTCAAGGGCCCCGGCCCCGCTGTCCGCCTCCTCGATCCGGCTGTCCGGCAGAACGGACAGGATCTGATGGACCAGTTCTTTTCTTGACGGCCGTTCGTCATCGATCACAGCTATTTTCATATGTAAAAATTCCCCCTTGTCTTGTGGTTTGTCCAAAACCGCGCAAAGCTCTTACGAATACAGCGGTTCCTGGTCCGGTTCCGGCTGCATGGGAACCCTGAACCATACTTTGGAACCGTCCTGGGATGATTCGATCTTCAGACCATTGTCCTCACCGTATATGCTTTTCAGGCGCCGGTGCACATTTTTCAGGCCCACACTGCCTTTCCCCTCATTGCTGTAGAGCTGTTTGACGGCTTCCATGGGAAAGCCGGGACCTTTGTCGGTCACGGCGATCTCCACGGAATTGCCCGCCCCATGGGCGCTGATGGAAACGCTTCTCTGTCCCCTTTTGTCCGCTCCGTACCGGACCGCATTTTCCACAAGGGGCTGGAGGATGAAGGAGGGAACCATGCAGTTGATGTCCTCCTCCACATCCATGGTGACCTGTAACTTCTCCTCAAACCGGGCCTTCTCCAGCTCCAGATAGCTGGAGACATGGTAGAGCTCTGTGTGAAGGCTCAGCATATACTGGTCGTTTTCCAGTGTCTGCCTGTAATAGGAGGAGAGGGTGCGTATCAGTTCCCTGGCCCGCTCCGGATTTTCCCGGCACACATAGGAGATGGTATTAAGGGCATTGTAAAGGAAATGCGGGTTGACCTGGGACTGCAGTGCCTTAAACTCAGCCTTGCGCCGCAGCTGCTTCTGGTAATCCAGGTCGGAGAGCTCCAGCTGGGTGGAAAAAAGCCTGGCCAGCTCCGAGGCGAAATTCAGGTTGGACTGGGAGGTATGCCAGTGTTTTCTCACCACCATGGTCAGGCTGCCGATGGGTTTATCCATCTCGATCAGGGGCGCGGCCACGATAATGTGGTTTTTCAGGATGTGATACAGGGGGTCCGGTTTTTCCGCATAGGAAAATGTAGTGGGCTTTTTATTGTGGATGGAGTCCAGTATGGGTTTTAATATGGCATCCCCTTTTAGATCATTGTACCGGGCATCCCCCTTCATGGCCAGGATCCTCTGGGTATCTGTGATCATGACAGCAGCACAGGCGGTGGAGTTGTAGATGATCTCAGCCGTGGCTTCCATGTCCCTTGCGCTGTAAAGACCCTTTCTCAGATGGGGAAGGCTCTGTTCCACGATTCCCAGAGCCAGGCGCATCTTTTCAGCAAACTGGCTGTCCTCCTCCATAAATACCATGTTAAAGGTTGCAATAAAAACAACCATTCCCAGGGCGTTCATGATGATCATGGGAAATGCGATCAACTGGACCAGTTCCAGGGCGGCGGGAAAGGGCTTGGAAATAAGGATGATGATGAGCATCTGTCCCACCTCGGCCAGGGCCGTGATCAGGAACACGCCTGTGCTGTCTATCTTTCCTGCCTTAAAACGTCTGGAAAAAACGGATCCGATCAGTCCTTCCACAAATGTGGATACGGCGCAGGATACGGCTGTAAATCCGCCGATATCAAAAAGATAGCGGTGCAGCCCTCCGATGATGGCGGCGCCCATGCCCACATAGGGGCCGCCTAGGAGCCCGGCTGCCAGCACACCGATGACCCTTGTGTTTACAATGGCTCCCTGGGCACGCACGCCTGTGTAGGTGGAGAAGATGCTGACAAGGCCAAAGATAACTGCCAGTGCAGCACGGCTGCCAATGGGGTTGTTATCACCCAAAAGCATACTGCGGACAACGGGTATCTTGGTGAGCAGCGTGGCGATGAGAACCAGCAGCCCTATGTTTAAAAGCAGGCTGAAAAACATGGTATTGGGCATAGGAGGCCTCCTTGTGATGATTTTATGGTACTATCAGTATACCAAATATTTGCAGAACAGGGAATCTTAAGAAAATCTTTTATTGTTTTTCCCGGAAAGATATGGTAATCTAATGTCGAAGATAACTGTACTAATATAATTAATACAGATAATACGCCTGTGCCGTTGGAATAAGGTGTTCTTTCGGAATCTCCGAGAGTACGCTATATAGGCCGGGTGAATTTCCGGAAAGGGGGAAAGAAGGGATGATCGTACTGGACTACAGGGACCGGAGGCCTTTGTATGAGCAGGTGGTGGAACGGTTCCAGGAACTGATGTTTAACGGAGTACTTCCACAGGACTCACAGCTTCCTTCGGTGCGCAGCCTGGCAACGGAGCTTTCCATCAATCCCAATACCATCCAGCGCGCATATGGAGAGCTGGAGCGGCAGGGATACATTTATTCCATCAAGGGTAAGGGAAGTTTTGTGGCTGACAGCAGCCGCCTAAGGGCGGGCATGCTGGGAGAATGGAAGATCCGGTTTGAGTCCTCGGTAAGCGAGGGCATAAAGATCGGGGTCACGGAAGAAGATATGACAGGGATCATAGAGAAAAAATACCGTGAGTATATGACAGAAAGGGGAGAGAGGCATGATTGAAGCAGTGAATCTGACCAAGCGGTTTGATGATATTATGGCCGTGGATCACTTGAACGCCACCATAAAGGACGGAAGCGTCTTTGGCTTGATCGGCACCAATGGGGCCGGCAAATCCACCTTCCTCAGACTGGCAAGCGGGGTGCTGAAGCCGGATGAGGGATGTATCACCATAGACGGACATGAGGTATTTGAGAATACATCTGCAAAAAAGCGTTTTTTCTATATATCGGACGAACAGTTTTTTTTCAGCAACACAACACCTTTGGAGATGATGCACTATTACAGAAAAATCTATGAAAAGTTTGATGAAACCAGGTTTCACAAGCTGATGCAAAGTTTCGGACTGGATGAAAAGCGTAAGATACACACATTTTCCAAAGGCATGAAGAAGCAGGTTTCCGTTATCTGCGGCGTGTGCGCTGCCACGGACTATCTGTTCTGTGACGAGACGTTTGACGGATTGGATCCGGTTATGCGCCAGACGGTTAAAAGCATATTTGCAGCTGACATGGAGGACAGGAACCTGACTCCCATTATCGCGTCCCACAACCTGAGGGAGCTGGAGGATATCTGTGACCACGTAGGTCTTCTCCACAAGGGAGGGATCCTTCTTTCCAAGGATCTGGATGACATGAAGCTGAACATTCATAAGGTCCAGTGTGTGCTGCAGCCTGACATGAAGCCCGAGGACCTGGTGGCTCTTGACAAGGTGAGCATTGAACAGAGGGGACGGCTGTGCACGGTTACGGTGCGGGGGACCAGGCCGGAGATAGAGGCGATCATGTCCTCCTATGATCCGGTGTTCTTTGAATGCATCCCTCTGTCCCTGGAGGAAATATTTATCAGTGAAACGGAGGTGGCTGGTTATGACATCAGGAAGCTTGTACTTTAAGTTGTTAAGGGAGGATTTAAAGCGCCGCGTATGGGCCATTGCCCTGGTTTTCCTGGCGTTCTTCTTCTCACTGCCCATCGGCCTTGCACTCTCCATGGAGAACGCGGCCAATACGGATTACTTTATATATAACGGATACAGAAACTTTGTCCAGGACGGTTCCCTGCCCGATGACCTGTTCCAGGCCAAGCTGCTGGAACTGAAGACAAAGGTGGTGCTGAGTGATGCGGCCTTTGGAAACGGCCTGATCGTATTCCTGCTCATTGTGGCGGCCGTGGTGATTGGTGTATCCAGCTTCTCCTATCTGCACAATAGAAAGAAAATCGATTTTTATCACAGCATTCCTGTGAGAAGGGAGATCCTGTACAGCACACAATATACGGGGGGTATCCTGATCGTGGGCCTGTGCTACCTGATCAACCTGATCCTTATGCTGGGAGTGGCCCTGTCTTACGGCGTGCGCCTGGGAAGCCTGATCGGACCAATGGCAGGCGGCTGGGCGCTGAACATGCTGTATTTCCTTCTCATGTATGCAGTTGTGGTGGTTGCCATGATGATGACAGGAAACATGGTGGTGGGCCTCCTGGGCTCCGGCGTATTCTTTTTCTTCCTGCCGGCGATCATGATGCTTCTGGCAGCATACTGTGAGACGTTTTTCCTGACCACGGCCAGAAATATGTGGAGTTCCGAGGATTCACCTTTTATGTGGGGCATGAAATACCTGTCGCCCTTCAGCGTATACATGACTGCCCTGAGCTGGGGCGTGAAAAACATAGGAAAACATATACCTGAACTCATATGCACAGGCTTCGGATTCCTGGCATTTTCACTTCTGGGGCTTCAGCTCTACCGCAAGCGTCCCTCCGAGGCGGCGGGCAGAGCCATGGCGTTTAAGCGGACCATGGCGCCGATCCGCATGATCCTGGTCATTGGCTGCGGCCTTGCCGGCGGTATGTTTTTCTGGTCCCTCCAGAGCAATTTAAAATGGGGGCTGTTCGGAATTGTGGTGGCCGTTATACTGACCCACTGCATTGTGGAGATCATCTATCATTTTGACTTTAAGAAACTGTTCGGCCATAGGGTACAGCTGGTCATCTGTCTGGCGGCAGGCGTGCTGGCATTTTTAAGCTTCCGTTATGACTGGTACGGATATGACTCCTACATGCCTCAGGCCGACCGGATCGCATCCGCCAGCCTGGAGATCGGCATTGACAGCAACTGGCTGGACAGCCGGGAGATCACCATCAGTGACAGCGGAGAGTTTGGAGTCACCTACAAAGCAGCCTACGAAGAAATAGAGAAAAATATGAAGCTCACCGATATGGGACTGGTGCTTCCCATTGCAGAAGAGGGGCGCCGCAACGCCATTGAAGACAGGAAGGTGCGCCTGGGCAGCAGCAGGACACCGGCATACGCAAACACCCGGGTTTCCTATATCGGAGGGGCGGACGGCCCCACATCCGTCTTTGTGGCAGGTAAAGTGGCGGGAGAGGAAAACGAGACCGACAGGCAGATGTACTATACCAATGTGACTGTTAACTACCGCCTTACAAACGGACGCCGGGTCAGCCGCGCTTACAGCCTTTATCTTTCCGACATAATGGATACCTATGAGAAGCTGTACAGCCAGACTGATTATAAGACGGGACTGTACCGCATCCTTTCCCAGACGCCTGAACAGCTGAGCCGGGCGTATTACAAGGAGGCGGGGACCATCGCCTACACCGCGGAGGAGGGCAGCGTGCTGACCGAACTGTTAAAAGCCTATCAGACAGACCTTATGGCCCTGGATACACAGACAAGGATCCAGGAAGCCCCCATTGGAAGCATCTGCTTTGTGACAAAGGACTCGGTTCATTATCTGAAAAAAGGGATCGAAGATTCCCTGTACAAATACAGGGGCGGTTACTGGGATTACAGGGTAGAGGACTTTAACCAATACTGGCCCATTTATCCCTCATTCACCCGCACCATCCAGATACTGGAGAGCCAGGGGGAAAAACCGGGAACCTTTTTTGCCCCAGAGCAGGTAAAAGAGATAACCATCAATGTCCAAAACCTTTTAAAATCATCCTACAGCGACATACCGCAGGATGAGGAACTGGCAGAACTGCAGAAAAAGAATCCCTATTACCAGGAAGACGGAAGCCTGCACTTCACAGACGCCCATGACATTGCCCTGCTTATGGATGCCATGATGGAGGAAGAATACTATCAGATGGATCAGTTCCATCAGCCGGCAGGAGGGTTCTCATACTGCCAGATCGAGCTGAAGGGCAATCAATATGTATCCGGCCTCATTATGGAGGACCGGGTGACGCCTGAGATGCTGGATCTGTTTGCCGGGATTCCCATGGAAGTGGAGTAGGCCGGTCAAATATAACAAAGCCGCGGCCGCCATCTGATATTCGATGGCCCGCGGCCTTTTAGATAACCCCAGAGAGCCTTTTGCACAATTCCGGCGGCCGGGCCGTTTCCCGGAGTCTCAGACCTGCCAAGCCCGCCGCCGTATCCGCCGCCCCATCCCCATTCTTCTCATTGGTCCACCTCTGCCTTCTCCCCATCCCACAAATCCCAATTTTCTTTTTATTGACAATCCCCAAAAGGAAAGCTACAATCATATCAACAGAAGGGCCGGTCCGTATGAGGGGTCTGCCGACAGGGAGAAAGAGAGGACATAAGATATGATATCAGAGAAGATGAAACCATTGGTGAACAATAATTCCGCTATCCGTGCCATGTTTGAGGAGGGCAAGAAGCTGGCTGCCATTTACGGGGCGGAGAATGTATATGATTTTAGCCTTGGCAACCCCAATGTGCCTGCGCCGGAGGCTGTGAATCAGGCGATCTGTGATATCCTGAAGGAAGAAGAGTCCACTTTTGTCCATGGCTATATGAGCAATTCCGGGTACGAGGATGTGAGGGACACCATTGCACAGTCCCTGAACCGCCGGTTTGGAACCGCTTTTCACCAGAACAATATTATCATGACCGTGGGCGCTGCCAGCGGCCTGAATGTGATCCTAAAGACGATCCTCAATCCGGGGGATGAGGTCATTGCGTTTGCCCCATACTTTGTGGAGTATGGCAATTATGTGCGCAACTATGACGGCAATCTGGTGGTGATCTCTCCCAATACAAAGGATTTCCAGCCGAATCTGGAGGAGTTTGCCCGGAAGATAACACCTAAGACAAAGGCTGTCATCATTAACACGCCCAACAATCCTACCGGGGTGGTGTACTCTGCTAAGACCTTGACCGATATGGCGGATGTCCTGAGAAAGAGGGCGGCAAAACTGGGGACCGAGATCGTGCTGATCTCTGATGAGCCGTACCGTGAGCTGGCCTATGATGGGGTGGAAGTGCCCTACGTGACAAGATTTTATGACAATACGGTTATCTGCTATTCTTACAGCAAGTCATTGTCACTGCCCGGAGAGCGTATCGGCTACCTGGTGATCCCTGATGAGCTGACAGACAGTGAGGAAGTGTTTAACGCGGCTACCATTGCAAACAGGGTAATGGGAGCGGTGAATGCACCATCCCTGATGCAGCGCGTGATCAAACGATGTGTGGATGAGCAGGTGAACCTGGAGGCATATGACAGGAACAGGAACCTTTTGTACAACGGGCTCAGGGATATGGGCTTTGAGTGCATTAAGCCGGAAGGTGCATTTTACCTGTTTGTGAAGTCCCCGGAGCCGGATGAGAAGCAGTTTTGCGCCAACTGTAAGAAGTATAATCTTTTGGTGGTGCCGGGCAGTTCCTTTGCGTGTCCGGGATATGTGAGGATCTCCTACTGTGTATCCTATGGCCAGATCGAGCGTTCCCTTCCGGCCTTTAAGAAAGTGGCGGCTGATTACGGCCTTTGATTCATCGGGATCATTAAGAGAGGAGTGCAGAGTATGAGACCATGGGAAGCAAATGTCCGCAGGGTGGTTCCCTATGTACCGGGGGACCAGCCTAAGGGCAGTAAACTGATAAAACTGAATACCAACGAAAATCCGTATCCCCCGGCGCCGGGAGCGGAGAGGGCCATTAGGGAGATGGACACGGACCGGCTGCGCAAGTATCCGGACCCCACGGTTTCAGATCTGGTGGAGGTATTGGCGGAGTACTATGGGGTAGGGACGGACCAGGTATTTGTGGGGGTTGGATCTGATGATGTGATCGCCATGTCCTTTCTTACGTTCTTTAATTCCCCAAAGCCGGTGTTGTTTCCGGATATTACGTATTCTTTCTATAAGGTGTGGGCGGACCTTTACAGGATCCCCTATGAGACACCAAAGCTGGATGGGGATTTTTCCATCATTCCCCGGGATTATAAAAGGGAGAACGGAGGAGTGATCTTCCCGAACCCCAATGCGCCTACGGGCGTCTATATGCCCCTTGACCAGGTGGAGGATATCATAAAGGCCAACCAGGATGCGGTTGTGATCGTGGATGAGGCATATATAGATTTTGCAGGCCCTTCCGCCCTTGGGCTGATCGGGACCTATGATAACCTTCTGGTGGTGCAGACCTTCAGCAAATCCCGTTCCATGGCCGGACTGCGGATAGGCTTTGCGGTGGGAAACCCAGCCCTGATCAAGGCACTGAACGATGTGAAATATTCCTATAATTCCTATACCATGAACCTGCCCTCCATTGTGATGGGAGTGGAGTCTGTAAAGGACAGGGAATATTTTGAGGACATAACAGGGAAAATAACAGCTACCAGGGAACGGGCGAAGATCCGCTTAAGGGAATTGGGATTTACATTCCCGGATTCAAAGGCCAACTTTATTTTTGCATCCCACAAAAGCGTGCCCGCGGCACAGATATTTGAAGCTCTCAAAAAGGAGCAGATTTATGTGCGGTATTTTGATGGGGAGAGGCTGGACAACAGCCTGCGCATCAGTATTGGAACGGATGAGGAAATGGAAACGCTGTTTGCATTTTTGGAACGGTTCCTCGGGGAGCAGTGAGAGATGACAGAGACAGACAGGACAGGGAAAAGAGACAGACAGGACAGGTGATAGGATGGAAGATGCAGGGTGGAAGCATTATCTGCGGCTTATGCTGAATATATTGATCCCGGTAACAGGCTGGATCCTTTTGTGCGTTATGGGGCCCAAGGTTTTGAAATTTTTCATGCCCTTTGTCATTGGCTGGATCATAGCCATGATCGCAAATCCCCTGGTGCGCTTTTTAGAGCGCAGGGTAAAGCTGGTACGAAAGCACAGTTCCATTGTGATCGTGGTGGCGGCCCTGGCCCTGGTGGTTGGCCTTATCTATCTGATCCTGTCCAGAAGCCTGGTATTGCTTCACGGCTTTATGAAAGATCTTCCAGCTCTCTATGAAGGCATTGAGGGGGATGTGGCGCGCAGCATGGAACAGATTGAACATCTGTTCCGGTTCCTGCCCGACAGCATCCAGCAGACCTGGGCGGAGATCGGCAGCAATCTGGGAAGCTATGTGGGAAAGGCAGTGGAAAAACTCGCTTCCCCTACTGTGGAGGCGGCCGGATCAGTGGCCAGGAGCATTCCTGCCGTACTGGTGTATCTGGTGGTCACTATTTTGTCTGCCTATTTCTTTATTGTGGACCGGGATAAAATACTGGCCATGATCAAAGCACACACGCCGGCATGGGCCCAGCGTTATACCAGATACCTGAGAGGGGAACTTCTCCGCCTGATCGGCGGCTATTTTATGGCACAGTTTAAGATCATGGTGGTAGTATGGCTGATCCTTACCGTGGGATTTCTTGTGCTGGGAGTGGGATATGCTCCGCTTTGGGCATTTCTCATTGCATTTTTGGATTTCCTGCCTGTATTCGGCACAGGTACGGCCCTGATCCCATGGGGACTGATCAAGCTACTGGGAGGCGAGTATGCCTTTGCGGCAGGCCTTTTGCTGATTTATGTCCTGACCCAGGTTACGCGTCAGCTGGTACAGCCTAAGCTGGTGGGAGACAGTATGGGACTCAATCCCCTCCTGACCCTTCTGCTTTTATACCTGGGCTTTAAAGTAAAGGGCATAGCCGGCATGATCCTGGCAGTGCCCATTGGATTGTTTTTTGTGAGTTTATATGAATACGGAGCATTCCAGGGAATCAAGGACAGCCTGGATGTCCTGATCAAGGATATAAATGCCTTCCGAAGGAAGGAATAGATTAGATTATAGGGGAGCAGTACGGTGAGAGTAGAGAATAATCTGGATACGGATCAAGTAAGAGGGCTGGTGTGGAGGTTGGCATTTCCTTCCATGCTGGCTCAATTTGTGAACGTGCTATACAGCATCGTGGACCGTATGTACATTGGAAATATAGAAGGAATCGGGGCAGTGGCCCTGGCAGGGGTTGGGATCTGCGGTCCGGTGGTGACCCTGATCTCCTCCTTTGCAAGCTGGATCGGGGTGGGAGGCGCCCCGCTGATGAGTATCCGGCTGGGACAGAAAAATGAAAGGGCGGCAACCCAAATGGTGGCTAACTGCTTTGCCCTTCTCACAGGAATGGCCCTTATTATCATGACGGTTACCTTTTTGTTTAAGGAGCCATTGCTTACATTTTTTGGCGCCAGCCCTGCTATCTTTCCCTATGCCAACGAATACATGAGCTGGTATTTATCAGGAACGGTGTTTGCGCTGCTATCAGCTGGCATGAACCAGTTTATCATATGTCAGGGATTTGCCAAGGTGGGGATGAAATCCGTTGTCCTGGGTGCGGTCAGCAACATTGTCCTGGATCCCATTTTCATATTCTATTTTAATATGGGGGTCAAGGGAGCGGCCATCGCCACGGTGATTTCCCAGATGGCCTCCTGCATATACGTGCTCATTTTCCTGTTTGGAAAGAGGCCTCTGGTGCGGATCACGTTTGGGGGATACAGATGGAATACCATGAAACAGGTGCTGATCGTTGGGCTTTCACCTTTCCTTATCATTGCTTCCGACAGCCTGCTGATTATTGTGATGAACATGGTGATCAGCAAGTTTGCCAGGCCGGGGGATGGGGATATGCTTCTCACCTGCAATACCATTGTGCAGAGCTTCATGCTTTTGATCACCATGCCGCTGGGAGGAATTACCGGTGGAACACAGACGGTTTTAGGTTATAATTATGGAGCAGGCAGGCCTGACAGGATACGCAGGGCAGAAAAACACATCGTGGTCCTGGGACTGGTATTTACAGCTGTGATGTTTATCATAGCCCAGGTGGGCCCCGGATATTTTGTACGGATCTTCACAAGGGAATCTTCCTATGTGGGAATTACGGAGTGGGCGATCCGGATCTACACCCTTTGTGTGATCCCGCTGGCCGTCCAGTACACCGTGGTGGACGGATTTACGGGCATGGGCATTGCAAAGGTGGCTGTCAGCCTATCCATGTTCAGGAAGCTGGTGTATTTCCTGTCCATGCTGTTTCTGCCCATGGTATTCGGGGTGGAAAAGGTGTTCTTTGCAGAACCGATCTCAGATATCATTGCATGTATGACAAGCACCGCCACGTATCTGCTCCTGAGCGGGAAGGTGCTGGGAGATCACAAGAGGTTCTGACGTAAAATGATACATAAATGGGAGGATGGGGAATATGAATATACTGGTAAGCGCCTGCCTGCTGGGGGTGGAGTGCAGATATAACGGCAAAGGGGTACTTGAGCCGGAGATAGAGGAACTGCTCCATACGCATCACCTGATCCCTGTGTGTCCGGAGATTATGGGAGGTCTTGCCACGCCCCGTACACCTGCCGAACGGATACAGGGGCGGGTGGTTACCAGAGATGGTGAGGACGTGACCATGGCCTATCAAAAGGGAGCGGAGACAGCGCTGAAGCTTGCACAGCTCTACGGGTGCAGGGCGGCCATATTGAAGGAGCGGAGTCCATCCTGCGGCAGGGGGCAGATCTATGACGGAACCTTTACCGCCAGATTGATACCGGGGGATGGGGTCTGTGCAGGGCTTTTAGAACAACATGGGATCAAGGTGTACGGAGAAAGCCGGATTACCAGATTGCTGGAGGAATTAGAAAGGTATTGATGCATGGATAAAGAACAGAATAAGAAAGAGGGGATATCAGTACAGGAAAAGCAGGATCCGGGCCGTCCGCGGCGAAGCAGGAGCAAGGCCGCTTTTATGGCCAGGAAAGAGGAACAGGCGCGTGAAAAAGCAGCCGGGGAGAGACGGGAGAGCCCGGCGCAGCCACAGGGAACCGTCAGTCCGCAGAACCGGAAAAACGGCATAAGAACAGACGGACCCCCCCAGGAGCCGTCCGGCAGAGGCAGGGAAGCCGGAAAAAGCCAGGAGCCGTCCGGCAAAGGCAGGGAAGCCGGAAAAAGCCAGGAGCCGTCCGGCAAAGGCAGGGAAGCCGGCGAAACCCGGGAGCCGTTGAAGGGCGGATATTGGAAAGTGGCTGCCATAGTGATGGCTCTGGCATTGGCGGCATGTGCCGGGGGATATTATTACCGGGCCATGGGATACCGGGATACATACCTTCCCCATACGGTCATTAATGGAATGGACGTGTCGGGACGGTCTTCAAAAGAAGTAAAGGATATGATATCCGCAGGAATCAGGGATTACAGCCTAACGCTCAAGCTTAAGGGCGGAAACAGCGAGTCTGTTTCGGGAGAGGATATTGACCTGCATACTGTATTTGACGGAAGCCTGGAGGAGATCATCCGCCAGCAGAATCCGTACGCCTGGCCCAGATACCTGTTCAGAGGCCCGGAATATGATATCCATACCATGATCGCATTTGACCAACGCAAGCTGGAGGACAGTCTGGGACAGCTGGACTGCTTTGACCCCGCACTGGTTACCGTGCCCGCGGATGCCTATTTGTCAGATTATGTGAGCGGCCAGGGATATGCGGTCGTACCTGAAGTTGAGGGCAATGAACTGGATCCGGACCTGGTAAGGAAGACAGCGGCAGAGCATGTGCAGGCCCTTGAAAAGGAAGCGGACCTGGAGGCGCTGGGCTGTTACCGGGCGCCCTCCATCAGGTCTGACAACAGTGCGCTTGTGGCGGCCAGGGATGCAAGGAACAGGTATGTCAATCTATCGGTGACATACACCTTTGGAAGCACAAGTGAAGTGCTGGATGGGGAAACCATTCAC
Source organism: Enterocloster citroniae (assembly GCF_040545455.1). Classification (NCBI taxonomy): domain Bacteria; kingdom Bacillati; phylum Bacillota; class Clostridia; order Lachnospirales; family Lachnospiraceae; genus Enterocloster; species Enterocloster citroniae. The sequence goes on along the minus strand of NZ_JBEPLZ010000001.1, from coordinate 208,586 downwards.
CAGTGGCTGGTTTCTGACGGGCAGAGCGTTGCCCTTGACAGGGATAAGATATCAGAATACATAAAGGATCTGGCGTTCAGACACAACACAGCCTACAAAAAACGCTCCTTTCAAACCAGCTATGGGGAAACCGTGGAGGTGACCGGGTTTTATGGCTGGAGGATCAACCAGAAAGCTGAATTGGAGGAGCTGGCAGAGATACTGGAGGCAGGGGAAGATACAACAAGGGAACCTGTCTATGCCCAGACAGCTGCAAGCCATGACGGCCCTGACTATGGCAATACCTATGCGGAGGTCAATCTGACAGCCCAGCACATGTTTTTTTACAAGGACGGGGAAAAGATACTGGAGTCGGACTTTGTGTCCGGAAATGTTTCCCGGGGCCATTCCACTCCCCCGGGCATATTTGCCCTCACCTACAAGCAGAGGGATGCGGTTTTGAAGGGGGAGGGGTACGCAAGCCCTGTAAAATACTGGATGCCCTTTAACGGCGGGATCGGCTTTCATGATGCCAGCTGGAGATCCAGCTTTGGCGGTTCCATCTATAAATCGGGCGGTTCCCACGGATGTGTGAACATGCCTTATGCGGCTGCCAAGCAGCTGTTTGAGAACGTGTATGCGGGCATGCCGGTGATCTGTTATGACCTGCCGGGCACGGAAAGCTCCAAGCCCAGCAAAGCATCGGGCACAGCGCCGGCGCCGGAGACCACCGCTCCTTTGGCCACAGCGCCGGCTGCGCCTCCGGCCCAGACCCAGCCGGAACAGACATTACCGGCCCAGACCCAGCCGGCTCAAACTCAGCCGGGACAGCCAGTGCCGTCCCAGCCAGCCCCCACAGAGCCGCAGATATCCATAGATCCGGTGGGGCAGTCCGCATCACCGGAGGGTACTCAGACGCCGGAGACAACGGCAGGATACGGCCCGGCATTCCAGAGCCCAGGACCCGGTGACGAAATTGGCCCGGGTGTATAATTATTAAAAAAGAATGTAAGAAAAAGGTGTTTTTTGAGGTGTGAGGGCGTTTTTTCCGGTTAATTTGTTGACAAATGAAAAAAAGCATTTTATAATGCCCTTAATGCATCTAAGGGATTACTCGTAAAGCCATTATTCAAAACTAGGGAGGATATGGACTATGGTAGAAGCTAAGAAAGATGTTAAAACAACTGTAAAGCCGGCAGAGGAGGCAGTAAAGCCAACAGCTGCTAAAGCAGAGGCAAAGCAGGCGGCACCAGTTGAAGAAGTAAAGACAGAAGCTGTGGCAGCCGCAGAGACAGAAGCGGCACCGGCCAAGAAAGCCCCGGCCAGGAAAGCAGCAGCGAAGAAGGCTCCGGCTAAGACAACTGCGGCCAAGAAGGAACCGGTTAAGAAAGATACAGTTAAAAAAGAGACGGTTAAAAAGGAAGCAGAGAAGAAAGAAGTAAAGGCTCCAGCCAAGAAAACGGCAGCTAAAAAGGCAGAACCAAAGGCAGAGGTACATTTTCAGTTTGACGGAAAAGACCTGGTGGCCAAGGATGTGCTGGACCGCGCGGTAAAAGCATATAAGAGCAATCATAAGGGTGTGGAGATCAAGACTATTGAGCTTTACATTGTTGCCAATGAAGGCACCGCATACTATGTGGTGAACGGAGAGGCCAATGATGACTTTAAGGTAGTGCTCTAAAGAGGATTGGATTTATTTGTAACAGGGATTGAAGGATGAAGTGGGCTGCTGTATCATCATGATACAGCGGCTCATTTGCCGTCATGGCATGGGACTGTTTCCTGATGTGAATATACCCTCAGTGGACAAGGGATCGGAATATAAGGATTAGTGAAAATAAAGGATGGATATAAGATGACGGAATTGCCGGTACGCTTTAAGGAGCGAATGAAAGAATTGCTGGGAGATGAATATGAGGCTTTTGAGGCCAGCTATGACAGTGAACGGGTCCAGGGGCTTCGCTTTAACTCCCTTAAGGCCTGGGGCGGGACGGAGGATGGATGGGAGGAGCAGGGAGTAAGGGACCTGGCACAAAAGGTGAGCGACAGGGCTGGATTTTCCCTGAAAAAGATTCCCTGGGTAAAAGAAGGCTTCTATTACGATGGAAGCCACAGACCGGGAAAACACCCGTACCATGAGGCCGGGCTGTACTATATTCAGGAACCCAGTGCCATGGCGGTGGTGGAGCTTCTGGATCCCCAACCCGGCGACCGTGTTCTGGATCTGTGCGCGGCTCCCGGGGGCAAATCCAGCCATATCGCGTCCCGGTTAAAGGGACAGGGATTCCTGCTGTCCAATGAGATCCATCCGGCCAGAGCCAGGATCCTGTCCCAGAATATGGAACGCATGGGAGTTTATAATTGTGTGGTTTCCAACCAGGAGCCAGGACAATTGGCGCCCCATTTTACGGAATACTTTCACGGGATCGTGGTGGACGCGCCCTGTTCAGGGGAGGGAATGTTCAGAAAGGATGAGGCTGCCAGAGCGCAGTGGAGCGAGGAGCATGTGGACATGTGTGCCGCCCGCCAGAGAGAGATACTGGACAGCGCCGCGGCCATGCTGCGTCCGGGCGGAAGGATGGTTTATTCTACCTGCACCTTTGCGCCGGAAGAAAATGAAGGGGCAATCCTGGGTTTCCTGGAGCGCCATGAGGAGTTTTGTGTGGAATCCGTGGCAGCTTACGAAGGATTCACAGAGGGGAAACCCCAATGGATCGGATGGAAAGATAGGGAGAAGGCAGGGGAGAGATCAGATCAGGAAGGGGTGGCGTCAGAGCAGACATCAGAGCTGGTAAAACAACATCATCTGGAAGAGACCTTCCGCATCATGCCCCATAAACTGGAGGGAGAAGGCCACTATATGGCTGTCCTTAAAAAGAGAGAGCCGGGGGATAAAGCTTGTTGCCAGGCACGCTTTAAGGAGGCTGTGTATCTGGACAGCAGAAAAAGGGACGGGATCTTTAAGGACTATGAAGCGTTTCTAAAGGATACCCTGGTGCGGCCGGAGCAGTTCCTTGAAAGGGATGAGTATGTTCTGTTTGGCGACCAGTTGTATCTGCTGCCACCTGAGATGCCGGACATGAAGGGACTGAAGATCATCCGGCCGGGACTCCATATGGGGGCCCTGAAAAAAAATCGGTTTGAACCTTCCCACGGCCTGGCCCTGGTTCTGAGACAAGAGGATGTGAAACGATGGGCTGAACTTCCCTCCCATGAAAGGGAGGTCATCCGATATCTGAAGGGGGAAACCCTGTCAGCGGATGAGGTCAGAGCAGAGGGGGACAGGAAGGGATGGGGGCTGGTCCTCACAGACGGCCTCAGCCTTGGCTGGTGCAAATTTGCCGGAGGAATGCTTAAGAACCATTATCCCAAGGGACTGAGGTGGATGTGAACCATTGGCCCCGATCTTATAAAAGACAGGCCATATCCTGGGGAAGCTCTGCTGTAAACTCCATGGACCTGCCGGTAACCGGATGGAGGAAACTCAGCCCGTAGGAATGCAGGGGCTGGCGTTTGATATGGCGGTAGTCGGGATGATAAAGAAAATCCCCCGGTAAAGGATGGCCGATGGACTTCATATGGACACGGATCTGGTGGGTGCGTCCCGTCTCCAGCCAAAGGCTGATATAGGATAGGTCCAGGGATTCGTTGTAAGAGATCCGCCTGTAGTGGGTGCAGGCGGATTCACCGTGTTCATGGTCTATTGCTCTCTCAATGGTGGAGCCGCTGACTCTGGCAATGGGGCTGCGGATGCACCCCTGTTCCATGGTCCTGCCGCACACCATGGCCCGGTATTCCCGCTTGATGTTACGGTTTTGCATCTCATGGGATAACACACAGGCGCTGAGCATGTGCTTGGCAAGGATGAGAAGGCCCGTGGTATCCCTGTCCAGGCGGTTGATGGCCCGGTAGGTAAAGGGCTCACCCTTCTGGCAATAATACCAGGCCACTGCATTGGCCAGAGTGTTGTCATGGTGGCCCTGAGATGGATGGACGGGAACTCCGGCCGCCTTGTCGATCACCAGGATATCCTCATCTTCATACACAATGGAAAGGGGAAGGGGGACAGGGACGATATTATGGGAGGATTCCTCCTCCGTAAGTGTGACCCTAAGCCTTTCACCGGCCTGAAGGCGGTGTACGGTATAGACAGGGATGTGATCAACAATCAATCCCTGAGGATCCTTCTTAAGATGCACCACCAGATGATGGGAATAGCCGCGGGCTTTTAAAAATTCTTCAACCGTGCAATCCTGGGACGAATCTGTTATATGGTATTCAATGGTTTTCTTGATCATGTATTCTCCTGATGTGACTTATATGTCTTCCTGGCGGTTCAGATGTTTTCTCTTGCTGGCTGCATGGTCCACGATGGAATCCTTTTGCAGAAAACTGGCCCGCTTAATGCTGTCTATGCCGTAGCGGCTGCGTATGGCATCCACTGTTTTTTCAAATTCTTTTTTCTTTTGCAGTCCCGGATCCTCAAAAAGGCTGATCTGGGAAAAGGCATCCTCTGAAATCTTTCCGGCCCGCACTCCCATGAGACGCAGTGGGGTCATGGTCCAGAATTCCCTTAATAAACGGCAGGAATGATCGTAGAGCACGGAGGTTGAATCCGTGGGTTCTGGCAGGGCCATCTGGTGGGACTGGTTCCTGAATTCCCAATCCCTCAGTTCCACACAGACATTATTGCATAGGACATGGTCTGCCCGCAGCCTGGCGCCAACTGTTTCACACAGGGACAGCAGGACCTGGCAGGCATCCTCATAGGAGGAGATATCCCTGGACAGGGTGATGCTGTTGCCGTAGGCCTTGTTAACAGGTTCCTTTTCCTCCACCGGATCATCATCGATCCCGTTGGCATACTGGTGAATGAGCTCGGCGTATTTGTTGCCCAGATGTGCCTTCAGCACCTTTGGATCGCAGGCAGCCAGCTGGCCGATGGTACGCAGTCCAAGGCTTTCCATCTTTTTCTGGGCAGCCCCTCCCACAAAGAAAAGCTCCCGGATGGGCAGCGGCCACATCTTTTCCGGCACTTCCTCCAAAAACAGGGTATGGCACTTGTTCGGCTTTTCAAAATCAGAGGCCATCTTGGCCAAAAGTTTGTTGCTGGAAATACCGATGTTCACAGTGAATCCCAGTTCCCTCCCGATCCGTTCCCGTATCCGGTTGGCTGTTGTCAGCGGGTCGCCAAAAAGATGGATGGTTCCTGTCATATCCAGGAAGATCTCATCAATGCTGAATTTTTCATGGTCCGGCGTATATTCCTCCAGCAGCTCCATCATTTTTCTGGAACACCGGATATAAAAATCAAAACGGGAAGGCACCACGGTCAGGTCCGGGCATTTGCGGCGCGCCTGGGCCAGGGGTTCTCCTGTGGTGACCCCGTATTTCTTTGCAAGAGGAGATTTGGCCAGCACAATGCCGTGCCTCATACTGGCATCCCCGCCCACCGCGGAGGGGATGGTGCGCAGATCCAGGGCATCGGGATCCTGGCTCAGCCGGTACACACATTCCCAGCTGAGAAAAGCGGAATTTACATCAATGTGGAAAATGAGGCGTCTCTTTTCCGGCTGCTCCATAATATTTCACACTCCTTTTAATGATATGATTCCATGTATAGACAGAACATATATTCTAGTTTAAGATGAAGGGGTGTTCTTGTCAATCTGTTTCATGGGGTCATATTGCTTTTTGCAGAGTGAAAGCAGGTCACAGGTCGCCGGCGTAAAAGTTGATAATGCTCATATAGTCCGCAGGAACGGGGATTTCCAGCACCAGCGGCAGATAACCCTTATTATCCCTGTGTTTTCTGCGCAGATATTCCTGGATTTCGTCCTGCTCGGTGATATCTGTTTTACCGGTTCCCGGTTCAACCATATATACGGCTCCCTTGCAGCGGTTTACCGTGCGCAGGAATTCTTCCATGTTAATGATATTCAGTTTGATCATAATAGGGCCTCCTTTGAATGCCATGGTCAGCTGGCGTGATCATCCGGCGTGGTCGGCTGTCCTGATTTCCTATCACTTTACCTGATATCATTATAGTGAAATAATATTCTTATTTATATATGGTTTCCGCCTTTATCTATCACGATCCTGCCATTCGCAGATGATGTAAAGGGCAGATGCGGATGAGGATGCGGATGAGGCGGCTGCTGCACTCATTCATTCCCCCGGCCGTATCGGCGCCTGTATTCCAATGGTGAATATCCTGTATGCTCTCTGAATACCTTTCCGAAATAACTGCTGCTTCCCAGGCCGCATGCCTGGCTGACCAGGGTGACGGATTCCCGGCCTTGGGCCAGCATACGGCTGGCCTGCTGCAGACGGTAAGCCTTAAGATATTCCACAGGAGTGGTGCGCAGACATTCCTGAAAGGTGCGGAAACATTCCCGTTCGCTGATAAAGGCAGCACCGGCAATATTCCCAACTGTAATCTTATTCCTAAAATGTTCATGGATGTATATGATCATCATTTTCAGCTTGTCATCGTTTTTTGTGCTGTGTCCATTTTCATCAAGGAGAGGGGCGCTGATGGCAAGAATCCTGCACCAAATATCAGAGAGGGAATCCCGCAGCCTGACCTCATATCCATATTCCTCAGAGGAGATCTGAAAAGACCGGCGGATGGATTCCAGAATGGAAGCCTGCTGGGGCCGGCCGGGATCCAGGGGAATAACGCCTATATGTGCGGCTGTTGTGAGAGGAAGGATATATTTTTTTTCAATCCTGCTTCCGGGAGTCCCTCCTATGAGAGATGGGTCGAACAGATGCTCCAGCTGAACCGTATGGACGATCCCTTTGGGGGACTGAGTCATATGGAGGACGTTTGAATTGAGAAGACCGCCATGACCGGCAGGAAACACAAATGTTCCCTTGGGGATATGGTATTCCACCACACCGGATTCAACATAGAACAATTCCACTTCCTTGTGCCAGTGCCAGGGGATGAAGCGGAGCGGATGCAGTTTGTCCAGTTCCACATAGGAAGCAATATGAGGAAAATCCGGACTGAAATCCGGCAGCAGTTCTTCCTTGCTGCCTTCACGGAATTGTATGCAGCATATATTTTTCAGCATGTTGCGCCTCCTTATACAGTACACAGATGATCATTTCATTATATCATACAGTTTACCGGGCAGGGAAGTACTCCATGAATAAATGCATATAGGCCAGAATAGGATGAAATAAAGGCAAAAAGGCGGCGCTGCCATGAAACGTTTTATTGTAACTATTGTATTATTGATTTCCCTTGTCTGCGGCCGTGTTCAGACCGTGCAGGGAGCATATATCACACAGCAGGAGGGGAGAAGCGGTGAGGCTGCCGGGGAGAGTGCGAAAGACGGGGATGAGACGGCTGATTTTCTGAAACTCTATGCCCAGTCCGCTGTTCTCATGGACGGCAGCAGCGGCCGTATCCTGTATGGAAAGGGCCAGGACATCATTCGCCCCATGGCCAGCACCACAAAGATAATGACATGTATCCTGGCCTTGGAGATGGGAAATCTGGAGGACAGTGTAACCGTATCCTCCACGGCCGCCTCCCAGCCCAAGGTCCATCTGGGGGTCCGGTCCGGGGAGAAATACCGCCTGGGTGACCTGCTGTATGCCCTGATGCTGGAATCCTACAATGATGCAGCGGTCATGATCGCGGAAAATATAGGGGGCAGCGTGGAAGGGTTTGCCGCACTGATGAATGAAAAGGCAAAAAGCCTGGGGTGTGAGAATACATATTTTATTACACCCAATGGACTGGACGGGGTGAAAAAGGACAAAGACGGAACAGAACATATTCATTCCACCACGGCATCGGACCTGGCGGCTATCATGCGCTATTGTGTAACGCAGTCGCCTAAGAAGGATGAGTTCCTTAAAATCACCCAGACCCAGAACTACTCCTTTTCCGACAGTTCAGGAAAACGTTCCTACAGCTGTTACAACCACAATGCTTTCCTGAATATGATGCAGGGTGTTTTGTCGGGCAAGACGGGATTTACAGGGGGAGCGGGCTACTCCTACGTTGGCGCCATGGAGAATGGGGGAAGAACTTACATCATTGCCCTTTTAGGATGCGGATGGCCCCCTCATAAAACCTATAAATGGACAGATGCCAGAAAACTCTACACCTACGGCCTGGATCATTACAACATAAGAGATGTGTTTTGTGAAAAGGAGATTCCGGATATTCCGGTGACAGGGGGCCTGTGCTGGGAGGAGGAAGGAAACTGCCAGGAATTCACAGGCGCGTCCTTGCACCTGAGCGAGGAGGAAAAAAAGCTTCCCATGCTGCTAAAGGAGGATGAACAGGTGCAGGTGACGGCCCGGATCCCTTCTATATTAGAGGCTCCTGTGCGGGAAGGGCAGAAGATCGGAACCATTGATTACAGCCTGAACGGGACCCTGGTAAAGCAGTTCCCAGTGTATGCGGACAGGGGGGTCAAGCAGATGACATTTTTCGGCGTAGTCCGCCACGTACTGGAAATTTTTATAGATTTTGGAAGGAGTTACCACATTATTTAATCTTTTCTTACGAAAGTTTGTATTATGTGAAGTTTCCTGCGTTTTTGTTGACATATGAAGGTATTTGTCATTATAATAGGATTAATGTCATAAAATAGAAATTCATACTTTTATTGGATATGGATGAAAATACAGGAGATTTGTACATAATGAAGGGAAACAAAATTAAGAAAGGTCTGGCGCTGGTGCTGGGGTTGATGATGGCAGCAAATCTTCCGGCATCGGTTGCCACGCCTTTTACAATGTTCAATTCCTACGCATATACGGGAGCTGCCACGGTAAAGGCAACCTCCCTGAATGTCCGCAGCGGCGCCGGCACGGGGTATTCATCCGTGGGCAGGCTGGCGGCAGGTGCAGCCATTAACATCATTGGCGAACAGCGGGGCACAGACGGCAATACATGGTATCAGATCCAATTTACGGGAACGGGCGGAGCGGTGAGTACAGGTTATGTGTCCTCTCTCTATGTCCGGCTTCCTGTTTCTTACACCCCGGATGCCAATTTCGAGGCATATCTGAATTCCCAGGGATTTCCGGAGAGTTATAAGAACGGTTTAAGACAGCTTCATGCCCAGTATCCCAACTGGGTGTTTAAGGCAAAGAATACAGGGCTGGACTGGAATACGGTCATTGAGAATGAGTCCGTACTCAGCCGCAATCTGGTAGCTTCCGGCAGTGTTTCTTCCTGGAAGTCTGTTGCGGACGGCGCATATAACTGGGATAACAGTACCTGGACCGGGCTGGATGGCAGCAACTGGGTGGCGGCATCACCGGATATCATCCGGTATTACATGGATCCCAGGAATTTCCTGGACGAGACCTATGTATTCCAGTTCCTGGCCCATGAATATGACCAGAATACCCAGACAAGGGAAGGCCTTACCAGCATGGTGACCGGTACATTCCTGTCAGGTTCCACCACATCCACGGGCACGGGCGGCAGTGATTTTTCCGGCGGATCATCCTCAGGTCCGGGCAGCAGCACGGGACCAGGGAGCAGTTCTCATTCGGGGAGCAGTTCGTCCAACGGCCCGGGAAGAAGTACATATGATGACAGCCAGCACGGCCCCGGTGTGTCAGGGACAAGCGGCAGCTCGACACCTTCGGGCAACAGTTCTTCCCAGGGCAGTCCGGCGTCCGGCGGCAGCGGTGAGGTGAGTCTGGAAGGACCACAGGCATCCATTACTCCCAGGGAGCATCAGCTTGTGACAACCAATGTCAGCCTGGTGGCTCCCGGACAGGATAATTCCTCCTCGTCCAATGGCCCGGTTGCAGTGGGCGGCACCAATACAGGCAGCAATCCGCCTTCAGGTGATACGTCATCCACCCAATCGCCATCCGGTAACTCACCCTCTTCCAATTCACCCTCGGGTAATTCGCCCTCGGACAATTCGCCGTCAGGCAATTCACCATCGAGCAACTCCCCGTCAGGCGTATCCACGGCAGGGACTTCGCCTTCGGGAGAAGAGGCTTCTTACATTGATATTATCATGAATGCAGCATCCCAGTCAGGGGTCAGCCCTTACGTGCTGGCAGCCATGATCTTGCAGGAGCAGGGCAACAATGGCACAAGCCCGCTTATATCCGGAAACTATTCCGGGTATGAGGGTTATTATAACTATTTTAATGTGGAAGCATATCAGTCCGGTTCCATGTCCGCGATCCAGATGGGGCTGAGATATGCGTCACAGTCCGGCACCTACGGACGTCCCTGGAACACAGTGGAAAAATCCATCCGGGGCGGGGCCCAGAGCTATGGGGAAAACTATGTAAAGGCCGGCCAGAATACATTTTACCTGAAAAAGTTTAATGTGCAGGGAAGCAACCCCTATAAGCACCAGTATATGAGCAATGTACAGGGCGCTGCGTCAGAAGCGGCCAAGCTGTCCCAGGCATATACGGCAACCATGAAGAATTCGGCGCTGGAATTCCATATTCCGGTATTTAACAACATGCCGGAGCAGGCGTGCATCGCTCCCACGGGGGACGGAAGCCCTAACAATAAGCTGTCCGGCCTGGGTGTGGACGGATTCAGCCTGACCCCATCCTTTAACAGGGATACCCAGGAGTATAACCTGATCGTGGATTCTTCCGTAACCAACATTACAGTCAATGCATCATCGGCTGACTCCAACGCCACCGTGGCAGGCGCAGGCAATATAAACCTGCAGAGCGGAGGCAACGATGTCATTATAACGGTAACCGCACAGAACGGAAATGTACGGACCTACACCATCCATGTGGTGCAGCAGGCAGGAGGACCTACCCAGGGCAGTGTTCAGAGTCCGGCAGCGCCGGATGGAAGCACGGGAGGCGGCAGTTCAGGCAGCAGCTCAGGCGGCGTAGGGCCGGGAGGCAGCGGCGGACCGGGAGCGCCGGGTGACAGCAGTATGCCTGGCGGCGGCAACACACCGGGCGGAAGCAATGTCACTATTGTGCAAGTGCAGTCCTGACAGGAAGAAAACATGATAATCTGAAAGTGGGAATAAATGATGATAAGACGAATGAGACACGGGGCTGCCATTCTGGTAATGGCATGCATGATGGCAGTGATGATGCCTGCACAGATGCTGACAGCATTTGCGGCAAGCGCTAAGATAACCTTTTCCGACCCCTCCGCCACGGTGGGAAGCCAGGTTAAGGTCAATATGAAGATAAGCAGCAGCAGTAATCTGGCCAATGCGGATATTATGCTGTCCTATGACGCCAATGCGCTGGAGTTTGTCAGCGGAACCAACGCAGAAGGCGGGGCAGGAGCTGTCCGGGTTCATGGGGATGCAGGGACGCCCAACACGGGCACCCTGGCCTTTACCCTGCAGTTTAATGCTTTGGCGGCAGGCTCCAGCAAGATCTCGGTAACCAGCCAGGAGATATATGATTCCAGTTCACAGCTGGTGACCGTGGACCATGAGGGAAGCTCCACTGTTACGGTGAGCGCCCTTCAGACCGCATCCAAGGATGCCACCTTAAAGAGCCTGAAGGTTTCGCCGGGTGAACTGAGTCCGGCATTCTCGCCGGATGTGGATACCTATGCGGTGACCGTGGGCACGGACGTGGATAAGCTGATCATCAGCGCGGACACAACGGATGATAATGCAAACAAGGTGATTTCCGGCAATGAAGGCCTCCAGATGGGAGAGAACCGGGTGACCTGTAAGGTCACGGCCCAGGATGGGGAGACAGCCAAGGAATATGTGATCGTGGTGACCAAGGCGGAGGGCGGTGCCAGCGCTGCTTCCGCGGATGCAGGAGAACAGGTCAAGATGGAGATATCCAGGCGGACTATTACCATACTTCCTCCGGACGAGTCTGTTAAGGTTCCTGACGGATTTAAGACCAGCACCATCAATATTGACGGCCACAAGGTAAAGGGCTGGGTATGGGGCGCTGATCAGGAGCCGCAGTACTGTGTTGTGTATGGTATGAATGAGGCTGGTGAAAAGAACTTCTACCGCTATGATATGAAGGACAGTGAGAGGACCATCCAGAGATACTTTGAGGATCCCGCAGCAAGCAGCATGGTGACCTCGGATCAGTACAATACATTGGCAGTACAGTATGACAAGGTACGTGAGGACTTTAACCTGTTTAGGATCCTTCTGGCAGTAACCGTTGCCATTGCAGTGGTGCTCCTGATCATCCTTTTGGTGGTTGTAATGAACAAGAAGGGCAAAGGAGGAGGCCGGGACGGCGATACTCCTGAGGAGCCAGGAGGCAGCAGAAGCAGGGCGGCCGCAAAGAAGAGAAAGCAGATATCCTCCGAAGGCGAAGACGAGTATCAGGAGGATGAGGACCAGGCCTACGAGGATGAAGACGGCTATGGCGATGAGTATGATGAATATGACGAGTATGACGGCCAGGAATTCGGGGATGAAGATGATGAGGATGAACCGGATGAAGACGGCCGGGTCTATGATGACAGGCGGGAGTACGAATACCAGATGGGGTATGAGGACGAAGGGGAATATGAGGACCGGGATGAGGATGCCGATGAGCGGGAAGAAGCTGCCCGCAGGCGCAGCCGGACAGAGCATCGCCCATCCAGGGCGTCACAGCCTCTGGAGCCGGTGCAGCCAATGGAATCAGTGAAACCCATAGACCCGGTGGAACCGCCCAAGGCAGTCCGGCCGCCTAAATCTGCAGGCCCCTCCAGGCCGTCCAGGCCAGCCCAGTCCGGCAGACCGGACCGGACAACCGGGTCAGCCCAGCCAACCAGACCGGTCCAGCCAACCAGACCGGTTCAGACATCCAAGCCGGAACAGCCGGCCGGCCTGGCCCAGGATGACGTGAATGATGATTTTGAGATATTTGATCTGTAGATTCATATAGATCCTTATAGAGCGGCAGAATGCAGCGTTCCGTAGTCGGGATGCTGCATTTTGCTTGCATCTGTGTTTTTTATAATTATAATAGAACATAAGAAAAAACAGGCAGAAGGACGGGGGATTGTTATGCTGATTATGGAAAAATTGAAATTAAAGGAAACCATGACAAAAACTGAGGAAGAAATTGCGGATTTCCTGTTGGAACAGGGGAGCAATATTGAAAAGTATTCATCTCGCAGCCTGGCGGAAGCGACCTATACTTCACCGGCCACCATTGTCCGTATGTGTAAGCGTATGGGGTTTGGCGGCTTTGAAGATTTTAAGACACAGTATATAAAAGAAATACGGTATCTGGATCAGCAGCCCGGCGAGGTGGACGTTAATTTTCCCTTTTCAGAGAAGGATACCATAATGAAGGCGGCGAACCGGATTGCTCTGCTGTACGAAGAGACAGCACAGGATACGGTGTCCCTTCTCCGTCATGATGCTTTGCAGCGTGCAGTCAAACTCCTTCGCTATAGCCAAAATGTTTATGTGTTTTCAGCAGGGACGGCTATCAACCAGGCAGAGTGCTTCCGCGAAAAAATGATCAAAATTGGAAAAAGGGTGACTATTTCTAATAATCTTAACTATCAGCTTTATGAGGCAGGTTGTCTGTCGGTCAAAGATGTGGCTATTATTATTTCTTATTCCGGTGAGACAGGAAAGACACTTCGTGTGGCTATGGAATGTAAAAAAAGATCGGTTCCTGTGATCGCCCTCACCTCCTTTGGTGAAAATTCCCTTACAAAGTATGCTGCTTGCAAATTAACCATATCCACCAAGGAAAGTCTGTTCCAGAATCTTGGGGATTTTAGTACACATCTGTCAGTCAGTCTGCTGCTGGATATTCTCTATGCAGCCTATTTCCAGCAGGATTACAATGGAAATTATCAGAGAAAGCTGGAGCGCACCAGCCTTTTGGAACGTTTCCGTAAATCCACCAATTCCATTATCATGGGAGGGGAGGAGAAGGAGTAAGTGAGGGGATGGCCGATTGTTAAAACAGTGTTTCATCCAAAGCCACAGAGGAGCGGCTCGAAGATAAAACACTGTTTCATAATCGGCCTTGTTTGTTTTCAAATAAAGTTTTCCTGCTTATAATCGGGTCATAAGGAGGTTTGATTATGAGCTTGAGAAAAGATTTCCTATGGGGAGGAGCCACTGCGGCCAACCAGCTGGAAGGGGCATTTCTTGAAGATGGAAAGGGACTTAGTATAGCGGATGTGGAGCAGGGCTCCTGTCATGGGGTTCCCAGGGTGGTCCATGATGGTGTGATACCGGGATGTTATTATCCCAGCCATGAGGGGATTGATTTTTATCACAGGTATCGGGAAGATATTGATCTGTTAGCGGGAATGGGGTTTAACTGTTTTAGGATGTCCATAAACTGGCCGAGAATTTTTCCGCAGGGAGATGAGATGCAGCCAAATGAGGCTGGACTTGCTTTTTATGACAAGGTATTTGATACCCTTTTGGAAAAGGGGATCCAACCCATTGTCACATTGTCCCACTATGAGACGCCACTGTATCTGGTGCAGAAGTATGGTTCCTGGAGAAACCGGAAGATGATTGAGTGTTTTGAACGATATTGCAGGACCGTGTTTACGCGTTACAAGGATAAGGTAAAATATTGGATAACATTTAATGAGATCAATGAGACCATGAATCAGGCAGAACCCTATCACCAAGCAGGAATACGCTATAGGGAAGGAGAAGATCATAATGAGATTAAGGTCATTGCCAGCCACAACATGTTTTTGGCAAGCGCAAGGGCCGTGATTGCAGGTCATGAGATCGATCCGCAGTTTAAAATCGGATGCATGCTGCAGTACCCGACAACGTATCCCAAGACATGCCGGCCTGAGGATGTACTGGCACAGAGGTTCCACATGATACCTAATTATTATTATACGGATGTGATGTGCAGAGGATATTACACTAACCTGTGCAGGACTCAGTTAAAGCGCATGGGGGTGGAACTGCATATGGAGGAAGGGGATGAAACGGTCCTGAAGGCGGGGACCGTGGACTATATTGCTTTCAGCTACTATTTTTCCTCTGTTGCATCCAGCGAGGACGGATCAGATATCAGGGTGGAACGTTCCAATCCATTCCTGGAACGAAATGCCTGGGACTGGCCCATTGATCCCATCGGCCTGAGGATCGCCCTTAATGAATTGTATGACCGATATCAGATGCCTCTTTTTGTTGTGGAGAACGGGTTGGGAGCTGTTGACCGTGTTGAGGAGGATGGAACAATTCAGGATGATTATCGGATCCGGTTTCTTGCATCCCATATAGAGGCGCTGAAGCAGGCGGTAGAGTTGGATGGTGTGGATGTAATGGGTTATACATGCTGGGGACCTATCGATATCATATCAGTGGGAACAGGGGAAATGCGCAAACGATATGGTTTTATCTATGTGGATAAGGATGACAGCGGAAAAGGAAGCTTAAAACGCATTAAGAAGAAATCCTATGCTTGGTATAAAAAGGTGCTGGAAACAAACGGTGAAGATATAGATATGATCGGATAATGATTGTCAGGATAAATGTGGAGGTATTGAGATGGATGCTAAGGTTACGGCGCAAAAGATTCTTCAGGAAGTTGGGGGCGAAAACAATGTTAAGAACCTGACCCACTGTGTTACCAGGCTGAGATTCAGCCTGCGGTCAACGGAAGGGATCGATGAAAAGAAAGTCGGGGAAATCCCGGGAGTGATGGGGGTTGTGAATAAAGGGGGACAGTTTCAGGTGATTATTGGGCAGGAGGTTCCTGTCGTTTATCAGGAACTTCAGAAACTTGGAGGATGCGGAACAGACAAGGCCAAGGACGGAATACCCCAAAATGAAAAAAAGAAGGGGCTCAATGTGCTGCTGGACACCATAGCCGGTATTTTTTCACCAATCATGCCGATCATAGCCGGTGCCGGTATGGTCAAAGCACTTTTATCCATTCTTACACTGTTCAGCCTGATTGACAAAACAGGCAATACATACTATTTTCTAAATTTTATAGCAGATGCATCCTACTATTTTCTGCCCGTGTTTTTAGCGGCATCAGCTGCAAAAAAATTCGGGTGCAGTATGCAGATGGCCATGCTCATGGGCGCGGTCCTGCTGCATCCCAATCTGATCGCCCTGAAAGAGACCGGAGATATTGTCCGAGTATTGGGTATTCCGGTGCGTATGGTGACATACTCTTCATCTGTAATCCCCATTATCATGATCGTATTTGTTCTGTCATATGTGGAAAAATTTGTAGAAAAGATTACTCCTGCTGTAATTAAATTTATAGCAAGGCCCCTGCTGACCATACTGATCATGGCTCCTATCGGTCTGGTAGTGCTGGGACCGTTGGGAAGCATCATTGGTGACGGTCTGGTGGCGTTCTTGCTGTCAGTAGAAAAAATAGCACCGTGGATTCTTCCCACTGTGATCGGAGCCTTTATGCCATTTCTGGTTATGACCGGCATGCATTACAGCCTGCTTCCGGCTTATGTCAATTCCCTTTCCGCTCTGGGATATGAGACAGTGATAGGACCCGGTAACCTTCCATCCAATATTGCCCAGGGAGCGGCGGCACTTTGCGTGGCAGTGAAGACAAAAAACAGGGAATTGCGCCAGCTATCAGTTTCCAGCGGTGTGACCGCTCTTCTGGGCATTACAGAACCGGCCCTGTTTGGTGTTAACTTACGGCTCCGCAAACCATTGATCGCAACAACCATTGGCGGAGGGATTGGAGGCCTGTATGCCGGTTTAACCGGAGTACAGCGCTTTGGCGGAGGCGGAGCCGGTCTGGCGGCAATTGGACTGTATGTGGGACCTGATTCCCGTAATGTGATCAATGCCCTGATTGCAGCCTTTATTGCTTTTGTTGTGACATTTGCTATCCAGTGGCGTCTTGGGTTTGAGGATGTGCCGGAGGAAAGCGGCGCGAAGGAAGAAACTGGAGTGAAGGAGAAATCTTCAGGAAGCGGAAGTCACAAACTGAGTATATCCAGTCCCTTAAATGGGGACCTGATTCCATTAAGTCAGGTTAATGATCAGGTGTTTTCCAGCGGTATGCTTGGAATAGGGGTTGCGGTCCGGCCTTGGGAAGGAAAATTATACGCTCCGGTAAATGGTACAGTTGCCTCGGTGTTTGATACCGGGCATGCTTTAGGGATCGTGGCTGAGAACGGTGCAGAACTTCTGATCCATGTGGGGATGGATACGGTAGAACTGCAGGGAAAATATTTCAAGCCCCATGTAAAGGCGGGAGATCGTGTTAAAACCGGAGATATGCTGCTTACGTTTGATAAGGAGGCCATCGAGAAAGAAGGATACGAGACAGTGACTCCGGTTATTGTATCAAATTCAACGAACCACACAGCGGTGTGCAAAGGGGAACCTGGAATGATCAAGGCTGGTGATTTGATCATGACAGTGGAATAAATGAATCTATTTAGGAATGTAAGCCTGGTGTTGAAGGGGATTCAATGCCAGGCTTCCTTAATGATAAAAATTTGTTATTTAACCATTACAATATATAATTAGGCAGACCATTTTTGATTTGTTATAATAATAACATGGCTTAAATAATAATAAAGAAGGATAACCAGTAAAGGAGGAGGCATTTCATGGGATATAAGGTTGGAATTAAGGATGCCGACAGGATTTTTGGGCAGCTTCAGGATGAGTATGAGATCTGGGCCCCAAAGCGGTTTGTGGGTAAGGGAAGGTATTCAGACACGGATTTGATCAGGTATGCCCGGGTGGACAGTGTAGAGGAGATTGAGTACAGGGAGAAATCAGACTTTCCGGCAAAGGAGGTTTTAAGCCCCATTACTCAGTCCCTGTTTTATTTTACCGAGGATGAGTTTATTGAGAGCAGGGTTTCATCCAAAAAGCTTCTGATATTCATGCGCCCCTGCGACATCCACGCCCAGCACCACCAGGAAAAGATATATCTTACCAACGGCGGCTTTGAGGATATGTATTATAAGAGGATGAAGGAGCGGGTGAAGATCGTTATGATGGAATGCTCCGGGGGCTGGGATACCTGCTTTTGCGTCAGCATGGGCACCAACCGGTCAGAGGATTATTCCCTGGCAGTCTGTTTTGGTGAGGACGGCCTGGCGGTCCAGGTAAAGGATGAGACCTTTGCCCCTTATTTTGAAGGGATGGAACAGGAGGAGTTTGCCCCTGCATTTGTGGAGGAAAATGCACTCAAGGTCACGGTGCCGGAGATCCCGGACAAGGAAGTCCTGACAAAACTAAAGGACCATCCCATGTGGAGGCAGTATGACGGGAGATGTATTTCATGCGGAGCCTGTACGGTTGCTTGCAGTACCTGTACCTGCTTTACCACCACGGATATTATTTATAATGAAAATGCAAATGTGGGTGAGAGAAAGAGGACAACGGCTTCCTGCCAGGTAAAAGACTTTACGGATATGGCCGGGGGCATGAGCTTTAGAAACAGGGCCGGTGACAGGATGCGCTATAAGGTGCTCCACAAATTCCACGACTACAAGGCGCGATTTAAGGACTATCACATGTGTGTGGGATGCGGCCGCTGCATTGACCGATGTCCGGAGTATATCTCCATTGTGACCACGGTAAACCGAATGGCGGATGCCATTGAGGAGATAAAAGCAGGGGAAATGGGACAGGAGAGGGGATAAGTATGGAAAATATTGTAAAGCCTGTGGCATGTAAGATATTGGAAGTTAAGCGTGAGAGCCTTCACGAGTATACATATAGAGTAGAGACAGACATCAAGCCGGAGCACGGACAGTTCCTCCAGCTTTCCATACCCAAGATCGGGGAAGCGCCCATCTCGGTGAGTTCCTTTGGGGAAGGCTATATGGATTTTACCATCCGTTCCGTGGGCAAGGTGACAGATGTGATATTTGAGAAAAAGGCAGGGGATATCCTGTTCCTGCGCGGAGCCTATGGCAAGGGCTGGCCGATTGACCAGTTTAAGGGAAAGCACATGGTGGTGATTACGGGGGGGACCGGTCTTGCCCCGGTTAAGAGCATGCTGAATATGTTCTACGACAACCCTGACCTTGTGAAAAGCGTGCATCTGATCAGCGGATTTAAGAATGAGGAGGGCATTATCTTTAAGGGCGACCTGGAGCGGTGGAGCAGGCGCTTTGACACCATCTATGCCCTTGACAAAGACCGCAAGGATGGATGGGAGACCGGCTTTGTAACTGAATTCGTGTCCCGTATCCCCTTTAAGGATCTGGGGGAGGATTATGCAGTAGTGGTGGTGGGGCCGCCGCCAATGATGAAGTTTACCGGCTTTGAGGTCCTGAAGCAGGGAGTGCCTGAGGAGAAGATCTGGATGTCCTTTGAGCGCAAGATGTCCTGCGCTGTGGGCAAATGCGGACACTGCCGGATCGATGAGGTGTACGTATGTCTGGACGGGCCTGTTTTTAACTATACCCAGGCCAAGTATCTGGTTGACTAAGAGAGGGGTGGCAAGGAATGAATCACGATATAGATATTAAAAAGGTGAGGATCAACTGTTTCAGGCAGTCCAAGGTGGCAGGAGAGTTTATGCTTCAGATGCGTGTGCCCGGAGCCATGATAGAGGCAAGGCACCTGTCCATGGTGCAGGAACTTTGTGAGCGCTACGGCAACGGAACATTTCATATGGGTACCAGGCAGACCCTGGATGTGCCTGGGATCAAATACGAGAACATCGAAGCAGTGAACAAGTTTCTCAAAGGCTATATCCATGATGTGGATGTGGAGATGTGCGATGTGGACATGGAGGTTAATGATTACGGCTATCCCACCATCGGAGCCAGGAACGTGATGTCCTGTATTGGAAACGCCCACTGCATCAAGGGAAATATCAATACATACGAGCTGGCCAGGAAAATTGAGAAGATCATATTTCCGTCCCATTACCACATCAAGGTGGCAGTGGCCGGATGTCCCAATGACTGTGTTAAGGCCAACTTCAATGACTTTGGCATCATGGGCGTAAACAAGCAGGACTATGATATTGACCGGTGCATTGGCTGCGGTTCCTGCGTGGATGCCTGCAAACACCATGCCACCGGGGTCCTGAGCCTGAACAAGAACGGCAAGGTTGACAAGGATGCCTGCTGCTGCGTGGGCTGCGGGGAATGTTCCCTGATCTGTCCCACCGGAGCCTGGACAAGAGGGACCAAGAAGCTTTACCGGGTTACCCTGGGAGGCAGAACAGGCAAGCAGAACCCAAGGGCAGGAAAGCTGTTCCTAAACTGGGTGACAGAGGACGTGATCCTGGGCATGTTCTCCAACTGGCAGAAGTTCTCCGCATGGGCCCTGGATTACAAGCCGGAGTATCTCCACGGCGGACACCTCATTGACCGGGTGGGCTACAAGGAGTTTGTAAAGCATATCTTTGAAGGCGTGGAATTTAATCCGGAGGCGAAGATGGCGGACGACATCTTCTGGGCGGAGAATGAGCAAAGGGGCAATATGCATGTGATGCCGCTTTCCGAGCACAAGCACGCAGGTCCTCAGGAGAAGAAATAAACTAATAAGGCGGGGGTGCCGTAACCATATGTCAGGTATCCCCCGCTTTTTCTTATGATCACATGCTATAAATACATGTTATAATGAAATGCCGTATTTATATGCTATAATTGTATGCCATACAAGAATAGTATTTTAAAGGTACAATTTGGGTGATATAATGGCATCAAAAAGGAGATAGCCATGCCAGTCAATTCATTTAGTGATTACCCCATGTCCTGGGCGCCGGATAAACAGGAACTGACCTATCCCATCTATTATTGTCTTGCGGATATGATGGAGAGGGATATTAAAAGCGGGAAACTGTCCGCCAATACGAAGCTGCCTCCTCAGAGGGAGCTGGCCGATTTTCTGGATCTGAATCTGAGTACCATAACAAAAGCATACAAACTCTGTGAAATGCGCGGGCTGATCCACGCAGTGACAGGAAGAGGAACCTTTGTGACCCCCTATGCAAATGTGTCCACCTCAACGGTGGAAAAGAGCACTGCTCCAAGGATTGAGATGGCTCTGATCCATCCCTTTTATGAATCCAATGCCGCCATCAGGGATCTGACCGTTGAGATCTTAAAAAAACCCTTTTCAGAGCAGCTGTTTGAATATTCCCATCCATTGGGGGACAGGGGACAGATCCTGGCCGGCGCCCGGTGGCTGTCGCGGTTCGGGCTGGATGCGGGCGAGCACAATACCATCATTGCAGCAGGGGCCCAGAACGCCCTTGCCACCATATTGTCATCCCTGTTTGAAGCAGGGGACCGTATTGCGGTGGATACCTATACGTATCCCAATTTCATCAGCCTGGCCAATCAGCTGTATCTGCAGCTGGTCCCCATTGAAAACGACAGGGAGGGAATGCGGCCCGACCAGTTGGAAAGCGCCTGTGCCCTGCAGAACATCAAAGGCGTTTACATGATGCCGGCGGGAAGCAACCCCACCAATATTGCATGGTCGGATGCACGAAAAACGGAGATTGGCGGGATCATCAGGAAAATGGATCTGATGGGAATTGAGGATGACAACTATGCCTCTCTCTTGGAAACCCCATACATCCCGGTTACCCTGGAGGCCCCCGGAAACTGCATTTATGTCAGCGGGCTGTCCAAGCCTCTGTGTCCCGGACTGAGAATCGCGTACCTGTATGTCCCGGAATCATATATCAATCCCATGGAGCAGGGGATCTTCAGCCAGAACCTGAAGATATCTTCTTTAAACATGGAGATTGCGGCCGAGATCATCCGAAGCGGCCTGGCATGTAAGATTATACAGAAGAAGCAGAGATCCGCCCTCAGGCGCAATGGGATATATGTTTCCTATTTTCCGGACAGACCGGCCTGCATGGAATCATACTATCAATGGCTGGAACTTCCCGTGCACTGCACCGGAAGATTGTGCGAGGCTGAGTTGGCACGCCTGGGAGTCAGTGTATTCGGCGCCGAGCGGTTCTCCGTGGGAAACCAAGTAAAAGCAAATGCGGTGCGGGTTGCCACCTGTTCAGCGAAAAGTGATGAGGAGCTGAAACAGGGGCTTACCATACTGCGCGGTCATATCAGGGATCAGGAGGAGGCATCCCCCTCCTTTATCGTATGAGTTTCCGTCTTAGCATCGCCCTTTACAAGGCGGTGGGCCAGGGCCTGGTATACTTCGTGGATCTCATCCCCCTGATGCATCAGTTCCTCCACATCCGGCGTCTCAATGTCATGGATCAGCACGTTCCTGGTCCTGCGCAGCGCGCCCACTTTGTTGGAAAGATCCTTGTCAAGCACGTTCATCCGCCTCAGCGTATTGATGTTAAAGGCGCCGTATGATTTGGGAACATTGCGGCAGGCCGCTTTGTTGAGAAGGTTCTCCAGCGGAACCCACTGGCCGAAGAAATAGTCAATGGCTTTTAGGGATTTGGGATCCGCATTTTCATTGCCGGTCCGCAGATCCTGATATATATGGTAGCGCTTTTCATTGCCCGTGATGATCTGGTCAATGATCTGCTGGGAAATGTTGCGGCGGTCTTTTTCAAATTTTACTGATTTTAATATGGGCTCGATATCTTTTACTTTAACGATCTTCAGCTTGCTCAAAAGCTTAAACAGCAGTTCTATGTTTCCCAGGCGCAGCTCAATGTCCTCCTGCTTCAGGTGATTGCTCATATAGTTGTAAAGGTAGGAGGCCAGGTCGTACTGGCTGCTGAAGGTGGTGTCTTTATTCTTGATCCGCTCATTTCCGGCACTCTGAAGGCGTTCCAGGGCAATCTCACCTGTGAGTACCAGCCCGTTCAGCTCGTCCAGGATAGAAAGCTCCTCATCGGACAGGGCGCCCTGGAGCGGTTTGTAGATCAGGTCGTGCTCCACCTCGGACCAGGCGTGCATGAGCACGGAAGCCACCTGTATCTCCACCCGGACAGAAGTGTATTTTTTCTGGGCAGGAACAACGGATCCCTCGCTGATGTGGATCCTGTAATGGTTGGCCCAATAGCCGGAAAAACGCTTGTTGTAGGTGGGCGGTTTGGACTGTTCCGGGAACTGCTTGTTTTCCAGGACCGTAAACAGATCGTTGATCAGGGCGCCTGCCTTGTCCCGGTCGCCGGGGAAGTAAAGGGATACGCGCACTCCTGCCAGGTCAAACATATCATCATAAATTTCCTTCATGCTCCTGTATGGGGTTTCCCGCTCTGAATTCCTCAAAATGGCTTTGTTTCTCAGCCTTCCCGGGTTCTTGGCCCTGGAAGTTACAATGGCACGGATACCGGCGGCCTGCAGCGCTGTCTCCAGCTGTTTGGCAGCCAGACGTCCGGCATTTTCATAGAATGTATATTTTTTTCGGTAGTTCTCTATAAATTGGCTGATCAGATCCAATATGAACACCTCCGTTCCTGTTTCTGGATAAAAACAGTATATCGTAATGCATGTGATAATTCAAATACTTTCAGGTCCAGGTGTATTCTTTTCTATTTCCAATTTATGTGATACAATGGAAAACATATATAACATATGATTTTCAGAAAGAGAGAACAGGGATGAAGCTGACAGAACTCAAATGCACTGCCTGCAACGGAACACTGAAACTGGATGAGAAGAACCCCCACATAGCGGTGTGCGAATACTGCAGGTCCCGCTATGTGCTGGAGGACGAGGGGGAGGGGAATGTCCGTCTGTCCTCCCAGCCGATCAGGATGAATTATGTGCCCCAAACGCCGGGGGGATCAAAGCAGCCTTCCTCATCCGGGAAGCCTTCCGGGCGGGACAAGGAGGGATGGATACGGGCAGGAGCTGTCACAGGCCTGGCCCTTGTGGTCTTGGCGCTGGTGTTCGGACCGGGATTAAAAAAACAGTGGGATGGATCCAAGGGGCCCGGGCCCGTGTCAGTGACAGACAGAAGAAAAAACGGAAGCGGTGGGGCTGTTACAGAGTCAAAGGCTTTGGAGGAACCAAAGGAGGAAAAGGCCGAGCTTACGGGCCTGTTTGGGGACATGGCTTCCATTGCCATTGGAAAGCCGGCCGGCAGTCTGACGGATGAGGACCTGGCAGGTATCCGGTGGGTGGAGCATAAATATTCCTCCGACCATATCCTGGCCGGATACAGCTTTGAGGATCCGATGGAGGACCGGGATGCTGACCTTACATGGCTGGAGTTTGACCGGGACAAGACAAAGATCGATATGAAGGCATTGTCCCGTTTTACGGGGCTTAAAGCCCTCAGTGTGGCAGGATATGTATCCGCCGGAGATATTAAGGGGTTAAAGCTGGAGCGCATCAGCTGCTATGGAAAGAGCATGCAGGAGGTGGCAGCTGCCTTTGAGGATCCCGGACAGCTAAAGGATCTGCGTGTCAGCGCGGGACTGAAAGACTTGGAAGGAGTGGGAGTCTTTACAGGGCTGGAGCGCCTGACCGTCAGGGGATCGGATCTGACGGATATCAAAGCCCTGGCCGGCATGAAAGGGCTTAAATCCCTGACCATGGAATACTGTAATGAACTAAAGGATTTTTCCGTTCTGTCCGTGATGACCTGGCTGGAGGAGGTGTCGGTCCAGTCTGAAAACATGAAGGATATAGGTTTTGTGAAAAGCATGCCTGCTCTGACCTCATTGTCCCTGTCAAGGGCCGAGGTCCTGAACCTGGACAGTTTGAAGGGGAATACCACTCTTAAGTCCCTGGCTGTTGAGGACTGCAGCAAGGTGACGGACCTGAGCGCCGTATCAGGGCTGACCGGGCTTACGAAGCTGCGTCTGGATGTGCCCTATAACTGTCCTCAGCCTGATCTCAGGGGGCTTAGCGGGCTGAAAGAGCTTGCGGTATCCGGAATGGATACGGTGGGATATCTGGCAGGCATGGGGGAGCTTGAGGAACTGGTTCTGGAGTGGGTGGATATCGATGCCACCTCGGCCTTTGCGGGGCTTACAAACCTTAAAAGGCTGAAATGCTCCCGCATTCCGGATACCACCAAATGGGGATTTGTCAGCAAAATTCCGGCCTTGGAGATACTGGATCTAAACGGTGTGGCTACCTATGAGGACATATCGGGCCTGTTTGGAATGCCTGCCCTGAGGGAACTTTATCTGAACGGGGTGGAGTGTGAACTGGATTTTGGAAAGCTCTCCCCCAATGGGAACCTGGAAGTGGTGGAAATGGACGGAGTCAAGTTATATAAAAATGTTCAGATCAGCGGCGGGGGAGGGATCGTGTACGTGGACTATGACAAGGTAAGCCTGGATGAACACACGGACTTCCTTGGAAACTATCCCGGACTTAAAAGCCTTAGCCTGTCCGACAATATGCTCACCGGCCTGGAGTTTGCCGCGGCTTTGCCGGAACTGGAACGTCTTACGGTCAGGGATAATTACATAACAGACATAAAACCCCTGGAAGGTCTGGGCAGGCTGCGCTTCCTGGACTGCACCGGCAATCCGGTGGAGAATTACAGGGTCCTAAGCCAGGACGTGACCATCCTTCAGTAAGTGTACACTAAATAATACAGTGACAATCTGGGTAAAATGTAGTATACTTCTAAACGAAATAAAACATTGATTATCATTTAACGAAAGGATGACTGAATATGTACTGTGTAAAACGCATTAAAGATGACCTGTTCTGGGTTGGCGGTACGGACCGCAGACTGGCCCTGTTTGAGAACGCATTTCCCATTCCCAGGGGTATCTCCTATAACGCATACCTGCTTCTGGATGAGAAGACGGTTCTGTTTGATACCGTGGACCGTGCCATTACAGAACAATTCTTTGAGAATATAGACGCTCTTTTAAAGGGACGGAATCTGGATTACGTGGTGGTGAACCACATGGAACCGGATCACTGTGCAACCCTGGGTGAGATCGTGCGCAGATATCCCGAGGTTCAGGTTATTTGCAATGCCAAGACCGTTCCCATTATCAAGCAGTTCTATAATTTTGATATTGATTCCAGGGCTGTCATTGTTAAGGAAAATGATACCCTGAGCACGGGAAAACATACATTTACCTTTATCATGGCTCCTATGGTGCACTGGCCCGAGGTGATGGTGACCTATGATATCACGGACAAGATCCTGTTTTCCGCCGATGCCTTCGGCACATTCGGCGCAATGAACGGAAACATCTTTGCTGATGAAGTAAACTTTGAACGGGACTGGCTGGATGATGCCAGAAGATATTATACCAATATTGTGGGTAAATACGGCCCGTCTGTACAGACTCTTTTAAAGAAGGCCTCTGCCCTGGAGATCCATACCCTGTGCCCCCTTCACGGACCTGTGTGGAGAACGGATATCGAGTGGTATGTGAACAAATATCTGACCTGGAGCAGCTATGCGCCCGAGGAAAAGGCCGTGATGATCGCATACGGAAGCATTTACGGCAACACGGAGAATGCGGCCAATATTCTGGCAGGCATGCTGGCGGACCGGGGCGTAAGGAACATTGCCATGTATGATGTGTCCTCCACCCATCCTTCCATTATGATCTCCGAGGCATTCCGGTGCAGCCATCTGGTGATCGCGTCCGTTACCTACAACGGCGGTATTTTCAGCAACATGGAGCATTTCCTCACAGACCTGAGGGCCCACAATCTGCAGAACAGGACAGTGGCCATCATGGAGAACGGTTCATGGGGCGTGCTTTCCGGAAAACAGATGAGAGAGATCATCGGTTCCATGAAGAATATGACGATCATGGAACAGTCGGTAACTGTAAAATCCTCATTAAAGGATGTTCAGATGGCTGAGCTGGAAGCAATGGCGGACGCCATTGTGGAGTCCATGAAATAAACCGTGATCGCCCATTGATGATCAATGTTTTTCATACCGGATCAGTGAGATGACAGGAAACAACAAAAACAGCCTGCGGCGCAACAGATGGTGCCGCGGGCTGTTTTTCTGTATGATCATACATTGCAGTACATGAAAAATATGTACCTTAATGAATATCTTGTTGTATTTTTTTTGTTCTCGTAGTAAAATAATTAAGGTATACGGGAAAATTTGGGGGAGCAGGATCACGGGGAATCAGCTGCCTTGCTCCGCATCAGTTCCGTTACATACCGGACAGCGGGAAGAAGCGCCTTGGCCTCTGCCTCGCTGCAGTTGTGCAGTTCCCAGAGAAGCTGCTGTTTGGCGTCTCCCAACGCCTCAGCGCCCGGATAAAATATTCTGTCCGCCGGGATCCTCAAAGTGGTAACCAAAGGATAGAGAACCTCGAACTTAGGATTCCCGCGGAAGTTTTCAATATTAATAATGGTACGGACATCAATTCCCAGCTTTTCAGCCAGGGATGCCTGGGACAGTCCCTGTTCTTCCCGGGCTTTGCGGATGACCGTACCTAAAGTTTTAACGTAATCATGCATTGTGATTCACCTCAATACTAGTGTACACTACAGTTCTCATATTATGAATTACTATGGGATACATATATTTTATGAATTAAAATACACTTGCATACCAGGCACGAATACATGGAAACCTATGCATCACAGTGCCGGGTCAGGGGAATGTTGCAGGAAAGGAAGAAATTGGTTCATGGATGGGAAGTTGGATGAAAGGAAGCCCCAAAACCGCATGGTGCTGGACGCGGAACGGGAAAAAGAATATGCAGGCTCCCTTTCCGGGATTTTTGATGAACTGGTGGAGTGCAATATAGCTACCGGCCAGTGCAGGAGCATTTTTTTTACAAAGGATAAGAGCTGCCTTTGTGTGAACCGGACCCTGGAGGATTTCCAGGCTTTTGCATGGGAGAGGATCCATCCCGAGGAATGCGGGATGTTCCTGGGGATATTCAATAAAAAACGGATGGAGGAAGCTGCCGGAAAAGGAGAGCATTTATACCTGGAATTTCGCTGTCTCAGGAAAACGGGAGGCTACACCTGGACCCGGGTGCTTCTGATACCGGAAAAACACTGCCGGGACATCATGCTGTGTTACGGGATCGACCTGGGCCAGGAGGACCGGGAGGTCCATGTACTGAAGCAGATTGTGGACCGATATGTGTACAGGAATTGTGATTATCTCATCTGCCTGGACGCATCCAAGGATGCCTATACCCTGCTGCGCAGAAATGAGGGGGCGTCCCTGTTCCCTCCTGACTCATCCGGCAGCTACAGCCGGATGATCGGCTTTTTCATTGATACATATGTGGTCAAGGAGGACAGGGAGCGGGTCAGAAAAGAAATGCAGATGGATCATGTGTTGTCCGTGCTGGACAAGGAAGGGGAGCACACGGTCTCCTACGGGGTGACGGACTCCGGGAAGGGGTATTTCCGCAAGCGGTTTCAGTATGTATATTATGACAGGGCCAACCACATTGTGCTTCTCATGAGGACCGATATCACCAAGGAGTACAAGGAGCAGTGCAGACAGAAGGAGCGGCTGCGGGATGCCCTGCAGCATGCCAGGGTTGATTCCCTAACAGGGCTTTTCAACAGACAGGCCATCCACAGGGAGATCGGACGGTTCTTAAATGACCCCCGCCATCCCCGGGCCGTCCTGCTTTTCATGGATCTGGATAATTTCAAGAATGTCAATGATACCATGGGACACAGGAGCGGGGACCAGGTGCTCTGCCAGGTGGCGGAACTGTTCCGCAATACCCTGCGTTCATCTGATCTGATCGGCAGGGTTGGGGGGGATGAGTTTGTGGCATTCCTTACAGGCGTTGTCTCCGAGGAGGAGGGAATGGAATGCGCCAGGCGCCTGTGTGATGCGGTGGGAGGGATTACGGACCCAATGCTTGGGCCCATGAAACTGTCCTGCAGCATAGGAGGGGCCGTGTGCCCCAGGGACGGACAGGATTATGACACACTGTTTGTAAAGGCGGACGCGGCCGTTTATGAGGCAAAGCACAGGGGAAAAAACCAGTGCGTGTTCTATATGCCCGGAATGGATCATTCCACCAGTTCAATGTCATAGGTTTTCATCCAGAAGTTGATCTGTAGGATATAGGCCATCATCTGGGGGCCTGCCATCAGCTGGCCGTACCAGGGTTTGCCGTAGTCGCCGGGATTGGACAAGAACAGTTCCAGCTTTTTCCGGTCCAGGAACTGCATCACGGGCGCATGGCTGTCGGACATCATTTCCCGGACACGGCCTGCCAGCAGTTTTTCATAGGAAGTATCATATGTTTTTGGATAAGGGGACTTGCGCCTGAAGAGGATATCTTCGGGAAGCAGTCCCTTTGCCGACTGCCTGAGCAGGTTCTTTACCACCCCGTCCCTGGTCTTCATATCCCAGGGTACGTTCCACACATACTCTATGATCCTGTGGTCCGCAAAAGGAACCCTGGCTTCCAGGCCTGAATACATGCTGGCGCGGTCCATCCGGTTCAGAAGGGTCTGCATGAACCACCTCAGGTTCAGGTAGGCGATCTCCCTGCGCCTGGCTTCCACCGGCGTATCCTCGGCCAGGACAGGGGTTTCTGCCACGGAGCGTTCGTAAGTGTTTTTTACATAATCGTCCATGTCCAGATACTCCAGGAAGCTGTCGTCAAGCAGGATCTTTCTGGCATTTAGGTCCATGGTCCAGGGGAACGTATGGGCTTCAAAGCACTCTTTTTTGTGAAACCAGGGATAGCCGCCAAAGATCTCATCCGCGCACTCGCCGGTGAGGGCCACCTTGTTGTATTCCTTGACCATGGAGCAGAACTGGAGCATGGAGGAATCAATGTCCCCCATGGCGGGCAGGTCGTGGGCCAGAACAGAGTCGTAGAGCCGGTCGGCCTGGGTGAGATTGCCGCATTCCAGGTAGTGGTGGTCACTGTCCAGAAACTGTACCATACGGTCCACAAAGGGGCGGTCCTGGGAGGGCTGGAAGGAATTGGCCTTAAAATACTTGTCATTGTCCACAAAATCAAAGGAGAAGGTGGTGAGCTTCTTTCCCTGCTTTCTCAGCTGCGCGGCGCAGATTGCGGATACCAGGCTGGAATCCACGCCCCCTGAAAGAAAGGTACAGATGGGCACATCGGAGACCATCTGTCTGCGCACCGCGTCCTGTACCAGGAAGGATGTCTTTTCAACGGTTTCTTCATAGCTGTCCTCATGGGGATGGCTTTCCAGCTTCCAATAGCTCTTAAGACGCAGCCCGCTGTGGGAACAGATAAGGAAATGTCCTGGCAGCAGCTCTTCCATATCTTTGAATACGCCGCATCCGTAAGTCCTTGCAGGGCCGATGGAAAATATTTCGTTCAGTCCTTTTTTGTCCAGTCTGGGGCGGATGCCGGGATAGGCAAAGATTCCCTTTGGCTCTGATGCAAAGATGATCTCCTGGCCCTGTACCATGTAAAACAGGGGTTTTACACCGGACCTGTCTCTGAACAGGCACAGCCGGTTTTTGGCAGTGTCCAGGATGGCAAAGGCAAAGATGCCGTTTAACTGCTTTACAAACTCCGGACCGTACTCCATGTATCCGGTGAGAATGACCTCGGTGTCGCTGGAGGTCTGAAAGGAGCGGCCGCAGCGGATCAGGTCCTGGCGCAGTTCCTCCGTGTTGTAGAGCTCTCCGTTGTAGACAATGGCAAAGGTCTGCCCGGAGCCGGATTTCACCATGGGCTGGCGGCCGCCGGACAGATCAATAATAGACAGGCGGGCATGGGAGAGCCCGCCGTGTTCCGCCAGATACAGGCCGCTGTCATCCGGCCCCCGGTGGCGCTGCCGGCCGGCCATGTCGGCCAGAACGGTTTCGTAATGTATTTTTTCTTTCAGGTAATGGTCATGGGGGTTATAAAAACCAGCAATTCCGCACATAATCAGTTCCTCCTCGTTCTATGAGATATAAACTGCCCGGAGCGTGCTTTGAACACGCCTAAAGCAGGAAACAGGCTGCAATAAAGGTACACAGAAAGCCCAGGCATACGGGGACCAGATTCTTTCTGGCCAGGTCCAGGGGGCTTACGTTACAGATGGCGGCCACAGGGATAAGGCCCCATGGTACAATGGTGCCTCCGCCCACAAAGATGGCGGTGATCTGTCCAAGGGCTGCCATAACAGGTACGGACGCGCCGGTGGCAAAGCCAAAGGTGCGGGCCAGGGAACCGGTGAGAGGAAGGCCGGAGAAGCCGGAGCCGTCCAGTCCCGTAAGGCTTCCCACCGCCATCTGGATCAGGGCGGCCACGTATTTGTTCAGGGGGGCATTTTGCGCCAGCCACATGGCCCAGTCGTTCATGATCCCGTGGGAAAATCCCTGGCCCATGATGGCTGCGATCCCTTCTCCGCCTAGAAAGAAGTAAGCGCCAATGATGATCACTGGTGCAAAGATGCGGATGGCAAAGAGAAAACCGTCCGTCACATACCCGGTCACCTTTTCTAAGGACTGTTTCCCGAAACCCAAAAGCGCGCCCAGGCACATGAGGATCAGGGCAGTGCCCGATACCATACTGGTGGCGCTGTTGCCCTTTAATTGAAATGCCAGCATCAGAAGAATATCCCCCACAAATGCCAGGGGGGTGACAACGGCCATGATCACAGCGGCCCTTCGGTTCTGCGGCGGATCGGTGCTCTCGGTCTGGATGGACAGGCGCAGCCCCTTTCCTTCCATTTCCTCCCTGTTTAACAGATATGCGCTTCCCACCGTCACAATACCCATAACCCAGAACACAGGCCATGCCTGATGAAGGATGCCTGTGGTGGTAATGCCTGCCGCGCCTGCGGAGACAGCGGGTGCGCCCTGGATGACAAAGTCATAGCTTAAGGCAAATCCGTGGCCAAAGAGGTTCATGGCCATGGCTGCCGCCAGGGGATTCAGTCCGGCCTTTACTGCAAAGGGAAGCATAATGGTGCCTACCAGCGCCACCGAGGGGCTGGGCCATAAAAAGAGAGAAAAGACAAACATGGTCAGACCCAGGATCCACCAGGTGATGGAGGGGGTTTTCATGATTCTGGACATGGGGACCATCATCAGATAATCACTGCCAAGGTCCTTTAAGCATTTGGAAAGGGAGGTGACCAGGGCTATGGTGGCCAAAACCTCCATGAATTCCTTTCCGGCATAGAGAATGGCATTGAACACGGTCATAATCCCTCCGGTAACGGATTTAAGACCGATCAGTCCAAGGATGAAAAGAAAAGCAATACAGACAGCCGGCGTGTCCCGCCTCATGACCATGACAGCCAGGATGACGATGACGCCTATGAGATAGGCATAGTGCAGGGGAGTCAGCGCTATGGTGGATTCAATCATATGAGTCACTCCTGTTATTTGAGAATATAATCTATAGTATGAGAAAAATCAGGCAGCGGTGAAATAATCCTTATTTTGGGGTTGATTTTATGGCGGTGTGCTGGTATGCTTAAATAACGGAATAAAATAAACAATGAAAGGAAGTGAACCTAAGTGGAAGGTCGAAGTCGTAAGATGGAAGCAGACAATTATCATAAGCGTGTGGTAGTGGGAGCTGTTATGGCGGCTTTGGTCCCGCTTTGCTTTCACTGCCGTTAACAGACTGATACAGGGCGCCTTTGCGCGTCTCCTCATGCGTTTATGATGATAGCCATGGATTACGGAAGGTTTCTGTAATTATGGCTATTTTGTGTGCTGCTTTCATGGATTGTACCGTTCATGAAAGGAATAAGATGCAGGAGAATTTTGACTTGAAAGAATTAATGGAGCTGTTGGATACCAGGCAGTTCCGCAGACTAAAAGAGATATTGTTGGAGATGAACGAGGTGGATATCGCCTCCTTCATAGAGGAACTGGATTCAGAGAAGACAGTGGTGGTGTTCCGCATGCTGTCAAAGGAAGTGGCCAGTGATGTGTTCGCCAACCTTCCTGTGGAGGACCAGGAGCATATCATCAACAGCATAACGGATTATGAGCTCAGCGCCATTGTCAACGACCTGTTTGTGGATGATGCGGTGGATATGCTGGAGGAGCTTCCTGCCAATGTGGTGAAGCGTGTGCTCCAGAACTCAACCGCCGGTACCAGACAGCTGATCAACCAGTTCCTCAAGTATCCGGAGAACAGCGCCGGAAGCATTATGACAGCCGAGTATGTGGGCCTTAAGAAGACCATGACCGTGGAACAGGCGTTTGCCTATATCCGCAAACATGGGGTGGATAAGGAGACCATCTATACCTGCTATGTGATGGATGCCAAACGGAGGCTGGAAGGGGTGGTCACGGTAAAGGACCTGCTGATGCATCCCTATGAGGAGATCATCGGCAATATCATGGACACCCATGTGATCAAGGCGGTGACCACAGACGACCAGGAAGAGGTGGCCGAGAGCTTCCGCAAATATGACCTGTTAAGCCTTCCGGTTGTGGATCATGAGGAACGGCTAGTGGGGATCGTCACCGTGGATGACGTGGTGGACGTGATGGAGCAGGAGGCAACCGAAGACTTTGAGAAGATGGCTGCCATGATCCCCAGTGAGAAACCATACCTGAAGACAGGGGTATTTGTCCTGGCAAAGAACAGGCTGGCCTGGCTTTTGATCCTTATGGTGAGCAGCATGATCACGGGCGGCATACTGGCCAAGTACGAGGCGGCATTTGCAGTGCTTCCCCTGCTGGTGACCTTTATCCCCATGCTGACAGACACAGGCGGCAACGCGGGCAGCCAGAGCAGTACCATGATCATCCGCGGCATGGCGGTGGGGGAGATCGAGGCCAGGGACATATTCAAGGTATTGTGGAAGGAACTCAGGGTGGGCGTGATCGTGGGCGTTCTTTTGGGGCTGGTCAATTACATCCAGCTGGTCATCCGTTTCCCGGGAAGGGAAATGCTCTGCCTCACCGTGGTCTTAAGCCTTCTGGCCACCGTGGTGATCGCCAAGACCATCGGCTGTGTGCTGCCCATTGTGGCCCAGGCCGTGCATTTGGACCCGGCTATTATGGCGGCGCCCCTTATTACCACCATTGTGGATGCGGTGAGCCTTATCATTTATTTTCAACTGGCCTGCAGCCTGTTAAGCATATAAGTGCGCGCTGGGAAAATCAGCCGCAAAGATGGGCTGTCCTGAACAGTTACGAAAGGATTGCTGTGGATCAAGAAGAGACAAGAAAGAGAATGGAAGAGGGAAGGCATTCTGGGGAACGATATTGTGGAGGAGCATATGATGGAGGAGCATATGATGGGGAATGACGGACATAGGTACCCGGCTGTTGGGATATATCGTATAAATATTCAGAATATTCACATGTTAGCAAACAATAAACTAATAAGATTGAAATTTAACGAAAAAAGTATTGACAAAACATGGGCGATTATGTATACTATAAATAACAAAAGAAACGAAATAAAAACAAGGAGGTACGGTCCGCCGGAAAGAGATTTTTCGTTTTCTATATAATTTTAAATTATATATGAAAACAGAGAATAAGAGATCTGCCTGATGAAATGTGAAAGGAAACCAGATACATGACCGGTTGATATTTTCATATACCAAGTAGATTATCAATGAACGGGAACATTTTAATGATATGACGAGAAAGTATCAGTAAAATGAAATTGATAATGAAAGGTGAAAATAAAAACAGTACATGTAAAGGGATGACTAAAACACAAAGTAAAGAGAGCAGAGAAACAAAAAACAGGTATCGAGAAAGAGAAATCTGAATCGGTACCTGTTTTTTTGTTGTGCCAAAACCAGTAAAACAGGAGTTGTCATCATGATTTAGAAGTGTCCAACAGATGTACCTGATACCGTGGCCAAATTATGTTATATGGCGGGTACTAGTATTGATTCATCCAGGAAATCCCAATAAGATTAAAATAGTGCACAAAATCCCCCCTCCGTTTTCGTGGAGTTTTAACGAAATGAAGGAAAACACAAAAAAATAGATTTACAAATCAATAAAGTAGTGATACATTCTAAATAACTTGTTAAACAAGTTTAGAAACATATTTAAAGAGTGATAAAACAAGTCTAAAACGGAGGGGAATCAAATGAAAAAAACAATGAAAAAATGGGCAGTTCTTTTAGCAGCAGTCAGCATGGCAGGCAGCGCAATCATGGGATGCGGCGCATCCGCCACAGGAAGCGGAGCCCAGAGTAAAGAGGAGAAGTCCGGTAATGAATCAGGAAGCGCCGGTGCGGCGGAGGGAGCGATCCATGTGGGCATCATATTTACCGAGGCAGGCCTTGGGGGAAACTCCTTTAACGACCTGGCGCTGGAGGGAGTAAAGCAGGCAGCTGAGGACTTTGGCATTACATATGATGAAGTGGAGCCTAAATCCGTGTCGGATGAGGAGATCATCCAGGATGAGATGGCGGCATCAGGGGATTATGACCTGATCATCTGTGTGGGGGCGGAACAGGTGGACGCCCTGACCAATGTGGCCAATACATATCCGGAACAAAGGTTTGCCCTGTTGGACGCAACCTCGGATCTGTCCAATGTGGCATCCTATTCATGCAAGGAACAGGAAGGAGCTTTCCTGGCAGGCGCCCTGGCAGCCCTGGCAAAACAGGAGAAGATAGACGGTAAACTGGGGGACAGCAAGACCATTGGATTTATCGGCGGAGTGGACAATCCACTGATCAACCGCTTTGCGGCAGGCTACCAGGCGGGAGCCCAGTATATAGAGCCGGAGATGAAGGTGCTGATCGATTATGCGGGAGGTTTTAATGACCCCACCACGGCAAAGACCATTGCCAATACCTTTGTGGAAAAAGATGCGGATGTGATCTTCCATGCAGCGGGAGCTTCCGGAATGGGTATGTTCCAGGCAGCGGAGGAAAAGGGATTTGTGGCCATTGGAGTGAATCTGAACCAAAACGGCATTGCGCCTGACTATGTGATGGCAAGTATGCTTAAAAAGCTGGATTCCTGCGCTTACCATGCAATTGCCAGCGTTGTGGAGGGAACCTACACAGGGGAGAATCAGATGCTGGGATTAAGTGACGGCGGTGTGGATGTAACAGTGGAGCAGAGCAATATCCAGGTAACGGATCAGATACTTGAGCAGCTGGAAGAACTGAAACAAAAAGTGATAGCAGGAGAGATCCAGGTTCCCTCTGAGCTGAACTAAAAAACAGGAGGCAGGTATGGACGCAATCAAAATGGTTGGCATTGTAAAATGCTTTGGGCCGGTACGCGCCAATGACGGCATTGATTTTACGGTAAAACACCAGGAGATCCACTGTCTTCTGGGAGAAAACGGAACAGGGAAAAGTACTCTTATGAATATCCTGTTCGGGTTATATCATCCCGATGCCGGGGAGATCTTTATCAATGAAAAAAAGGCATCCATTGCAAATCCCAATGATGCATATGCGCTGGGAATAGGAATGGTACATCAGCACTTTATGCTGGTAGGCCAGCTGACCGTGTTGGAAAACATCATCCTGGGAAAAGAGTCAGGCGGATTTTTCCTGAACCGCAGGGAGAGCCGTGCCAGGGTGGAAGAACTGGTGGAGCGGTTTGGGTTCAGGATCGACCTGGATGAGAAGGTGGTCAACCTATCCGTGGGTATGAAACAGCGTGTGGAGATCCTTAAAACCCTGTACAGGGGGGCTGATATCATTATACTGGATGAGCCCACGGCCGTGCTCACGCCCCAGGAGGTGGAGGAGCTGTTTAAGATTCTCAGACAGCTGAAAAAGAGCGGAAAGACCATTGTATTCATCACCCACAAGCTCAATGAGACTATGTCCCTGTCCGACCGGATTACTGTTATACGCAAAGGAAAGGTAGTATTCTGCTGCAACACCCAGGACACCAATGAGAAGGAGCTGGCCACACAGATGGTGGGCAGACAGGTAGAATCCGTGGTTGCAAAGAAAGGGCAGCAGACAGGGGATGTGGTCCTGGAGTTAAAGGAAGTCCGGCTTCATGAGAGAGCGGAACACACCGTGAGCCTGACTGTCCGGGCAGGGGAGATCCTGGGAATAGCCGGGGTGGACGGAAACGGACAGCAGGAACTGGAGGAGATGATCGTGGGAAACCGGAAGGTGACGGAGGGGAGCATCCTGCTTGGCGGAAAGCCGATCCATACCCTGCCGGTAAAGGACAGGAAAGCCATGGGAATCGGATATATACCCTCCGACCGCCACAAGAATGCCATGGTATCCGGATTCTCCATTACGGAAAATTTTCTTCTGGGGTATCAGAATACACCGGAATACTGTAAAAAAGGGTTTATTGATTATGACAGGCTGAAGCAGGATGCCGGCAAACAGGTGGAGGCATTTGAGATCAAGGTTGCAGGCGTGGAACAGGAGATCGGGCAGCTTTCAGGAGGCAACCAGCAGAAGGTCATCCTTGGAAGGGAGATCAGCCACGATCCGGGGCTGGTGCTGGTAGCCCAGCCTGTGCGGGGACTGGATATCGGAGCCATTGAGCGTGTACATAAAACACTGCTTCAGCTAAAGGAGCAGGGAAAAGCCATCCTTCTGATTTCAGCCGAGCTGTCTGAGGTCATGAACTTAAGCGACCGTATCGCCGTGTTCTATGAGGGGGAGGCCAGCGCCCAGTTTACAAATGGGGAGTACACAAAAGAGGAGATCGGACTGTTTATGGCAGGAAAGAGACAGGAGGTAAATGTTCATGAAATGGATATGTAATAAGAAGACCGCAGAGGTCGGAAAATCCCTGGCAGCCATAGGAGTAGCCCTTATTATAGGCGCTCTGTTCATCCTTCTGGCAGGCGAATCCCCCATCAAAGCTTATTCATCCCTGATACAGGGCGCATTGGGTACGCCCCAGTCCATTGCCAATACTATCAGCAAGAGCATTCCGCTGGCGTTTACGGGATTGGCTGTGGCCATGGGTTCCCGGTGCGGCATGCTGAACATCGGCGCGGAAGGCCAGCTTCATGCGGGAGCCATGGCAAGCGTCATCACGGCCCTTACACTGAGCTTTCTTCCGGCTCCTGTGCTGCTGGTCGTCAGCATCCTGGCAGGTATCCTTGCCGGGATGGCGGTGGGCAGCGTGCCGGGGATATTCAAAGCCAGATTCAGTACCAATGAGGTCATTGTGGCCATTATGCTCAATTATATCTGCACCCTGTTCACCTCCTATCTGGTCAACGGTCCCTATAAGACAGAGGGGTCCACGGCCCAGACCGAGCTGATTGCAGAGGAGATCTGGTTTGGCAAGCTGCTGCCCAGGACCCAGCTGACCGTGGCGCTGTTCCTGCTTCTGTTTATAGCAGCCGCCATGTACATTTTCCTGTGGAAGACCTCGGTGGGATATCAGCTGCGGGCAGTGGGGGCCAACCCTTCAGCCGCCGGTACGGCCGGTATCCGGGTCAATCTGTTCCTGATCATGTCCATGACTCTCAGCGGCGGTATTGCAGCCCTGGCCGGAGTGACCGAAGTATTTGGAAAATATCACAGGTTTATAGAAGGTTTCTCGCCTTCCTTTGGATTTACGGGGATCGCAGTAGCCATTCTGGGCAGGAACCACCCCGCAGGCGTGCTTCTCACGGCCCTGCTCTTTGGGATCATGGACATGGGTTCTCTGCGCATGAGCAGGGAGACCATGGTCAGCACAAACATGGTAACTGTAATACAGAGCCTGGTGATCCTGCTGGTGGCAGCGCCGGAACTGATCAAATGGACCAGAAAGAGAGGATGACATATGGATATGATCAATAATTTTATCGGACTTACCCTGCAGCTGTCCGTTCCCATTGTCCTGGGAGCCCTGTGCGGCACCATTGCGGAGCGGGGAGGCATTATCCTGCTGGGTGTGGAAGGCATTATGCTCATAGGAGCTTTTGCCGGCGTGGCCGGTTCCTACGCCGCTGGTTCGGCTCTGGCGGGAGTGGCCCTGTCTCTTGTATTGGGCGGCGTGATCGGCTGGTTTTACGCACTTTTCTGCTTAAAATGGAAAGCGCACCAGTCTGTGGTGGGCGTAGGGATCAACCTGTTTGCCAGCGGGATCACAGCAGTTATGCTTAAGACGATCTGGCAGACGGAAGGCATGTCGGAATCCGTGGCATCCATCCCCAACCTGACTGTTCCGGGGCTTTCCAGGATTCCCGTCTTAGGGGCCCTGTTTAAGGAACAGTCCCCCTATCTCTATGGGATGTTCCTGATTGTGGGGGCTGTGTGGATCGTGTTTTATAAGACAAAATTCGGACTCAGGTACAGGGCCATGGGTGACCAGCCCTATGCGGTGCAGACCGCCGGGGTGCAGGTAAACCGTTACCGCTATATTGCCATGATCATAGCGGGAAGTATTGCCGGACTGGCAGGCTCCTATCTCTCCATTTCCCAGAACAACCTGTTTGTGGTGGACATGACAGCGGGCAGGGGATTCATGGGACTGGCGGCCAATATCTTTGGCGGATGGCAGCCTCTGGGCTCCATGGGAGCGGGCATGATATTTGCAGTTGCCCAGGCGGCCAGATTTTATCTCACGGATGTGGCCATCCCCTCCCAGTTCGTGCAGATGCTGCCCTATGCAGTGACCCTGATCGTGCTGCTGTTTGTGGGAAAACGGGTAAAAGGTCCGGAAGCACTTGGCAAATTGGTGGATTAGTCCTATACTAGAACTGACACCAAAGCGCATGAAAGGAGCACAAGAGACCTGTGAAGGATACCGTTATTAAAGAGAAGAATGTAAAGATACCGTTATATGTGACTGCATATGAGACCATCAGCCAGTGGCTGAAAGAGGGAAAATACAAAGCTGGAGACAAACTGCCCGGGGAGAATATCCTGGCGGAACAGCTTCAGGTCAGCAGAGGCACATTGCGGCAGGCTATGCTGCTCCTTCAGGAAGATGGATTGATCATTAATCATCAGGGAAAGGGAAATATTGTCCTTTCTAATCAGGATATGAGTAAAGGTGGGCTGGAAAAAGTCGGGAATCCAATTGTGGACTTCTGCATCCAGCCCGTGGACCGGGTGGTGACCTCCATCGGTTTCCAGCCGGCCACACAAAAGCACCAGCAGGTGCTGAAACTCCGGCCGTCCAGTGTGGTGGCTGTCATTGACATCACCTACTACTGCGGGGAGACGCCGGCCGGATTCGCCATGGTGTATATGCCCCATGAGATACTGGACAGCAGCGATGTGGATCTGGAGGATACGGATACCGTTTACCGGTACTATACGGAGCTTTTGTCCTCCAACGGACTGTACAGTGACACAAAGATCCGTCTGGGACAGGCGAGGGAACGTCTGGCCAATATACTTTGCATCCAGGAGGGAGATCCCCTCTTACTTCTGGAGGAGGTGCTCTATACGGAATACGACACACCGGTATTGTCCCAGAAGCTGTTTTTCGGCCCTGACCAGCATGAGCTGAGTATCAGGAGAAAGAATGACAGGAATACTATAAAAAAATTGGAGTAATAGACATGAAAACATTTCATAACGAAGCGGAGCCAGGACAGATCGGCAGCACGGTCCTGATGCCGGGAGATCCTTTGCGGGCAAAATACATTGCGCAGACCTATCTGACCGATGCAGTGTGTTATAACCGTGTCAGGGGAATGAACGGATATACTGGTTACTATAAAGGGAAAAAGATTTCAGTCCAGGGAAGCGGGATGGGGATCCCATCCATGGGCATCTATGCATATGAGCTCTACCAGAATTATGATGTGGATACCATTATCCGCATAGGCACGGCCGGTGCCATCCACAGGGATGTGGAGGTGGGGGATCTGATCTTTGCCATGGGGTGCTGCACCAATTCCAATTTCCCGGCCCAGTATCATCTGCCGGGCACATTTGCACCCATTGCTGATTTTAGTCTGCTGTCAGCCGCTGTCAGCCAGGCCCAAGGCAGCAGGATCCCCTTTCGGGTGGGCAATGTATTCAGCTCAGATGTATTTTATGAAGACCGGAAAGGGGAAAAGGGGGAATGGGAGAAAATGGGCGTACTGGTCCAGGAGATGGAGACCCTGTCCCTTTACTGTACGGCTGCCCGGGCCGGAAAGCGCGCCCTGGGCATGCTGACAGTGGGCAGCAGCATCCATACGGACAGGGCCCTGACCAATGGGGAACGTGAGAGAAACCTGGATGCCATGATCCAGTGTGCATTGGAGATCGCATAATAAGGTTACCTCCCGGCCTCCAGAAGGGGGAGCAGCACATCGCCCCAGTCCTTTTCCAGGCGGTCCAGTGTAAAAGCGGCATTGGCAGGACTGGTGGAGGGGCATTTGACAGCGTCCCTTCCCGTGTGTTGGCGGCAGTATTTTACATAGAGGCGGTGGGCTGTGCTGCCATTGGTGATGATCTCCCTTATGTCGGCGGCCTGTAAGATGCGCTCCAGATCCATGGGGGTGACATTACAGATGCTCTGGTCGCTGGAACCCTTGATGTCACAGGAGTGGATCACGTCCCAGAGGGCGATCCCGTGTCTCAGCAGGATGGACTTTTTTCCCTGATATTCAGGAGGAAATGTTTCCTTTAACAGCCGCCCCATCAGTTTCCAGAACCGGTTCTGGGGATGCCCGTAATAAAAATTTTGTTCCCTGGACTTAACGGAGGGGAAGCTGCCCAGGATCAGGATGCGTGAATTCCGGTCATATACAGGTTCCAGGGAATGGGAAACCCTGGTATAG
This sequence comes from Enterocloster citroniae, assembly GCF_040545455.1. Lineage (NCBI taxonomy): Bacteria > Bacillati > Bacillota > Clostridia > Lachnospirales > Lachnospiraceae > Enterocloster > Enterocloster citroniae. Next base: position 167,264 of record NZ_JBEPLZ010000001.1, on the reverse strand, counting down.
CCAGGAAGCAGAAGGTCTTTGTTTTCATTCATTGTGTGGTTCTCCTTTTGTACTGCGGATAAATTTGGCAGAAATACGGCCTGACTTCATTGTACCATCATTTGGATATTTAGCAACTTCTGGAAACTTCTATTGACAATGGGAAGCGGATTTTACTATAATAATAGTATTCTCAGTAATAATAGTATTCTCAGTGTGATTGTTTTCGATGTGTTGGGTCTGCGCCTATGCAGCCAGTATTGTTGGAAAAGAACCAGGAACAGGCGGGCGCAAGGTGTGTCTTCCTGTTCTTTTTAACTCATTGTATTTTCAACAAGAAAGAGAGGTAGCCTTATGAACCAGGAGCAGTTAAAACGTATGAGCAAGGGCAGGGGGTTTATTGCGGCATTGGACCAGAGCGGCGGCAGTACGCCAAAGGCCCTGAAGAATTATGGCATAGGCGAGGAGCAGTACAGCACGGACGAAGAGATGTTTAATCTGGTTCATGAGATGAGGACCAGGATCATTACCAGCCCGTCCTTTACATCAGATCACATCCTGGCCGCAATCCTGTTTGAGAACACCATGGAGCGCAGGATCGAAGACAGGCTGACAGCCGATTACCTGTGGGAGGTTAAGGGTATCATCCCCATCCTGAAGGTTGACAAGGGGCTGGCAGAGGAGGAGGACGGGGTGCGCCTTATGAAACCTATTCCGGCTTTGGATGCGCTTTTGACCAGGGCAAAGGAGCATCATATCTTTGGCACCAAGATGCGTTCCGTGATCAAGAAAGCGGATCCGGCAGGTATTAAGAAGATTGTGGACCAACAGTTTGAGATCGGCCTGAAGATCGCAGCTGCCGGCCTGGTTCCCATACTGGAGCCTGAGATCGATATCTACAGCCCTGACAAGGCTGAGAGCGAGCGCATCATGAAGGAGGAAATCAAAACTCATCTGTCAGAACTTCCAGAGGGTACAAAACTGATGTTTAAGCTTTCCATTCCGAATAAACATGGTTTCTACAGCGATATCATGGAGGATCCCCATGTAGTCCGGGTAGTGGCCCTGTCCGGAGGCTATTCCAGGGAGGAGGCCAATGAACGCTTAAGCCGCAGCCCCGGATTGATCGCAAGTTTCTCCCGGGCATTGTCGGAAGGGCTTAGCGCCAAACAGACAGAAGGGGAGTTTGACCGCATGCTGGCGCAGTCCATTAAGGAAATCTATGAGGCGTCCATTACCTGATGGGAGATGGGAAAACACATGCGAAAGAATACACGAAGGAACATATGAGTGTCCCATATAATATTAACATATTGTTACACACCCGTACGTTATACAGCATGGCTGGTTATGGCCATGCTGTTTTTTTGGATGGTGCTTTTTGGCAACCAGGAACACAAATAGCAGTTTATTTTTTCCTGACTTTATGTTAGCATATAAAAAGCCGGTTAAAAAAGCCGGACATGCAAATGAAGTTAAACGATAACAGATGTCAGGATAAGATTATGAGACAGGAATATTATTACCAGCACATGACAAAAGGAGAGCAGTCGGCGTACCGCTCCATGCTGGACGGCTTTGAGGCAATTGCCCCCGAATTTCCGGTACTGAACCTGGGCGGGCGTGAACTCTCCGACTTGTTTTTCAGGCTTCGTCTGGATCATCCCTCAATCTTTTATGTGGAGGGATTTAATTACCGGTATGCTGACAATTCCCAATATGTCCAGCTCATTCCCCAATACATGTTTGAGAAGAAAAAGATCAAGGAGATGAAACTTGCCCTGGAATCCAGAATCAACCGCCTGGTCCAGCAGGCCGGGGATCTGTCCCCAGAAGAGAAGGAGAAATACATCCACGACTTTATCTGCACCAATGTGACATATGATAAGCTGAAAAAGCAGTATTCCCATGAAATCATAGGCCCTCTTCAGCAGGGGGTAGGGGTCTGCGAAGGGATTGCAAAAACAGTGAAGATCCTTTGTGACAGGATGGGAATGGAATGTATCATTGCCATCAGCCAGGCTGATCCGGAACAGGGAATCCGTTACCGCCATGCCTGGAACCTGGTAAAGCTTAAGAATACGTGGTATCATCTGGATGCAACCTTTGACAATTCCCTGGGGCGTTATGGGCAGAAACGCTTTGACTACTATAACCTGGATGATAAGATGATGTTTAGGGACCATCAGCCGCTGGTTTATGGAATGCCTGCCTGTCCGGATGGATCCCGCTTCTATTATAAGGAAAACCGTCTGTCGCTGACCAAGGTGGAGGATGTGTCTGGCCGCATGAAGGCGGTGCTGCGGAAAAAACAGCCCTATTTTGTGTTTCACTGGAGAGGAGGGGCCCTGAACCGGGAGGTGCTGGAGCGGATTGTATGGACTGCATCTGAGGCTGCACGGGAAAAAGGGAAATACATCCGCCTGTCAGTTAATTACCGCCAGGCCGTGATGGAAATTGCAGTTCTGGAAAGCCAGCTTCAGGAAACCATATGCAGGGAAGAGGCCAATGAAGGGGAACTGGATGGCAGGGAGAAGTGAGGGAATGGACATGAGCTGGGGAGGCGTGATCCTGTCAGGAGGGCAGGGGAGCAGGATGGGGTATGCGGATAAAAGCAGCCTGATCCATGGAGAAAAGACTTTTTTGGATATAATTGGAAATGAACTTCATTCCCTGGGTGTCCCGTGTTATCTGTCCCGGGCTGCTTATAAAAGCGGAGAACCGGTGCAAGGTTTTACTGTGGTGGAGGATACGGTCCGGGGAAAGGATGGGGAATGGATTGGGCCCATGGGAGGAATCTGGTCCTGCCTTGAGCAGACAGCAGAACCATTCCTGTTTTTTGTGTCCTGTGACATGCCGCTGTTTCGGGGCAGGATGGCGGAATGCCTGTTAAAATACTGGAAACCGGGAGTGGATGCTGTTTTGTGGCGCACCAGGGACGGCAGGCTGCAGCCCATGTGCGCTCTGTATTCCAGAACCTGCCTGCGGGAACTGAGGACCCGGATCCATTCGCAGAATTATCGAATGATGGATTTTTTGGAGCACGTAAACTGCGTGGAGGCAAAGACCGCAAAAGAACATATCCCGGACACATGGTTTTTGAATGTAAACACCCCGGAGATTTACAAAGAACTGGGGAAGAAGCGACTTCCTGTCCTGGCTGTCAGCGGAAGGAAGGATGCGGGGAAGACATGGCTGCTGGAAAAACTGGTGGGGGTACTGTCCGGGGCAGGGGTACGCACCGCGGTCATCAAACATGACGGACACGAGTTTGAAGCCGATGTACCGGATACGGACAGCTTCCGCATGAAAAAGGCCGGGGCTTATGGGACCGTGGTATATTCCGGCAGCCGGTTTTCGCTGGTCAAGGATCAGCCGGGCATGGAAGCGGAGGATTTCTTTGCTTTTTTCCCGGAGGCGGATCTGATCCTGCTGGAAGGGCAGAAGTATTCTTCCTTTCCTAAGATCGAAGTATTGAGGGCGGCTGTGTCCTCTGAACCGGTGTGTGATCCGCGGACCGTGCTGGCTTACGTATCCGATGTGCCCCTTAAGCAGGGAAAGGTATTTCCTTTTGACTCCATTGATGAGATATCCGAAGTGATCATAAGATGGATGGACGGGAAGTGTTAAAACAATAGGGAAAACGGTAAAAGGAGGGGGGATTCCCTCCTTTTTCTGCTTGACGAATCCATGTTCCCTTGCTATAGTAATATTAACAAGTGTTGTTATAATGCTTGTAGAACAAATATAACTTTTATGTCAGTATAAGACGAAAGATGGTGGATTTATGGTATTGAAGATTGATTTCAACAGTGATGAAGCAATCTATATACAGCTGCGCAACCAGATTATCATGGGCATTGCCACGGACATGATCCGGGAGGGGGACTCCCTTCCCTCTGTGCGACAGATGGCTGATTATATCGGCATCAACATGCATACAGTTAATAAGGCATACACTGTACTTAAGCAGGAAGGCTTTGTGAAGCTGGACCGCCGCAGAGGCGCAGTGGTGAGTCTGGATATTGATAAGATACAGGCCATCGGAGAGATGCGCAGGAACCTGGATGTTGTGCTTGCCTGGGGAATCTGTAAGAATATGACCAGGCAGGAAGTTCACCAGCTGGTAGATGAGATTTTTGATAAGTACACCCGCGGGTGTATGGAAGGAGAAGATGAGGCGGAAGAAAACTAAGGCGGTGACAGCGCGCCTTTGATGACAAATGGAGGATTCGTATGTTATGTGAAAGATGTAAGATCCGGGAAGCCAATATCAGATACACAGAGATCATAAACGGGATCAAGACAGAGCACAATCTCTGTTCCCACTGTGCGAGAGAGATGGATTTTGGACAATACGCCGCCATTCTGGACGGTGAATTCCCGTTGGGAAAACTCCTGTCCGGCCTTCTGGGCCTTGAGGACGATGAGGAGGAGACCGATGTGCGCGGCAAGGTGGTGTGTCCCACCTGCGGCACCAGTTTTGATGATTTTGTGGAAAACAGCCGGTTTGGATGCCCGGACTGCTATGGGGTATTCGACCTGTTCATCAGCGATAAGATGAAGCAGCTTCAGGGAAGCGGAAACCATAAGGGCAAGCATCCCAAATTCAGAAGCACATTTGAGAAGGAACATCCCGCCCAGGCCAATGCCGGAGAGACAAAGGAGACCGCAGATAGCGCTGCCATTCAGGAAAATGGAATGGACAGCAGGTCAGCGGCTGTGAATAAGCAGATCCGTGAGTTGGAGACCCGGCTTAAGGAAGCGGTGAAGCAGGAAGAGTATGAGCTGGCAGCACAGTGCCGTGACCAGATCAAAGAACTAAAAAAGGAGGCGGATATCCATGAGTAAATGGTTTGACAGCGTGGACAACAAAAACTCCAATATTGTTTACAGCCGCATCCGCCTGGCCCGGAACTGGGATGAGTATGCATTTCCCTCCAGAATGACGGCGCAGCAGTGCGGGGAAATGCTGGAACGCATGAAGGAAGGGCTTAAGAATCTTCCGGAACTGGATGGAAATCCGTACAAGTATCAGCAGCTGAATGAGGTCAGGGAACTGGAAAAACTGGCGCTCAGGGAGCGCAGAATCCTGAACCTGGCAGCAGTGAACAAGAAGGAGCCGGCGGGCCTTCTGTTGTCTGAGGATGAGGGCAGCAGCCTGGTGCTGGGAGGAGATGACCATATACGCATGCAGTTTTTGGCTTCCGGTCTTAAACTGGATGAATTATGGCAGAAGGCGGACGCCATGGACGATTATGTAAATGAGCGTTATTCCTATGCGTTTGATGAGAAATACGGTTATCTGACCTCCTTCCCCACCAATGTGGGAACCGGACTTCGGGCCTGTGTGGTCCTTCATCTGCCAACACTGTCCCAGGTGAGAAAATTCCAGAGCATAGTAGGCGATATGAGCCGTTTTGGAACAGCGATCCGGGGACTTTACGGAGAGGGAAGCGATAATTACGGAAGCCTTTATGAAATCTCCAACCAGAGGACCTTAGGGTTGTCTGAAAAGGAGATCGTGGAACTGGTGACCAAGGCGGCATCCCAGCTGAACAACCAGGAGATGAGGGTGAGGAACGCCACCCTTAATACACAGAGACTGGAACGCGAGGACGAGGTATATAAGTCCTACGGCGTTCTCAAATATGCAAGGAAGATATCTGAAAAGGATGCGCGCATCTTCATTTCCCAGCTAATGGCAGGGGAGGAGGACGGACTGATGTCCTTTGATAAAAAATGTTCCCTTTACAACCTGGTTCTGGGTATTAAGCCCGCAAACCTGAATCTTTGGGCAAAGCGTCCCCTGGATAAGGATGAGATGGACTCTGTAAGGGCAGCATATGTGAGACAGAATCTACCTGAGATAGAAGTTAAGTAACACTTGTAAGGAGGACATAAAACTTATGATGGAACGATATACACAGCAGGCCCAGGAAGCGCTGGGACTGGCAGTGGGCGTGGCGGAGAGCCTGAACCATGGATATGTGGGCACGGAGCATCTTCTCATCGGCCTGCTGCAGGAAGGAACCGGCGTTGCGGCCAAGGTGCTGGAGGACAATGGGGTGGAGGAGGATCGGGTGATCGAACTGGTAAGCCAGCTGATCGCGCCTAATCCCACCATTCAGACTACCAACCAGACCGCATATACCCCAAGGGCCCGCAGGGTCATAGAGAACAGCTACAGGGAGGCAGTGCGTTTTAAGGCGGCACAGATAGGAACGGAGCACATCCTTATAGCCATCCTCAGGGAAGGCGACTGTGTGGCAAGCAGGCTTCTCAACACCATTGGTGTCAGCATCCAGAAGCTTTATATCGATCTGCTGGCAGCTATGGGGGAGGATGCCCCTGCTGTAAAAGATGATATTTCAGGCGCAAAGGGAGGCAGAAAAAGCAATGCCACACCAACCCTGGACAGCTACAGCCGCAACCTGACACAGCTGGCGGCGGACGGAAGGCTGGATCCCGTGATCGGACGGGAGCAGGAGATACAGAGGGTGATCCAGATCCTGAGCCGCAGAACCAAGAATAATCCCTGCCTGATCGGAGAACCGGGCGTGGGCAAGACCGCTGTTGTGGAGGGGCTGGCCCAGATGATCGTTTCCGGCAATGTGCCGGAAACCATTGCGGACAAGAGGGTCATGACCCTGGACCTGTCCGGTATGGTTGCCGGTTCCAAGTACAGGGGAGAGTTTGAGGAGCGGATTAAGAAGGTGATCTCTGAAGTGATCGATTCAGGGGATGTGCTGCTGTTTATCGATGAGATCCATACGATCATCGGAGCCGGCGGAGCGGAGGGCGCGCTGGACGCGTCCAATATCCTGAAACCATCCCTGGCAAGAGGAGAGCTGCAGTTTATCGGCGCCACCACCATCAACGAATACCGCAAATATATTGAGAAGGACTCCGCGCTGGAGCGCCGTTTCCAGCCTGTGACCGTAGACGAGCCCACGGAAGATGAATCCGTGGCCATTTTAAGGGGGCTTCGCAGCCGCTATGAAGAACACCATAAGGTGGAGATTACGGACGAGGCCCTGGCAGCTGCCGTGAAGCTGAGCAGCCGTTATATCAATGACAGGTTCCTGCCGGACAAAGCCATTGACCTGATCGATGAGGCGTCCTCCAGGGTAAGGCTTGCCAATTATACAAAACCTTCCAAGATCAAGGAATACGAGGAAGAGATAGAGGCACTGGAAGAGAGCAAGGAAGAGGCCATTAAAAAGGAAGCCTATGAAAAGGCGGGAGAGATCAAGAGCAAGCAGGAAAAGCTGCGTGAAAAGATCAATCAGACCATGGAGAAATGGCAGAAGGAAAAGGAAACAAAGAAACTGCTTGTAAGCGATAATGAGATCGCTGATGTGGTTTCCGGATGGACCAGGATACCGGTGCGCAAGCTGGCTGAGGAAGAGTCCGAGCGCCTGAAGAACCTGGAGGGAATCCTTCATCAGCGCGTGGTAGGGCAGGAGGAGGCGGTTACCGCCATTTCCAAGGCTATCCGAAGAGGCAGGGTAGGGCTTAAGGATCCGGGACGTCCCATTGGCTCCTTCTTATTCCTGGGCCCCACGGGCGTTGGAAAAACAGAACTCTCCAAAGCCCTGTCCGAGGCCATGTTTGGAACAGAGAATGCACTGATCCGGGTGGATATGTCTGAATACATGGAGAAACACAGTGTGTCCAAGATGATCGGATCCCCGCCAGGATATGTGGGCTATGATGAGGGCGGACAGCTCAGTGAAAAGGTACGCAGGAATCCCTACTCCGTGATCCTGTTTGATGAGATAGAGAAAGCCCATCCGGATGTGTTTAACATTTTGCTCCAGGTGCTGGATGACGGACATATCACGGATGCGCAGGGCCGCAAGATCGATTTTAAGAATACCATTATCATTATGACAAGCAATGCGGGCGCGGAGAATATCATTTCCCCGAAGCGCCTTGGATTTGGTGCGGCCAGTGACGCAAAGGCTGATTATACCTTTATGAAGGAACGGGTCATGGACGAGGTGAAACGTCTGTTCAAGCCGGAATTCCTAAACAGGATCGATGAGATCATCGTATTCCACCAGCTGAGCAAGGATCATATCAAGGGAATTGCGGACATCATGCTGAGTACCATCGGAAAGCGCAGCAAGGACCAGCTGGGAATCGAACTTACAGTGACCGATGAAGCCAGGGAATACCTGATCGATAAGGGCTATGATGAGAAATACGGCGCAAGGCCGCTGAGACGTACGATCCAGAATCTGGTGGAGGATAAGATGGCCGAGGAAATGCTGGATGGCAGCATAAAGGCCGGTGATACGGTTCAGGTAGGGTTTGACGGAGAAAAGCTGACCTTTACATCAAAATCCAAAGCAGCTCCAAAGCGCAGGACTTCCGGTACCAAGACAGAGGCGGCTAAGGGAGACGCCGGCAAGACGCCGGGAAAAAAGAAATCAACCGCTGCTACAAAGGCTTAATGAGAAGGAAATCAATTTAAGAATATTTTCACTGGTTATTTGTTTGGTATTGATGTATAATTTTTATGAGGAAGTTACTTAAGCACATTTAGCAGGAGGATAAGAAGATGCCGGTCATTGAAGAATTAATCTGCACAGAGCAGGATGGCACCATTAGTTTTGGCAATTATACGTTAGGGCAAAAGGCAAAGAAGTCCGATTTTGAATATCAAGGGGATATGTACAAGGTCAAGACCTACAATGAGATTACCAAGCTGGAGCGCAATGACATGTTTGTATATGAATCTGTTCCGGGAACCGCAGCAGAGCATTTCAAGGTTACGGATGAGGGCGTGGAGTTCACAGTAGAAGGAAGCAAGGATGCGCAGATCACGATTCAGCTGGAGAATGATACAGACTACGAAGTTTACGTAAACGATGCAGCCGTGGGCAATATGAAGACCAACATGAGCGGTAAGCTCAGCGTAAGCGTGGAGTTGGAAGAGGGCCTGGCAGTCAATGTCAAGGCGATCAGGAGAGTATAATATGCAGGAAGCGGGCTGGAAGAGATTCCAGCCTGTTTCTATACAGAGCAGATCATATACGGCGTATTGGCTGACAAAAGGAATCCGGGAGGAAAGAATGGCAAAAGCAAGGACAACCGCGTTTTTTTGTAAAGAGTGCGGATATGAATCTTCAAAATGGATGGGACAATGCCCAGCGTGTAAGGAATGGAACTCCCTGGTGGAGGAGCCGGTGTCCAAAACGCCGGCCGGCAGTCTTGGACGCATGGGGGGCGGCAGCTCAAAGCCGGCAGCTTTGACAGCCAGGCCATCCCTTTTATCGGAAATCGATTTGGATGAGCAGGACAGGATCCCCACTGGCTTCCGGGAGCTGGACCGGGTGCTGGGAGATGGTATTGTGGCAGGTTCCCTGGTATTGGTGGGAGGGGATCCGGGTATAGGGAAATCCACCCTTCTTCTTCAGGTGTGCAGGCACCTGGCCGGAGCGGGGCAGAAAGTGTTATACATATCAGGTGAGGAGTCGCTGAAGCAGATTAAGATGAGGGCAAACCGTATCGGACCCGTGACAGGGGAACTGAAATTCCTGTGTGAAACCAGCCTGGAACATATTGAACAGGCCATAGACGCTGAAAAGCCCCAGATCGCAGTCATTGACTCCATCCAGACCATGTACCGGGAGGAGATATCCTCTGCCCCGGGAAGCGTCAGCCAGGTAAGGGAGTCCACCAGTATTCTCATGCAGATCGCCAAAAGCCGCGGGATCGCTATCTTCGTGGTGGGGCATGTTACCAAGGAGGGTGTGGTGGCCGGTCCCAGGGTGCTGGAGCATATGGTGGACACGGTGCTTTACTTTGAGGGGGACAGGCATGCTTCCTACAGGATTTTGAGAGGTGTAAAGAACAGGTTTGGCTCCACCAATGAGATCGGCGTGTTTGAGATGCAGGAGGAGGGGCTGGTGGAGGTTGAGAACCCTTCCGAATATATGCTGGACGGCCGGCCGGAGGAGGCCTCAGGAGCAGTGGTTTCCTGTTCCTTTGAGGGCACCAGGCCCATTCTGCTGGAGGTCCAGGCCCTGGTGACCGAGACAAATTTCGGTATGCCCCGGCGCACGGCCGCGGGTACGGATTATAACCGGGTGAATCTTCTGATGGCTGTTTTGGAAAAGCGGTGCCGCTACGAGATGTCCCGTCTGGACGCCTATGTCAACATTGCCGGAGGCATGAAGATGAATGAACCTGCATTGGATCTGGCCATTGTCATGGCCATCATCTCCAGTTATAAAGACCGGCCGGTGGACCCAAAGATGCTGATATTCGGAGAGGTGGGACTGTCAGGAGAGGTGAGAGCCGTGTCCCAGGCAGGGCAGCGAGTGAGCGAGGCTGCCAAGCTGGGCTTTACCTCCTGCGTGCTGCCAAAGGTGTGCGCGGATAAGATGAAGCCGGTGGAGGGGATTAAGATAATTGGAGTGGCCAATGTGCGGGAGGCCATTGGCGTGATCTAGGAGAGCGGATCCGGACAATTGCGGTTTCAGGCCGGGGGAGCATAGGAGAAACCGCCGTTGTGGGTTGCCTTGGCCCGATATAAGGCCGCGTCCGCTGCTTTGATCAGCTGGGAATAGCTGTCTCCCTGGCGGGCGGTAACAGCCCCTGCGGACAGGGTAATGGGAGGCATATTTCTCCGGGATGCCTCTGCGGCGATGGTATGATTGATATCATCAATGATCCGTTTGGCCACGGAATAGTCCTCTGTTTTGGACACGAATATGGCAAACTCATCTCCATGGAGCCGGGAGGCAAGGTCAATGGTGCGGATACGCCCAACGATCATTTGGGCGGACAGCTTGATGACTTCATCGCCAACGGAATGCCCGTAATTATCATTGATCGCTTTAAAGCGGTCTCCGTCCAGCATAATAAGGATCCCGGATTCGTCCTTTTCCATGGAATTCAGGTATTCTGCAACATTTTTCCGGAATGATTTAAAATTCATCATGCCGGTCAGGTCATCTATGGCAGCCGCCTTCTGGGCAACGGACAGGGCCAGTTCCAGGCGCCGCTGCGTCTGTCCAAGCTCTATGTATGCTGCTTTCAGTTCACAGCTTTTCCGGTCCTTGCTTATACGCCCAAGGATGTAGAAAAGGAGAAGTTCCATAAGCAGGAGAGGGACCAGCCAGATCTGGACCGAGGACTTCAGCATGGAGGCCACGGGTACCAGGGTGAGGGAGTGGTAACCATTCCCGGGCTGAAGATATCCAAAGTAGGTGCTGTTCCCGGATTTTACGGTGAGAACCGTGGATGTTTGGTCCAAAAGATTGGACAGGCCGGCATCAATGCCTTTCCTGAAAGAGAGAAATGCTTCTGCGGACTGAATCTGCTCCTTTAGCTTTTCTGTCTGTGCGTCCGAAAGGCTGCCGGCAGCTGCAGGTATATGCTCCTGCTCCGGGCCGGCCTTTGTTTCTTCCGGGGAAGCCCCGGTTTCCGCTATGGAAGCCCCGGTTTCCTCTATGGAAGCCCTGGTTTCCTCTATGGAAGCTTTGATATCTTCCAGGGAATCCCAAAGGTTCCCTCCGAGATAGTCGGAGTTGGTGCTTCCGATCACGGTTCCGTTGTCATCAAAGATCATCATCTGCTCACGGTCATAGCTTACCAGGGAAGATACAAGATTCTGAATATTCCCCATTTTGATATCATAGGCAAAGACGGTCTGCTGATCCGGCTGAAGCTGGGAAATCGTGGACAGGATATAATGGTTGGCATAGCTCATGTATGGAGGCGTGAAGACAATGTCCCCCTTTCCTGCCGCGGCATCCTTGTACCAGGGACGCTCTGTGGCTGTATAGCCGGTGCTTTCATATTCAGAGTAAGGCGTGTCCCAGCTGTACAGATAACGGCCCTGATAATACATATAAAGGCCGTCAAAGGTATCCCCTTCAATGTCCAGCATTTCCGAGTCAATGGATTTTAAGTAGTCCAGGACGTCATCGGGATCACGGTTGTCCTCTGTCTCCCTGGCCATCATGTGGGAGAACAGCTGGAAGGAGTGGATATAATTATTCATGACCCCATCGATCTGGCGTATGTTTTCCTCACCATGAGCGGCCATGGCGTTTTGGATATAAAAGGATTCCTTTTTTCCCAACAACAGAATCGCAATAAGATTAACTGCCAGAAAAACAGCGGTATACTCGAAGCGTTTATTCCATTTCCCCATAATTTTCATGTTTCCCTCCGATAGACCTTCCTGCCTCTTTATGCGGTGACTCATAACTGATTTATTTTATAGAAATATCAAATCACCTGTCTTTCTAACTATATTAGCACAGAAATATAACTGTGTCATTGATGTTGTGAATTGTTTAGAATTGTATGTATAATTTAGTCGCTTATTTTTAAAAAGTGGTTGACACTTTTCAAAACATGTGGTATTCTAATTGAGGTTCGGAAATACAACAGACCATAGGGGAATAGTTCAATGGTAGAGCAGCGGTCTCCAAAACCGTAGATGGGGGTTCGAGCCCCTCTTCCCCTGCTGACTATTTTAACGAATAGCCCAACCCGAATGATGGGTTCCACAGATTTTACATCTATGGAGCCTGTTTTTTTGTGCATTATCACCAAAACTAAATAGTAGCAAATAGTATTAGATGATAACACATTCCCCCACTTTGTAGGTGTAATTTAGGTGTAGCGGAGATATGATATCTAATACCATAAAATTTAGTAGAGACACTCCAACCACAACCATAATTGTTGTGAGAAAGGGGTGTTTTTTTATGCCAGCAAAAAAGGATTCTATTACGGCTAATTGGCTAGAATCCCGCCATCAGTGGGTGGCAAAGAGCCGGGAATATTACAAGGGCGAAACATTTGATTGTTCTGGAAGCAGTAAGTTAGGTAAAACCGAAGCGCGCAAAGCATGGAAACGTAATTATGATAAGCATATTGCAGCCATCGACAAAAAACTGGATATTAAAGTTGGAAAAATTCAGTTTAAAGATTACATATGGAATTGGTACAACGCCTATAAAAGGCATGAGGTTGGCAATGGTGGACGTCCACGGTCTGCTAGAACAGTGCAGACAGACGAGGATACAATTACACAGATTTGTGTGGTGTTAGGAACTAAGTTAGTTAGTGACATAGACAGCGATATGATCCAGCAATACATGTTGGAATTGGTTCAAGCAAATTTGGCGGATTCTACAATTAGAAAACGCTGGAATATGCTTTCCATGTTTTTCAAGCATGTGTATCCAGATGGAGGAAATCCCATGTCACGATGTAAACGACCGCAATCTACAAAGGAAACTTATACATGGGCATTAGACGATGATGAAGATGAACCTACAAACAAATATGCTTATACAGATACGGAAATGCAAAGGTTAGAAAAAGAACTCTGTAAAAATTACAACCCCGCTGCCCGGGTAAGTAATGGATTAGAACGAGGTTACTTATATGGCAAGACATTAGTGATAATCATGTATCAGTTTTTACGAGTAGGTGAAGCTGTGGAGCTACGTGTCAAAGATATTGATTTTGCCAAAAATAAAATACATGTACGCAGGCAATATGATGAGCAGCACAAACTCATTGTACCGCCTAAATGGGGAAGCCGGCGAGATATTCCGATCGCGTCAGCGTGCCGGGAAATACTGGAAAAATCCTGCGATGGCAAACAATCTAATGAGCTGGTATTTTCTAGTGGAATACTCAATTCAGACACACTTGAACATGAGGGGCATATTCTCCGTGGTGGTTTAAGGCGAGTGATCGGAGTAGCCTGTGAACGCGCAGGGCTGGAGATTCACACAATACATGATTTAAGGCATGATGGTATTAGCTGGATCGTCCGGCGTGGGGCCCGTCCGCAGTCTGTGCAAAAATGGGCGGGGCATAAATCTTTGAGTGTGACGTTAGATCGCTACTATCGTCATACAATGGAGGACAATCCGGAGGATATGGCATTAATGACAGGGACAGATAATTAGACTTATTAGCCCCGCAGGGCCCTCGGAGAGCGAACAGGGGGACTTGTCCCTTAGTGAGTTATGGGGACAACTAGAACGCCCCGGCAAAGGCGAGCTGGTTGTCCCCATGAATAACAATAGCATTGATACAAGTTGGAAAGGAGGTTTAAACATGGATTGTGGTATTTTGCGAATTAAGTCGTTTACAGTAGGAAGCATTGGACATATTGGTGCCGAAGAAGATAGAACAAGATGTAGTGAGCGTAACGGGGATATTGACGCCGAACGGTCACATCTTAATGTACGTGTGTGCCGTGATAATGAACAGACATTATTTAGGGCATGGCAAGATAAATGTGAGATGATGGGTGTCAAGGTATCTCGTAAAGGACAAATTGCAATGGAACAGGCAGTCATTACAGCGAGTCCCAACTTTTTCAAATCACTGGGCTGGGATAAAGAAACAGCATGGCTGTGGACTGTAAAAGAAATCCCCCTTGGTATATTCGATTATTTTAATTGGGCAATAACGTGGGCCGAGAAATATTTTGGGGTTAATAATATTATATCGGCAACTATTCACATGGACGAATCAACGCCCCATATGCATATCGACTATGTACCAATCGTGGAGCGCTCGAAACGGCGAAAAGATGTTTATGCACGTGATGAACAGGGCTGTCTCATTCGGGACAAGAAAGGGCATTGTATACGGGCAAGAGACTCTGAGGGCAAAGTGATATACGATTATCAAGAGGCTCCAACACGATTATCCAGGACAGAATATTGGCAGCAACGTGGTGGACGGCAGTCGTATCGCCGTATGCAGGACGATTTTTACGAACAGGTTTCCAGCCTTTACAATTTGGGACGCGGTGATATTGGTTCCGGGCGGCAGCATATTGAACAGGAACGTTATAAGGCTACAGAAGCAAGGAACAGGGCATACGAAGCCGAGCAGGCTGCACAGAATGCTCTTAATACTGTCTTACAAGCAAAAAACGACCTGGACACCATCGAAAGACAAAAAGAGGACATACGGGGCAATATGGAGGTTTTAATGGACAATGCAGAACAGACACTTCAACGTAGTAATGAAGAATGGAATGAAACAATAGCTCTTCTAAAGAGAGAACCAGGTGGGCCACAAGCATTGGAAAAGGTCAGAGATATGATAAAATGGCGTAATTATCAATGTGGATTAAATGCTCTGGCTGAAAATAATCCCGAGGCCATTCACAAGGTTAAAGAGAACACAGAATATCTGATATCGTTAGGCCAACGTCTGCGGAATCAGGATAATAGTCTGGATCATAATTACAGTTATGAGGACAGAGCAGAGAGATAATGTGGAATACATTTATGTACATAGAGATGGTATGCAGTTCCTGTTTGAGTGGCATGGAAATAACATTGGGTAGTATTCAATTACTACTCTGTTGATGAATAAAGTCTTGTATAATCAGCGATTAACGTAGTTTACCTTATGATATATGAATCTATTAAAATTTTAAAACCAAAACCAGTTCAAATATAATCATAATTCATGTATCAAATTTGGGAGGTATACTATGAGCAAAGAAAATCCATCATGTAATGACGCAATCCAGATGTTGCTTGATATACGAAGAGCAGCCGCTACAGCGGGAAATATTGAAATTGCTGAACAGGCATTTAAACTGTATAAGACGTTACACAAGCAGAAAGGTATAGCACGATCAGCGCAAATGATTAGTCGTCAAAGGCAATACAGCAACGTATCATTTGTTATGCAGTCTACTTTGAACAGCAATGTGTCGGTATTAACTACCTTAAATTCTGCGGCGCGGTTGGTATGGCAGGCATATATGATGTGTGCGACTAATCAATATGTTCAATTAACGCAATTACAAATTATGAAATTATCTGGATTGAAAAGCAGGAAAACAATTAAACGGGCTATATCGGAATTGACTTGTGCCGGACTACTCATACCAGTAAAAAACCGTACCAATAAAGCCGCAATCATTTATCGTCTTAACACTGCTTTAGCCCGCAGTGGAAAAGCTCGTATACTGGGGAATGATGTATCACTATTAACTAAAGTTGAGGCAGCTTATAACACAGTCAGTTTGTCTATCAAGGAGGAAATATCTTATCGATATACAGCATTACTACCTGTGCAGCAGTCACAATTACAATTGGGATCAGAGCAGGAATCTTTACATGATGATATTCCAGAGTTTGAGGAGATATTAATGTTCAGCCCACCCCTGCGGGGCTGATAGAATATTTACATTTTGTTTACAGCCGAAGGCCTATTAACGAGTGGTGCCCCCTAAAAGGGGCAGTCCCAGAGCAGCGGGAACCCATGGGGCGGCGGGCTGGCTGGGACAACGAATGCAAGAAACAAAAAAAGCAAGTCACGACAATCAGTGGCTTGCTTTTTAATCTTTAAAGCTTACTATATCGTTAGGAGTACATTCCAGATATTTACATAAACGTTCGACAGTTAGTAATGTAATATTCTTTCCCTTTTTCAAAGAATCAAGTGTTTTATTGTCGATAACTTTATCCTTGAGTATTTGATATTGTGTAATTCCCTTGCGGGCCATCGTTTCCCATAATGGGCTATAGTCAATCATCGTACAACTCCTCTTCTTTAAGGTTTATTGTACGCATATTTTAGTAATTTATATATTGTGTATATATCCACAATACTGTATACTGGAAGTGAGGAAAAGGGGAGGGGGTGCTATCATGGATTTTCCAAAATTTGAGGAGCTGACAGATAAACAGAAATATAACATTGCAGATTTCGTAATGGTTTCGCTGTATTGTGATAAAGAGATTCAAAAAGGTATTGACCATCAGATACCTATGACGCAGGAATTATTTGACCGTACATTGGCTGTACTAATGGATTTAGGCGCATGCAGGACATTAGTTGAGTTTATGAACGAATTTGGTGATGAATTTGGGGCGGTAGAATAAAACCGCCCCGTTGCTCACGATTTGCGTTTGGATAGATACTTGTCAATATCAGATGTTTTAACTAACATCTTACGAGGACTCAATCTATAGACGGGAATACTTCCGCTCGCAGCTAGGTTGTATGCTGTTTTTCGTGAAATTTTTAGGTATTCCATCATCTCCATGATTGTCATATACTCTGTGCTCATATTCATCACTCCTTTCAAAAAAATTATGGGGAGGGATATGTATAGATAGCCACTTATTATAACTTGACAATTAGATGTAATATGCTATTCTATAGATAGGTTGGGTGTAAAATGGGTGTAATGCCAACACAGCCTTCAAATATGACGTAAAATCGTGCTTTAGCAGGTGGTAGAGCGGGTCTCCAAAACCGTAGATGGGGGTTCGAGCCCCTCTTCCCCTGCTGACTATTTTAACGAATAGCCCAACCCGAAGAAAGTCGAGAAGTCCTTATTTTATAAGGTTTCTGGGCTTTTTCTTTTTGCTTTTTTTCTAATATCACGTCTGTTACAGTCTTTGATTGTGGGGCAAAACTCCTTCGGACCCCAATCACCGTATTTTGGCGGCTGGCAGGGCAACGGATGGAGGCGTACTGGGCGTACGCCGACTGACGTTAACGCGGCCAGCCGCCAAAAGACGGCGGTTGGGGCGTGTATCCCCTTGTCCACTGAGGGTAAATAATAATGAATAAAAAATAAATCCTTATGGGGCTAGAGAGAGTCTCTTTTATGTTAAAATATTGTGATATAGGTATTGACTGACTACATTTGTCTGATATCAATTAATTATATAGCAAAATTTTGTAAATATTTCATATATTGAAGGATATAAATCCAATAAATATGTTATAATCATTATAGATAAAATAATCACAATCTGGCAGAGTTTTAGAAAGTAACATATTTTATAAAAGTAAAATACTTAACTTATAAAAAGTAATATCACACATTGAAACCCTTCTGAAGCGTACCTCATGGCATATTTTTCCAATTAACGATATAATTTTTACATACTTGTAGAATGTAGGAGGAATCTTCATGAATGAGAAAAAGCTTATGTTTCAAGACTATTTAAGAAGTCAAATTCATATGTACCGTAACTTTCATGCTTTCTCTCAAGAATATATGGCGGAAGCCCTACGTGTCTCGCCGCGATCATATATTGATCAAGAACATGGAAAGTATGGATTTTCTGCCATGACATTGGTATACTATGTTTTTTTATTAACAGACGAAGAAATTCTGATCTTCTTCAAGGAGTTGAAAATTTTGATAGGAAGGAGGAATGGAGATGCTGCATAAACCCGTATTTGATTCTTCAGAAATACATACATTACTGACTCTGCTTGGAGCAGACTTGCATTATATCGGATATCGTTACACGGAATATGCTCTTTTGCTTATGAAAGAAGATGAGGAGTGCATACATTCTGTTACTAAATGTCTATATCCTGAAATCGCGAAACAGTATCAAACATCATGTAATTCGGTAGAACGAAATATTAGGACTTTATCGCAAGTAGCATGGAGATCTGAGCCACGCCTTCTTCAAAAACTGGCTGGTCATAGGCTAGATAGAAGGCCAACCTCTAGTCAATTTCTTGCAATACTTTTTGCGTATCTTAGTAGCTCAGGCAATTTAAAAATTCAAGCTTAATACTTATGGGGCAGTCGGTTAATACCGAATTCCGCCCCTTCCTTAAATCAAGTGCCTTTTACAAATATTTAAGCAAACCACTTCCTGAATCGGAGCAGGTGAAGGCTCCTCTTTGGAAATCAACTCAGGGATTTCACAGCAGGCCTTCTTCCTAAGTCTACGGACCCGGTTGTAAAAGGTTTCCGGATGGATACCGTGCTCCATGCACCACTGATAATCGGAGAAGCCACTGTTCATGCATTTGTATATAGGAATGGTGAGTTCGACAGGGCTCGGTGAAGAAAAGTCATTAATAGAATTAAAAAATGCAGATATAGAAGAATAGAACCTTATGATGGCTGGTTTTAGGAATCGTCATATTAAAAAATTGGAAAAGGACAATATAGGATTTGCCTAAAACAACGGGCAGAACGCCTTATATACAATGGAGTGATGAAGATGGGGGAAAGAAAAGAAGAAAAAATAAACGGTGTTATTTACAGTATACCTCCAAGTGCAAATTAAACCTTGGCTACAAATATCATCCGGATATCAATGATGGGGACATGACGGTCAAAAAGGATATTTACTACATCCATTGACGGCATATGAACTCAGAATCGAGGACATCCCCCGCCGTAATCCGCATAAAAGAACACAAGCCTTTCTCTTTACCGCAAAATGTGGTATAATAAAAGACATTAGGGTGATGTCGGTCATTGGCTCTGCGGATAGAGAATGACTGAAATCTCTCTTATATTCTATCTTTGAAATTTGGCGGTATTAAGGAGGTTGTGGTGTATTGCATTTGAAACACCATGCAAATAAATATGAATGTTGAATATTATAAAAATTTTATAATGATTGCTGATTACGGGACGTTGACTCAAGCCTCGGAAGAATTACATATTGTACAGTCCGCGCTGTCTAACCAGGTAAAGCTATTGGAAAAAGAATATAATGCTTCGCTGTTTATCAGAAAGTCAAAGGGCTTGGAATTGACGGAAGCGGGCAAGATCCTGTATCCGATCGCAAAGCAGATCGCACATTGTGAAGAAACCGCACACAGAGATATTGATTGTTTATTAAACGGGGTGATCGGAACCGTAAGGATCGGACTTACCATGGCCCATCCTGACCTTGTCCTTAATAATATCCTGACAAATTTTAAGATCGCCCATCCGCGGATCGGGTATAGTATTTTTGAACGGCCGTCTGAAGAAATCATAGAACTTTTAATACAGAATAAGATCGATGTTGGTTTTATCAGACAGCGTAAAGCCATGTCGCCGTTGGTCAGGAAAGAGTTGGTGATCAAGCAGAAGTTCCATGTCTGTTGCGCGAAAGGCAACCCGTGGATATCCGAGGATGTTGATAAGGTATCCATTCGGGATTTAGATAATATCCCTCTTGCCATTCCCAGAACATTTGAAAACGTTTTACGGTTATCGTTCCAAAAGTTTGGAGTTAACCCTAACATTACCTGTGTATCGGGTTCAAGGCTTTATACTGTTATGCTGGCGCAGGCCATGGCAGGCATTGGGATTGTCTGTATATCTGATGTGAAAGATCTGGCGGCAAAAGATGTCTTTGTACGTCCGCTTGTAGATATTGAAGGGGAAAAAAGCGGTGATGTCAGTGCTGACAGGCATGTTATCGTATCATCAGAGCATCCGCTGTCATCCGCCACCGCGCATTTTATCAGCTTTTGCAGGGAGATGATTGAAAATTCCCACCCCTCCTCCTAAAGCATTTTGATGCTTGTTTATGAGCTAAATCATCCTAAAATCTTACTAAATAATTTTCAATTAAAGGCAATGTTTTGTTGCCTTTTTTTGATATCTAATTTTTAGATACAATATATCTAATTTTTGTGATTCTAATTCGACAAAAATAGTGATATTATCTAATAGTAAATAAACAATCAACGCGGGTTTATTTGTGATATTAAAATTTTATGAAAGGGGGAAAGGGCATGTGGTCTAAAAAAGAAAGGCTGGAGGCAGTTTTAAACGGAGAGAAGGCGGATCGTGTTCCGGTATCTGCATGGAGACATTTTTTAGAAGATGAACATAGCGGAGCTGAAAGATTTGCAAATAAAATGCTTGAATTTCAGAATACATATGACTGGGACTATATCAAACTTCAACCCAGAGCTTCTTCTTTTTGCGAAGCATGGGGGCAGAAATACTCCTATGACGATTACATGGGATCGGTTGTTGCGCCATGTATAGACCCGTTGCTTCATGGGGATGAGAACCTTGGAAAAGAATTAGAAAAAATTGTTGAGCTGACAGGAAGTGAGGATGTTTTTCTTGAGCAGATAGACGCAGTGAAACAAGTGATCGCTGGGTCTGAAGGCACTCCTGTTTTCCATACGATTTTTTGTCCGGGCGCGGTGTTTGAAATGTTTTTTGGACAAATTGCTTCCGGAAGATATCGGCCCACATCCAAGGAAGGCTTAGTGAGGGCGATTCAAGATTATCCGCAGCTTACCGATCAGGCCATGAGAAACATTACCGTTTCTTTGGCAAAATACGGGGAGAAACTGGTTAAAACAGGGCTCTACGGTATTTTTTATAGTTCGGCGGCACTGGCAAGAACTGGTTATCTTACAAAGGAAGAATGGGAGCGTTACGTCAGGAAATACGATCTTATGCTGATCGATGCTTTGAAACCTGCGAAGATATGGGTTCATACCTGCGGAATTAATTCAAATCCTGAGTACTTTACCGACTATCCAATCGATATCCTTCACTGGGCGGAATCCGCAACAGGAAATGTAAAATTGGACAGCGCTAAGAACTGGATTGGAAGGATTACGCCAATGGGCGGCTGTGATGAACGGCTGTTCGGCCAAAATAAAGCATTAGAAATAAGCGCAATGGCCCATAATGCCATTGAAAGAATGAAAGATCAGCCGTTTATTCTGGGGCCTGATTGCTCCATCTCAGTCAACACGCAAGAGGATGAACTTAAGGCATTCCGCGCGTCTGTTGAGGACTGATCGAATCATTAAGACAGTAAGAGGAGGGTTATGTTATGTCTGTACAAGCAACTATCACCTGTGTGATTTTTGTTATCACCATATTACTTTTAGTTTTTAAACCAATCCCCATTATTATTACAGGAGCAATCATTCCTACCGCTCTTGCACTTTTTGGGATTATTAAGGCAGATACAGCCTTTGCTGATTTCACCAATTCCACATCCATTTTCATGATCTGTTTCTGCATCATTGGTTCTGCTTTCTTTAAAACAGGGCTTGCGGATTTTCTCGGTACAAAGATCATCGGAGTTCTGGGAAAGAATGAAAAAGGATTGCTGGCAGGAACAGGTATCGTGGCCGGCGGACTTTCTGCATTCTTAAACGATACAGGCTCCACAGCATGTATGATGCCAATCGTCAGCTCCATGGCTGAGAAGGCTGGCGTTAAGAGATCCAGACTGTTACTTGCGCTTTCCTACTTTGCTTCTCTGGGCGGATGTATCACTCTTGCAGGTACCACCCCTCACATTGTTGCAAATGGTATTTTGAAGGATAATGGACTTCCCGAGTTTGCCTTTTTTGAATATGCAAAAATTGGTGTTCCGTTATTGATCGTTGGTATCTTATACATGATGTTTATCGGCGTTAGACTGCTTCCTGACAGAGACATCGATGTCAATGTGGACGGAACAAAAGATTACAACCTGAAGAAGATGCCTTACTGTGCAGCTATTTTCGTATTTACAATCCTTGCAATGGCAACCGGCGTTATTCCGATCATGCTGGCAGGCGTTATCGGTTCCGTGCTTGTTGTTTTAACAGGATGTATCACCATGGATGAGGCTATTAAGGCAATCCCGATCTCTTCCGTATTCCTTGTGGGAGGCGTTTTCCCAATTAGTAAGGCACTTGTCAGCACTGGAGCAGCTGAATTCTTCGTAACCCAGTTATCACCTGTTCTTGCAGGCTTTTCTCCAATCGCACTGCTTGGCGGTATTGCAGCCCTTCAGCTGCTGATCACTCAGTTCCTGATGAACTCTTCTGCAACTGTACTGGTTCTTCCAATTGCCCTTATGCTTTGCCAGGCAGCTGGTATCAATCCTCTTGCAGGCGCAATGCTTGTTAGTATCTGTGCATCTGGTGTGTTCGCATCCCCATTTGGTGCCGGAAACAACCTGATCGTTATGGAAGCTGGTGGATACAATATTCAGGACTTTATAAAATGCGGTTTCCCGTTAGTAGTCCTCTTTGGTATTGTTACAACTGTTCTCTGTGCGGTATTCTATCTGTAATTCATATTTGTGCGGTATTTGAATAATATCATAACGGATCATACTATGGACAGCAGGCTCATTGGAGCCTGCTGTTCTGCATATTGATAGTTGGCGGATTTTGTAGTATTCTTTAGGCAAAGCCTGTTTATAATTTTAAGGCGGGAGGAGATTAAAGCTCCCCACCTTAAGATCATAGGATCTAAGCGGGGAGCATGGCAAGACGGTGCTGTAAAAAGTATTAATTCAATATTAATATGGATAAATTTAAGTAGGCGGCAAATATACACCATAGGAAATAGGGGATCTGTAAATAAGCAGCCAAAGGACTAACAATATAAAAATGCTTTATCATAATGGCTATTATATAGATTAAGGCTATGAGCCAAATAAAGGCAAACAGGTAAACTTTAAAATGAAAGAAGATTATGCTCCAGAAAAAATTAAAAAACAGCTGAATGCCATAAAGTAAAAATGCGTTTGTCTTATTGGGACGGCTTGAAGAATAGATGATATATGATGAAAATCCCATTAGGATGTAAAGTATGGTCCAAATGACAGGAAAGACAAATCCGGGAGGGCTTAAGGCTGGTTTGTTTAATGCGGCGTATGTTGACATATTTCCGCCTATTAACGCAGAGACGGCACCAACAGCCAGGGGGATAAGGATTGATATGATAAAAGCACTTTTATTTTGGATTTTCATACAATGGCATACCTCTTGCTTGTATTTAGCTAATTATATGCACCGGGGCCGTGGCTTATGAATTATGTTTTTGATGAACGAGGTGTAATCATATGATGATTCTGACAATAACGATAAAATTACATGCTCCTTGGGTGCATTCGTTAAAAGAGAAGCGGATGGTAGTAAAAAGTCTGCTGGCAAAACTGCAAAACAAATTTAATGTATCAGTGGCGGAACTTGATGAACAAGATATCCATCAGATCATTGTTTTGGGATTAGCTGGTATTGTTGCAAATAATGCCCAGGCAGACAGCGTTTCCGAGGCAATACAACATTTTGTGGATTCCAACACGGAAGCGGAGCTATTGGAGTTTGATCGTGGAATACGTTAACTAAAGGAGAACGTTCATGAAAAGTAATGACCGATTAAGTGTATTTATAAGTCTGGTGCTTCGTCATCAACCGGATGCCGCAGGTATAACTTTGGACGAACATGGCTGGGCAGATGTAAATGAGCTGATCCATGGCATCAATGGGACGGGCAGATTTATTGATCTGGATCTGCTGGAAAAGATTGTTCGGGAAGACAAAAAGAATCGGTATGGATTC
The DNA here is from genome assembly GCF_040545455.1 of Enterocloster citroniae. NCBI lineage: Bacteria > Bacillati > Bacillota > Clostridia > Lachnospirales > Lachnospiraceae > Enterocloster > Enterocloster citroniae. Next base: position 143,180 of record NZ_JBEPLZ010000001.1, on the reverse strand, counting down.
GATGAAGGACATACGCGGATCAGAGCAAATCAGGGGCACAGCATTGCTGTGGACGTGGAGCTGAAAAAGATGCTTCCCCCGGATGTATTGTATCACGGAACAGCCACCCGATTCATGGAGAGCATAAAGACAAAGGGTTTAAAACCCATGAGCCGTTTATATGTTCATCTCTCAAAGGATTATGATACGGCCTTGAAAGTCGGAAAGCGCCATGGGGAGCCTGTGGTGATCAAAGTGGATGCAGCCGGAATGTGCCGGGATGGGGCTGATTTCTACTTGTCGGAGAATGGGGTTTGGCTTACAAAATATGTTGATCCCGGATACCTTTCTATTAATTAGATCCTGCGCTTAGTAGTTTCTGGAAGATAAATGCCCCCATGGAATTAATGGCAATTCCATGGGGGCACGGTCAAAGATGAATTATTCTGCCAACTCGTCAATGATCGCCTGGATATCATCAAGGCATCCGCCGCATGCGGTGCCGGCTCCTGTTGCTTCCTGTACATCTTCCAGGGTTTTGGCCCCTGCAGCAATGGCATCTTTGATCATGCCGCGGGTAACATCATTGCAAAAGCAAACGGTTTCATTGGGATCCATAAGACACACCTCCTAATAATGGTAGTATGTGCGGTTTGGATATGAATATGTATTGAAAGCAGGCTATATGTGAGCTTTCAGCAAAGAACACCCATTACTAGAATTTATAATCATCTATCTCCACTTTATCCGCTTCCTGGAACGGAGCCAGGGTGGAGATCATTTTCACGGTCTGCCCGTATGGATTGAAACAGTAGTGGACTTCCAACGGTTCGATGTGGATCAAGTCTCCCTGTTTTAAATGGTGCACGGTCCCGTCCACCACAATGTTGATCTCTCCTTCGAGTATAAAGAAGTCTTCCTCCATGATGTTGTGGTAATGTGCCTTGAAATCCTGGCCTGGCTGGAACTGGACTACAGCAAAATTCATTCTGGGACCTTTCATCAGGTACTTGGGGCCGCTGTCCCCGAAACGATATTCTTTTTCACTTTCATTTATAATAAACATTTTCTACTATTCCTCCTGTTTTATAATCCCGGGGCAGCCCACATACTTCTGGTCAGATCCTGGTTGCACAGATTCAGCTGAGCCTTATAAATTCTGCGCCATTGTTCATATATTTCACAGTAGAGCTGATGATTGGCGGAATCCGGAACATAGGTGGTATCCCATTGCACCAGTTTTTCTGCTGCTTTTGACATGTCTTTATAGATGCCGGTCCCATAGCCTGCCAAAATCGCTGCACCCAGGGCGGTTGCTTCTTTGACCACCGGAACCTTTACCGGAAGTCCAAGAACATCGGATAAAATCTGGCACCACAACGGGCTCTTGGAAGCGCCTCCGGCAAAAATGATCTCCTCAGGCTGGTTCCCGGTTGCCTCGCGCACCAGGTCCAGATGGCCCTTGGTTACCATGGCTGTATTTTCCAGGATAGCGCGGTAGAAGGTATACTTTGAAAAACGTACCGGATCCAGCTCGAAGTTGGTAAAGGTTGGCGAGGCGTGCTTCCAGTTGATGAAGTTCATCACATCGGAGAATGCACACATCATACCGTAGGAGCCTGCAGGAATGTCCTTGGCGTACTCATTCATCACATCATATGGGTCCGTGCCCTTCAGCTTCGCAAGCTCTTTTTCCGCCTGGCAGAAGCCGTCCCGGAACCAGCGCATCACGAGTCCGGGTTTAAATGCCAGGGCTTCGTACTGCCATACATCCGGCACCGCATGGCAGTTGACCCGGACTCTGCATTCCTTGTCTGTTCTGCCGTCCGCTGTATTATATTCATACTGCCAGAAACTTCCGCCGAACACAGCCGCCTGGTTTGGCCTGACAACCCCTACGCCGATACAGCCCAGCTGTGCATCGCCGCCTCCTACGATCACAGGTGTTCCTTGGGCCAGCCCGGTCTGTTCCCCGCACTGTGCAGTCACGGTTCCGGCCCTGGAGCCGCATTCCCTTACTTCAGGGAACATATCGGTGCGCAGTCCGCAGCGTCTGGCAATGGAGGGATCCCAGGATCTCTTTTTAAGGCTGAATAGTCCGGTGGTAGAACCGTTGCTTGGCTCCACGGCCAGGATTCCGGTCATCTTATGGATCAGCCAGTCGTTAAACATTCCCACATATGCAATTTTTTCATAGACATCCGGCATCTTATTCCTGACCCATAACAGGCGGGGGAGGGCGTCCAGGGCGTAGGTCTGTCCGGATTCCATATATAATTCCTGTTCCAGTCCGGGATATGCCTTCTTTAGCTGGCTGACCTCATCCGTGCTTCTTGCATCCACATTGGCGCAGGCCCAAATTTCGTGTTCGTCCTTATCATAGAGTACAATACCCTCCCTCATGCAGGTGGTGGAGATTGCTGCAATGTCAGCCGGGGAAATGCCGGACTGTTCCAACACACCCCTGATGCATCCGCAGGTCAGCTTCCAGTTGTATTCCCAGTCAAAATCCATGCTGCCCGGGTATCTGGGATCTTCCCTGTGATCCCATTCCTGCTGTACACATGAGGTCTGGTTGCCCGCTAAGTCAAACAGGACGGCCCGGACGCTCCCCGTTCCGGCATCGACTGTAAGAAAATAATTCTTTGACATATGTAAACTCCTCCTTTACATTATCTTTTTCAGCTTAAATCAATCAGCTGCATGGCTGTTTCTTCATCTGTAATCAGTACATCCAGATATCCGCCCTTTAACGCTGCGCGGATGGCCTCCACCTTCTGAGGGCCGCCCGAAATCCCAATGACATTATTCAGACTTTTTAATGTCTCCAGAGGCGTGCTGAAAAGACGCTCTTCCACATCACTGTGAATCGGCTTTCCGTCTTTATCAATAAAGTGGGTCAGAATGTCGCCCACTGCCCCCTGCATGGAGAGATATAGGAAATCATTCTGATTTAAAATTCCGTTGGAAATGATAGTGGCATCATCGTTCATGGCTCCGATGCCGATCACTGTCATGGTTGCCAGGCGGACCATTCTTGCAATCTCTTCAATGGGAGGCTCGTTACGCATGGCTTTGCACATCTCCTTGGAAGAGACGAGAAGCGGCGCCGGATAGAGATAGAGCTTGGCATTGAAAATGTTGGAACGGATATTGGGCAGATAATAGCTGACTCCTCCTGTGAGGGACACCACGGAAATGGGCGACTCCGCAATGGTGGCCAAGTGGTTTAATACCCTGCTGGGGGTGTCTCCGTAGCCCATATTGATAAACATGTTTTCTGTCAGACGGTCCCCTATATACATAGCGGCTGCCTGAGCAATGGTTTCATTCAGATTGGAACCGCTTGGCGGAGTGGGAACCACAAAGATGTCCTTTAAATTCCATTGGGTGATCAGCTTCTGCTCGATCATCAGCTGCTGGCTCCGTTCCGGTGAAATTTTAAATTGAATCACACCTGTCTGTTTCGCCTTTTCCAATAGTTTGATGACTTTCATGCGGGATATGCCCAGTTTTTCTGAAATTTTCTGCTGAGTCATGTTTTCTATATAATAGTACCAAGCTGTTTTGACAATCAAGGAATCTTCGTAATCCATATCTGCCGTACGCACCTCCGATTTTTGTGTCGGTAGAAACAAATGTTTGACAATCAATAAAATGTTTCACCCTGTGATTAGTATATCAGAGCCAAATATGAATGTCAATATGAAATAGTATAGGAAATGTACATAAAATAGGAACAATAATCCACAAAAACATAATAATTGGCCAATATAAGAATGGATGGAGGTAAAAAATAAAGAAAAATATGCTTAAATAGAAGGGGCAAAACAGTGGGGGCAAGGGTTAAAATGCTTAAAACCCCTTGACAAACTTATATGGTTCCCGTATACTACAAGTGTTACAAATGTTTTGACTATAAACAAAAATATCAATAACAGGTGCGCTAAGGAGGATAAACATGAGTCAAGCAGAGACATGTGATTCTAAGGAAGTGCTGCTTTCTGTCCGTGGCGTCTTTAAGACATTTGGTTTGAATGCAGTATTAAAAGGAATTGATCTGGATGTCGGCAAGGGCGAGGTGCTGGCTTTGATAGGAGGAAACGGTGCCGGAAAGAGCACCCTGATGAAGATCATCATGGGTATTTATCAGCCGGATGGGGGAGAACTGGTCATCGCAGATGAAAAGATCCATTCATTCAAGCCTTCGGTGATATTGGCCAAGGGCGTTTATATGGTACCTCAGGAACCTATGCTTTTTCCTAACATGACAGTGGAAGAGAACGTCCTCATTGGATTTAAGGAAAAGACAGGGACCTTGAGAAAGCGGCTGCTACAGATTATGGATGATATCGGATGGCACCTGGACCTGAACAGAAAGGCCATGAGTCTTTCCATAGCAGAACAGCAGCTGGTGGAGCTGCTGCGCGGACTTTTGAGGAATGCCAGGGTGCTGATCCTGGATGAACCTACCAGCGCGCTTACATTTGACGAAGTTGAGAGCCTCTTCAAGATCGTGGAAGATCTGAAGCAGAAGGGCATCGGAATTGTTTACATAACACACCGTCTGGCAGAAGTGTTTCAGATCGCCACCCATGTGGCAATTATGAGGGACGGAATTATCACATTAAAAGGGCGCGTATCGGACTTCACCAGGGAAATGCTGGTAAAGGGACTCCTTCCTCCCAATATGGATGTGGCGGATCTCAAAGATGGGAAAGGGGAGGAGAAAACCCTTAATTATGAGGGACTGAAGCCGGTGTTTGAGCTTCAGGGCTACACCGGCTATGGTTTTGAGGATGTAAACCTTAAGGTGTACCCGGGTGAGGTGCTGGGAGTGGCCGGGGTTGTTGGCGCCGGACGTACGGAGCTTGCCACAACCATATTTGGAAGAGACAAGGTTTTAAGAGGAAAGGCGATTCTGGATGGCAGGGATATAACAGGATGCTCCACCGCACAAGTTCTGGAGGCGGGAATCAACTATGTGCCTGAGGACCGAAGACTCAACGGACTATTCGCCATCAGCGATGTGGCTGCCAACACCACATCTTCCTTATTAAGAGATAAGAAGATGGGAGGATTCTTTCTGAACAAAAAAGCCGAGAAGGAAGTGGCCGGCCGATATATTGACGACTTCCGCATCAAGGTTACGGGGCAGGATCAGACAGCAGGAAGCCTTTCGGGAGGAAACCAGCAGAAGATCATTATCGGCCGTTCCCTTTCAACCAATCCCAAGCTGGTGATCCTGGATGAACCCACCCGTGGTATTGACGCGGCGGCGCGAGGAGATGTGTATTCCATTATTCATGAACTGAAGGCCCGGGGTGTGGCGATTATGCTTATCTCCTCCGATATGGAAGAAATCGTGGAGCTTTCGGACCGGGCGGTGGTCGTATTTTCCGGGCGGATCAAGGGCGAACTGACCAGGGCGGAAATCAGCCAGGCCAGCCTGATGGCGGCATCCTTTGGCGTGACAGAAGAATGAAAGCAGGTGGAGAGACATGAATCAATTGAAGAAAATAATGAAAACCCATGAAATGAGCAGTTTTTTATTTCTGGCAGCATTGATATTCATTGTAGGCTGTGTAAATCCAAGCTTCTGGCAGCCCACATCGATCCTGAACTGCTTTAATGACAGTGTGGTGTTTACTTTGCTGGCGGTGGGAAGCGCCTTTGTTATCCTGACAGGTGAGATCGATGTTTCGGTGGGCGCGACTCTGGGCATGTCGGCGGCAGTGGGAGCAACGCTGCTGAGGGACGGCTCCAACTGGGCCGTGGCCATTCTGGCAGCGCTGGCTATCGGAGCAATCATTGGATTTGTCAACGGGTTCGGAGTGTCGGTGCTTCAGATTCCATCCCTTATATTTACCCTTGGCGTCAATGGTGTTGTCCGCGGCCTGATTTACGTATTTACAAAAGGAGCATGGGTGGAAAACCTTCCCGCCGAATATACAAGGATGTCCAATACCCTGATCGCGGGACAGCTCACCACCTTTTATGCGGTGGCAATCCTGGTAGTGATCGCGGGGCATATGATTCTGACGCAGACTAAAAAGGGCAAGTATTTTATCGCGGTAGGGGATAACGCGGCAGGAGCAACCCTTGTTGGTATCCCTGCATCCCAGACGAAAATCACAGCATACATAGTAAGCGGAGTTTTTGCGGCAGCGGCCGGCATGATCTACACATCGCGTATCGGCTTCATTACGCCCACCGCGGGCAACAGCTACGAGATGAAAGCCATTGCGGCATGTGTTCTTGGAGGGATCAGCCTGACAGGAGGCCAGGGCAGCCTGATCGGCGCGTCCATCGGCGCAATCATTATGTCTTCTATCAGCAGGATCCTTGTATTCCTGGGGTTTTCTTCTGACTATGACAATACCATTACCGGAATTCTTCTCATTACGATCGTGGTGATCAATACAGTGACACAGAACAGGGCCATCCTGAAGAACCGGCACCAGATTCTGTCTGCGAGGACAGCGATGGGCGCTGATAAAAAAGGAGGAGTTCAGTCATGAAAAAGGCGTTAAAAAGCTGGGAGACCGTCCTGATCTGTATTCTGGCCCTGGAGTTCATAATATTCGCAACAGCCAACAGTAAATTTCTGATGCCCCGTGTACTGTTCGGAAGCATCAATGATATGATATCCATCTGTATCATTTCCTTATTTGTTACCTTTGTCATGATTACTGGAGGAATTGATATTCAGGCTGGTTCCATTGTAGGACTGACCTCCATTGTTCTCGGTGTATCCTGGCAGGACTGGGGACTTAATATCTGGGTTGCGGCAGGGCTGGGAATCATAGTTGCAGCGCTGTGCGGTGCTCTGTCCGGATATTTTGTGGCTTACTGCGGCGTACAGCCCATGGTGGTCACACTGGGCGGAAGCTTCCTGTTTTCTGGTCTTGCGCTGCTGGTATCCAATTTGTCGGCCACTGAAAGCTATAAGGGGATCAACGGGTTTCCCGACAGCTTTATCAGGATTACCAAGTTTAAGTTGTTTGGGGTCATACCCAACCAGGTGCTGATTTTTCTGGTGCTGGCAGTTATTGCCTACATCCTTTTGCATAAGACGAAATACGGACGACAGATTTTCTTAATTGGCGTAAACCAAAATGCGGCGGAGTATTCCGGCATCAACAGCAGGCTGGTGATCATGAGCACCTATGTGTTGTCGGCCATGAGCGCGGCGGTGGCAGGTATTGTCCTCACCTCCTATCTGGGCACTGCCAAAAGTGATATCGGAGCAACCCTGACCATGCCTATCATTACAGCCGTGGTGCTGGGAGGAACCTTGAGCACCGGGGGCAAGGGAAGTGTTCTGGGAACTGCATTGGCAGCGGTTGTGATCGGAGTATTAAGATTCGGGCTCCCTCTCTGCTTCAAGGTAAGCCAGCAGTACCTGGATATTCCCGTTGGACTGATTCTTCTGGTGGTGGTGGTTGGCCGCTCTCTGGTCAATAACCAGAAGGTGATCGCCATGTTCCGCAGGAAGAAATTGTAACAGCGCGGACAGCGCATCTTCTTTGATACGAAGAGAAGTATTATGGGAACGGAATTTCCCTGAAAATACGATAACAATCACAATTATAAATAATTTAAGGAGGAACAATGTTATGAAGAAAAAATGGTTATCAGTGGTTCTTGCAGGAGCAATGACAGTTTCACTGGCAGGCTGCGGCGGCGGTACTGCTGCCACGGCAGCGGCGCCCGCAACAGAGGCAAAGACAGAAGCGGCAGGGAGCAAGACGGAGGAGGCTCAAGCGGAAGACGGCAAGACAGAGGCGGCAGCTCCCGAAGCAGGCGCAGATGTTGCAGGCAAGACGGTTGCCTTTGTTCCAAAACTGACAGGAAACGCATTCTTTGAGTCCGCCAACAACGGTGCACAGGAGTATTCCAAGGGTTGGGGCTTTACCGTTGACTACCAGGGCAGCGCCAATGCAGCGGTTGCAGACCAGGTTAACGTGATCAACAACGCAGTTGCCAGCGGCGTGGATGCGATCTGTATTTCATCCGTTGACGCAACCGGACTGGACTCCGCGCTGACAGAGGCAAAAGAGGCCGGCGTTACCGTTGTTACATGGGATTCGGATGTTTCCGATACAGCACGTACCCTTATGGTCAGCCAGGGAACACCGGATCTGTTAGGTAAAATGCTGGTTGATATGGGTGCTGATTCCCTGACCAACCGCGGCAAAGATACTAAAAATGATACCATCAAATATTGCTGGCATTATTCACAGGCAACGGTTGCCGATCAGAATTCCTGGCAGGTAGCAGGCGAGGCCTATATCAAAGAAAACTTCCCGAACTGGGAAAATGTAGCTCCTGACAATTATTATTCAGAGCAGGATGCAGAGAAGGCGGTTTCCATCGGCGCATCCATTCTGGAAGCACACTCTGACATTGACCTGATCATATGCAATGACTCCACCGCCCTTCCGGGACAGTGCAAGGCAGCTCAGAACAAGGGACTGACCAAGGAAGATGTTACAATAACAGGCTTTGCATCACCTATGTCCATTAAGGATTACTGTGCAGCCGGCGTGATCGAGCAGTGGGGACTGTGGGACTGCGGCGTACAGGGCGCAATGGGCTGCTACCTTGCAGCTTACCTTGCAGCAGGCAATGAAGTACATGTAGGCGACAAGATTAATATTCCTGACATCGGTGAGGTAGAAGTTATGCCAAATGACAGCCTGGTTGAGGGCGCATCTACCGCAGAGGTAAATAACGGTGTTGTATTGCTGCCGGAACGCACTGTATTTAACGCAGATAATATGAATGATTATAACTTCTAAGTTAAAAATGAATCAAAATTGTATGAACTTATAGGAGAAGAATTGGAAGGAGATTTCTGGTTATGGCTGATTTGGAAGGTGTAAAGGTTGCAAAGGATTACCACGTGGATGTACCCTTTGCAAATAACGATGGCTTCTATGTTAAGGGAGCAAACAACCTGGATTGGGGAATGAAAAAACATTTGTCCAATATTTTTAATCCCAAAAGCGGGAACACGGTTATGTTTGCCTTTGACCATGGATACTTTATGGGGTCAACTGCCGGACTGGAGCGTCTGGATCTGGTGATTCCTAAGCTGATTCCCTATGTGGATGTACTTATGGGGACCAGAGGCGCTCTGCGCTCATGCGTGACACCGGCGTGCGGCAAGGGCATTGCCCTTCGTTCCACCTCCGGCTCCTCTATGCTGAACGATGACCTGTCCCATGAAATTTTGGCGGTTGATATTGAGGACGCGATCCGTATGAATGCAGACTGTATGGCGATCCAGACCTTCATCGGCGCCGATGGACAGCTGTCCAGTATTGAGAACCTCTCAAAGGCGATCAATCTGGGAATGAGATACAGTATCCCTACCATGGGCGTTGTGGCCGTGGGTAAACAGATGGAGCGCACGGACCGCTTCTTCAAGCTGGCGACCAGGATTGTTGCTGAAATGGGAGCCAACATCATTAAAACCTATTACTGTGAAAACTTTGAAGAAGTTGTAGCGGCATGCCCTGTTCCCATCGTAGTGGCAGGAGGCAAGAAGCTTCCGGAGAAGGAAGCCCTGACCCTGGCTTACAATGCAATCAGCGGCGGAGCACACGGCGTGGACATGGGAAGAAACATTTTCCAGAGCGCCCACTCCCTGGAGATGGCGGCAGCAATCGGAAAGATTGTGCATGAAGGATTTACGGATAAAGAAGCATACGAATTTTTTGAGGATGCAATCCACTAGAAGTGTATTTGGAACGTACTTTCTGGCAGATGTGCGGAAGAATTGATTCAGAAAGAACTGATTCAGAAAGGCAGGCTGTGTTTTTTGCCTGCCTTTAATTTATAATTTAATTTATAATTGAATGCTTTACTTAACAGCCTAATTTCTTTAATTCATTTGTAAATGCAGATAATTGCAGTGGTCTAAGCGTTAAAATCGTATTTTGCGGAGTTTCCATACCAGGCTGCAACTCCGCAAAATTCTTACGGCCGGTATAACAGAAATGTTCAATGACTTCTAATATGGATTGCCTTAGGAATCCTGTTAACAGATGGGCTGCTCAGGTATTTGAGATAAAAAATCACTGAATATTTTGTGATGCAGTTTCTCATCAAGGGACAGCCTTGCAAGCATTTTGGAAACATGGGGATCGTTGATTTCTTTTGCCTGGGCTGCGTATGCCTGGGCTGCGAACTGCTCTGATTCAGCATTTTTTGACAGCAAAGTCCGAAGGTCACAGTCATAGTCCACCATGTTGCCGCACCAGTACGAGCCAGGTTCCAGAGAACGGCATTCCGGCCGGCCGCCGAGAAGAGCGATGAGCTGCCCGATGATCGTAAAATGATGCTGTTCCACCACGGCAATGCGCTGGATCACGCGCCGGATGGTCCTGTAGTCATTGCTCAGGGTCCAGGACTGGTACAGATACTGGTGTACGGTCGTCATTTCGCTGGCGGCAGAGGCAAGGTCCGGCGTGAGGATCTCTGCATATTGTAAGTTCTTTTTTGCAACGGCAACCGGGGGATACCAATTGGAATGTATAACTGGAAAAGAATCCGGATTTGCGAGGATACTGTATTGGATACGATTCATGGAACATCCTCCTGAAAAGGGCAGGTTAGGTGATTTAATAAACTTTATGAGAAAGGATGATAGGATAGAACTGTTTTTATAGAGGTTCTCACCCAAGGGAGAAGCCTTCCCCATCAAGATATAGTCGTAATATCGACTATAAAAATACTCCAAACACATGGTTACATATTTTGACAATTTCGCTATAATTATGCTATATACAGTAACTTGTTTTAAAATATTAAAAAAAGGGGCGGGAGAATATGAGGAATATAAGAAACAAAATCATTGCAATGGGCCTGGGGATCATGGTGGCCGGAACATCGGTAAGTTACATCAATACATACTCGGTCATCACCGCAGAAGCGCACTCGGGAAGGACTGATTCCAACGGAGGCCATAAGGATAATAAAAATAAGAGCGGCTTAGGCTCCTATCATTACCATTGCGGAGGACATCCCGCACATTTACATACGGGCGGCGTATGCCCTTACGCCTCTGATTCCGCCGCTGCATCGGGCGCTAAGTCGGCTTCCTCATCGGACAAGGAGCTTGTGAAAAAGGTGCAGCAGGCCCTCAATGACAAAGGGTATGACTGTGGAGAAGCTGACGGCATAGCGGGCACAAAGACAAAGGAGGCCGTCCAATCCTTTCAGGAGGACAATGGACTCACCGTTGACGGAGTGATCGGTGATCAGGTAAAAGAAGCATTGGGGATTGAGTGATAAAAGAAGGTAATCCGGCGTAATTCCTTCTGAAAATCATAAAAAAACGCAAAAAATATACAATGTGCACAAAAAATAAAGTGATTTATTGATAAAAAGGCAAATGGACTAAAAATCTTTTAGGATATATAATTATTTTTGTATTAAAAAATAATGCTATTCACTATGTATATCCTGAGAATTGGCTCAGAGTTTCTACCAACTACCGTAAAGAGTTGACTACATGGCTTTTGTAGTTGACTCTTTTTTTGGTAATCAGGTATTTATTGGTGGAGGGGAGTGGAAACGAAAAGCCAATGAGATTCCGGCTACAAGGCAGGGATAGCGGCGTTGGACTGTTGATACGCTCAGAAGGTTGATACGTTCAGATAGAAAAAATGATATGGAGGACATAGTAGTGAAACAAAAGGCAGACTTTGCAGACAGGTTTTTCGGAATATCTCAAAGCCGTTCAAGCATTAAAACGGAGGTTCTTGCAGGAATCACAACGTTCATAACCATTGCCTACATTCTGATTTTGAATCCGCAGATCTTATCTGACCCGTACGTGATCATGGGGGATCCGGTCATGGCGGAGAAAATTGCAAATGGTGTATTTATCGGAACATGTATCGGGGCGTTTATCGGAACCGTGCTCTGCGCACTGTACGCAAAAGTTCCCTTTGCCCAGGCCCCGGGCATGGGACTGAATGCATTCTTTGCATATACGGTTGTGTTGGGAATGGGATATACATATGGGCAGGCCCTTGTTATTGTATTTCTTTCAGGTATTTTCTTTATTGTGATCACAGCGATCGGCCTGAGGGAGGCGATCATCAGATCCATTCCCGATGCGGTCAAGATGGCGATCACACCTGGGATCGGATTGTTTATCACCATTATCGGACTGAAGAATGCGGGTATTATTATTTCAAACCCGGCCACCCTTGTCAGTCTGGTGGATTTTTCACAGTGGAAGCTGGAGGGAGCGGATATGATGCTCATCAACGGCGCCCTGACTGCCCTGATCGGACTGATCATAATGGGGATCCTGCATGCGAGAAAGGTGAAAGGCTCCATTCTTTTAGGAATTGTAGCCGCCACGCTGATTGGAATACCTCTTGGTATCACCCACCTCTCAAACCTGGATATGAACATCGGGGTGAAATTCAGGGATTTTGCAGAGGTTTCCTTTATGAGAATGGACTTCGCGGGCTTATTTGCAGGAACCAATTTTATGGAAACCGTATTTACAGTGACTATGCTGGTTATCAGTTTTTCACTGGTGAATATGTTTGATTCCATCGGAACTTTGCTGGGAGCCGCCCGGCAGTCCGGAATGATCGATGAAAACGGTGAAGTCATCAGGATGAAACAGGCCCTGATGTCAGATGCTGTCTCCACCCTGGCAGGCGCTATGGTTGGAACCTCTACCGTGACGACCGTGGTGGAGTCCAGTGCGGGAATTGCAGTGGGAGGAAGAACCGGGCTCACAAGCCTTGTGACAGCGTTTATGTTCCTGGGATCCATCCTTTTTGTTCCCATTGTCAGCATTGTCCCGGCAGCGGCAACCGCGCCCGCCCTGATCTTTGTCGGCATTCTGATGCTGGGTAATATCAGGGAAGTGGACTTCAGTGAGATGAGCAATGCCCTTCCGGCATTCTGCACTATCGTATTCATGCCATTTACCTACTCCATTGCAAACGGTGTGGCATTCGGCCTGATCACTTACTGCCTGATGAAGCTTATGACCGGCAGGAAGCAGGATGTAAAAGCCCTGACGCTGGTGATATCTGTGGTATTTGTGGTCAGATACGCATTTATGACATTGGGCTAATCAATTGTTATCGGGAACTGGCATAGCTGCGGTTATGCCAGTTTTTCTTGTTTTCTTGTACTCTTCCAATGAATGGACTATAATGGGATGATCGGAAGTGCATGCATGTTAAGGACGGTGAAAAGAATGAGGCGTATTTTTTTTGTTGAAGATGATTTGAGTTTAATAAGCGGTTTGTCCTTTGCCATCAGAAAACAGGGGTATGAGATTGATGTTGCCCGGACAAAATTAGAAGCAGAAACGCTGTGGATGAATGGAACGTATGATCTGGTCATTCTGGATGTATCCCTGCCTGATGGCTCCGGCTATGATCTATGCAGGAAGATCCGCCAGACCTCCAAAGTACCGGTCATTTTCCTGACAGCGGCGGACGAAGAGACAGATATCATCATGGGGCTTGATATAGGCGGTGATGACTACATTACAAAGCCTTTTAAGCTGGCGGTGTTCCTTTCACGGGTCAATGCGCTTCTTCGCAGAAGTGATAATTTCAACCAGGCCGATACGGAACTAAGCTCCAATGGCATCAAGATACAGCTGCTAAAGCGGGAGGTCTATAAAAGCGGAGTGATGATCGATCTGACGGCCGGCGAGTACAAACTGCTGTGCCTGTTTATGGAAAATCCGAATATCGTCCTTTTGCCGGAGCAGATCTTGGGCAGACTTTGGGACTGTGATGAAAACTATATAGACAGCAGTGCGCTGACGGTCTATATCCGCAGGTTACGCACAAAAATCGAGGATGACCCAGGCAATCCGCAAAAGATCGTGACGGTCCGCCGTGTGGGCTATAAATGGAATGCTGAGGATTGAGGAGAGCCATGAAAATATTCACAGATCGAAAAATCAAGCATCTTTTTTGTATGGTGTTTCTGTCCGCCGCGGGATCCGTTCTGCTTTCCGCTGTCCTGATCGGTCTGAAGGTGGAATATGCGGAGCTGTATGTACTGGGATTGTCTGTCTGCATGGAAAGCTTTGTTCTTGCCGCCATGTACCTGTATTTTAGGAACCGGCATAAGATCATGGAAAAAGCGATCGCGCAGATCAAAGAATATATTGGGGGAGATGAGGATGCCCGGATCCACTGTGATGACGAGGGCGAGCTGTACCGATTGTTTCATGAAGTCAATTCTCTGGTGTCCATCCTGAACGCCCATGCCGAGAATGAGGAACGAGGGAAAAGGTTTATGAAAGATACCATATCCGACATATCCCACCAACTCAAGACACCTCTGACCGCCCTGAATATCTATAACGGGATCATGCGGGAAGATGCAGAGGATGCGCCGGCCATCAGGGAGTTTGCCGCCCTTTCGGAACAGGAGCTTGACCGGATAGAGACACTTGTGCAGAATCTTTTGAAGATCACAAAGCTGGACGCGGGGACGATCACTTTGGAAAAGACAGTTGAAAATGTGTCCGACATGATGGCAAGTATTGAACGGCATTTTGCTTTTCAGGCCGGACAGGAAGGAAAAACACTGTCTTTTTTTGGAGATGATATGGTTGTACTGCTGTGCGACCGTAACTGGCTCACAGAGGCGGTCGGTAATATTGTGAAAAATGCCCTGGACCACACCAAGGCAGGAAATTCTGTTTCTGTTGAGTGGAGAAGCTTTGCGTCAATGGTCCAGATTGTTGTGAAAGACAATGGCAGCGGCATCCACCCGGAGGACATACATTATATCTTCAAACGGTTTTACCGCAGCCGTTTTTCAAAAGATACGCAGGGGGTGGGACTTGGGCTTCCCCTTGCAAAGGCAATTGTGGAAGCGCACAGGGGAACCATCGAGGTGGACAGTGTGTTGGGCGCCGGCACGGTTTTTACCATCAATTTTTTGATTCCTACAAAATTGTAGGCTGTGTGTCATCCGGCAGTAATGTTGATGTGGTACTCTTTCCTGATCAAGGAAGAAAGAGGTGTTAGACTTTATGGATCTGTTAGAAGTACAGAATGTTTCAAAAACCTATGGAAGGGGGGAAGCTGCTGTACATGCATTGAAGCAAGCGGCTTTCTCTGTCCCAAAGGGTGAATTCGTTGCCATTGTCGGAGAGTCCGGTTCAGGGAAAAGCACGCTGCTGAACATGATAGGCGCGCTTGATACGCCTACTTCAGGCAAGGTGTTGATTGATGGCAGGGACATTTTCTCCATGAAAGACAGCAGCTTGACTGTTTTCCGCCGCAGGAATATAGGCTTCATCTTTCAAAACTTTAATCTGATCCCGGAATTGACCGTGGAGCAGAATATCATCTTTCCTGTCCTGCTTGATTATGAGAAACCTAACAAGAAGTATTTGGAAGAACTGCTTGCTGTATTGAATTTAAAAGAGCGCCGCCATCATTTGCCCAGCCAGCTATCCGGCGGCCAGCAGCAGCGCGTTGCGATCGGGCGGGCTTTGATCACACGGCCGGCGCTCATCCTCGCTGATGAGCCTACCGGCAATCTTGACTCCCAAAACACCAGCGAGGTGATCACTCTGCTCAAGGAAGCCTCAAGAAAATATGAGCAGACCATAGTTATGATCACTCACAGCAGGAGCATTGCACAGACAGCGGACCGGATCCTGCAGGTGTCCGATGGGGTGGTGTCCGACTTGGGGAGGTGCCGCGAATGAAAAGTTACCTTAGCCTGATCCCGATATCAGCCAAAGTACACAGGCGGCAGAACCGTATGACCCTGCTGTGTATTATTTTTTCCGTGTTTATGGTAACGGCTGTGTTCAGTATGGCCGAGATGGGGGCCAGGATGGAGCAGGAAAGACTGCTGGAAAAACATGGTAGTCTGCCGGTTCAAAATTTGTTTAACAGCGCAATGGGACAATCCCTTTTGTTGATTGCCGCGGTTTTATTTCTGCTGGTATTGATCGCCGGAGCTTTAATGATCTCCAGCAGTATGAACAGCAGCGTGGCCCAAAGAACACAGTTTTTTGGTATGATGCGCTGCATCGGAATGAGTAAACAGCAGATTTATCGTTTTATCAGGCTGGAGGCTCTCAATTGGTGTAAAACCGCGGTCCCCATTGGTCTTTTACTTGGAACGTTTGCCTCATGGGTCCTGTGTGCCGTCCTGCGTTTTATTGTGGGTGAGGAATTTTCTCATATACCCTTGTTTCGGTTCAGCATTGTTGGTTTGATCAGCGGTATTGTGGTGGGCGTTGTCACTGTATTGCTTGCTGCAGGATCACCGGCAAAAAGAGCGGCAAACGTATCGCCTGTGACGGCAGCTTCCGGTCATTGGGAAAATGCGCGGACAGGAGCGCAGGCGGTACGCTGTGCGGTTGATTTCCGTTTTCTTAAAATCGAAACAGCCCTGGGCATTCATCATGGGGTATCGGCAAAGAAAAACCTGTTTCTGATGACGGGGTCCTTTGCCCTTACCATTATCCTTTTTCTCAGTTTTTCCGTATTGATCAACTTTGTAAACTACGTGATGCCGCAATCGGCCAGCACCTCTGACGTGGATATTTCAAGCAGTGACGGTTCCAACTCAATCCCAGGCGGACTGGTCCGCACCATCAGCGGTATGAAGGGGGTAAAATATGTCTATGGCCGTCAAAGCTGCCTTGGGGTCCCTGCAGAAGTAATGGGCGATACCACGGTTTACGGTGCGGTTGATATCATTTCCTTTGATGATTTCGATTTAGACTGCCTTAAAAAGGACCGTGCGTTAACACGGGGCAGCAGCCTTTCAAAGGTTTATGGAAACAGCGGTCATGTCCTGGCAGCCTGGGATCAGAACAGTCCCTTGAGGATTGGCGACAGGATTCTGGTGGCTGGCAGTGAACTGGAAATCGCCGGTCTGCTGAAATATGACCCCTTTAGCAGTGACGGCCTTACTAACGGCAAGATTACACTGATCACCTCCAGGGATACGTTTACCCGCCTGACGGATGTGGAGGATTACTCCCTGATTATGATCCAGACAACAGGTGATGCGACCGATGAGGACATCAAGGCGCTGGGGCGGGCGGCAGGCGGTGGGTATGTATTTAACGATAAGCGCGATGAACGCACCACCGGCACATATTTTGCTTTTGTATCCTGCGTATATGGATTTTTGGGAATCATCACCCTGGTTACCCTGTTGAATATTGTAAACAGCATTTCCATGAGCGTATCCGCAAGGATCAAGCAATACGGCGCCATGCGGGCAGTGGGGATGGACCGGCGCCAGATCACCCGGATGATCGCTGCTGAAGCTTTTACCTATGCTTTCTGGGGCTGCGCCGCCGGCTGTGCGGTGGGAGTGCCCTGCAGTAAGCTGCTGTTCGATCAACTTATTGCCAGCCATTTCAGCTATGCTGTTTGGCGGTTCCCCGTTGTCAATTTGGCGGTCATACTTGTGTTTGTACTCTTGGCAGCGGCCATAGCAGCTTATGCTCCGGCGAAAAGAATAGGAGATCTGTCCGTAACCGAAACCATCAATGAACTGTAAAAAAGCTTCTCTTGGATTAAAAACAGTAAACTTTTCAGGCTATGGTACGATAATGAATAAGAGTACTCATAAAGAACAGGAGGATTAAGATGAGAGTTAACCTTACGATGCAGCAGCCTGGACATTCTGTTATCAATACCGCCCGGATCAATGCCTCTGTTGCCAGGAATCATCCGGATGGCGGTAGAGCTAAGGCGGGGCATATGAAAAAGGACCGGGTGAACCTTTCGCCCCAGGGCAAGCTGATGAGTATGATCGAGAATCTGAGGAAGCAAAAGGAGGCGGTCATAAAGAACAGGAATGACCTTGTGGAATCCACGCTTAAAAACGGAGGAAAGGTGGAGGACATTAAAGAGCAGCTGAAATATTATGGAAAGCAGCTGGAGCAGATCGACCATCAGATTTCCGATGCATATGCAAGCCAGGCAAAGCAGGCCGTGGAACAGGACGATCAAAAGAAGCCGGGGAGAGATGATGGACACAAAACCCGGCAGCAGCGGGACGCGGAGCATATGAGCAGGCTTGCGGGGGCATCGGCGGACTTAAAACATGCTGAAAAGATCGCAGCGGCACAGGACAAGGAAGGGGATGCACGGGTGCAGGAAGCTGAGATACACATGGGCGGGATACACATTGACAAGCTGGAAAGCAAGGGAATGGGAACCGGTGCAAATGTTGGCGATATGATTGAAAATGAGAACCGTTCACTGGAGGCAAAGCGGAAACGGGCCGGCCGTCTGTGGGACAGTGCCATGGATCTTCAGGAAAGCCAGGGGGATAAGCTGAAGGAAGCCAGAGAACAGATAGACGAGAAACCCTAAAAAAGAGGGGAGCCGCCAGTAATGATCCCGGCGGCATGAGTATGAAAGGTATATATAAAAAGGTTTGTGCCTTGTACATGTTCTATATTACTGGAAAAGTATGACAAAAGTTTGTCCGTGGAATAAAAGATACATAAAAACAATTAAGACTTTCTTACAGATTCCTGGGTTATAATTAGTTGATAGTTCCGTATTTTTGATATAAGATATTAGTTAAATGATGTGTACTCTCGGAGACTCCGAGAGTACATTGAACTTATGGGGAGGGAACAGATACCATGGTACAGCCCAATGGAATACAGAGAATTTCAAAGACAGACACATATCTGAATGTGGCTGAGACATTTGCCTACAGGAGCACCTGTATTAAACGAAAATACGGAGCCGTGATTGTTAAGGATGATGTGGTAGTCTCCACGGGCTACAACGGTTCGCCCCGAGGGTATGACAACTGCTGTGACACAGGGAAATGTCCCAGGATCGAACTGGGAATGCACCAGGGAGAGGGATATGGGATCTGCCGTGCGGTCCATGCGGAGCAGAATGCGCTGTTAAACTGCTCAAGGGAACAGACCATGGGTGCTGACCTTTATCTGGCAGGGGTCAATCCCATGGACAATTCCGTGCACAGGGCCAAACCATGTCCTTTATGTGCAAGGATGATCATTCAGGCGGGGATCCGCAATGTGATCATGAGGATGGGAGCCCGGGCGGATGAGTATGTTGTGGTGCCCGCAGGTGAACTGACCTGGCATTGTTGAATCCAGGCCGGGGACTCAGGCCGGGGATTCAGGCCGGGGATCCGGCCCGGAATTTTTTGCATTGACGGTGGGGCGGGCAAAAGATATACTGGACTGTGACTAAAATGAAAGCGATGGAATGAATATGTCAGAGAGAAAATTTGTGATCGTTGACGGCTCCTCCCTGTTGTCAACCTGTTATTATGCTGTTTTGCCAAGGGAAATCATGTTTGCAAAGACCGAGGAGGAGAGGCAGAAACACTACGATAAAATACTCCATTCAGAGAACGGTACGTATACCAATGGGATTTTCGGCGTGCTGAAGGCCACAGCCTCCCTGCTAAAAAAACAGGCGCCGGACCACATTGCCTTTGTGTTTGATAAAACAAGGGATACATTTCGCAGGAAGCTGTACCCGGACTATAAGGGGACCAGGTCCGCTACGCCGGAACCGCTGAAACAGCAGTTTGTACTCCTTGAACAAATCCTGGAGGATGCAGGGTTTCGGGTCTTATATGACAGTCAGTTTGAGGCGGATGATTATGCAGGCAGTCTGGTGATGAAATTCAGGGATCAGATCCCCATGGTGGTGATGACAAAAGACCACGATTACCTTCAGCTTGTCAGTGACGAGCACAATGTAAGAGCCTGGATGGTCCAGTCCAAACAGGAAAAAGCAGATGAATTGTACAATAAATATTATGCTCCCTACGGCCTGGATAAAAGGAGCGTCAACCTGCCGGAAAAAACCTTTGAGTTCACAGCAGAGCACGTATTTGCGGAGGAAGGGGTATGGCCCTGCCAGATAACCGACTTAAAGGGGATCCAGGGGGACACCTCAGATAATATCCCGGGAGTCAAGGGGGTGGCAAGCGCTGCGCCGATCCTTTTGAACGAATACAAAAGTGTGGAGGATCTCTATGAGGCCATTCATGATGTAAAGGAGGATAAGACAGCTTTAAAAGAACTGCAGGACTTCTGGAAAAATGGTCTTGGGATCAGCCGTTCCCCGTACAAGGCCCTGACAAAGACCGAAGAGGGCGAGGTGTGCGGGGAAGCGGCTGCCATGCTCTCCAAACAGCTGGCCACGATTAAGACTGATATCCAGATCGGCCTCTCCCTGGACGACTTCTCTGTTTCATATTATGATGAGTCAAAGATGAGGGAATGGTGCAGCCGTCTGGATATCAAGGAAGAATCTGTTTTTGGAAAGTGACATCAGGTTGATGTCAGGTGATCAGCCCTTCACCACTGAGCTGTATTCAGGATGCTTTTCAAACCACTTCACGGCATAGGAGCAAGTCAGAACCGCTTTTTTATCGGTTTCCCGAAGCTGTTTTGCAGCTGCTTCCATCAGTTTGCCGGCAACCCCCTGTCCTCTCAGAGAGTCATCCACAAAGGTGTGGTCGATATTGACCGTATCCGTATCCACGTCCGGGAATGATACCTCGGCAAGAATGGCGCCATTGTCTCCTGGCAGCATGATCCTATTCTTCTCATAAATAAAGTCCATATGAAACCTCCTGTGTTTTTATATGATGGTAATGAGAGATACATTATAGCATGCGGCCGTATCCTCATCAAGCCCTATCGGCAATGTCAGCCTACAGTAATATCCCAGTAATGTCTCCGCTCATCAATGTCCGGGATCAGTAAGTTCCGGGATGGGGCGTTGCCAGGACGGCAGCCTCCGGAAGGCCGCAGCCTGTGAGAAAATTGCGGACAAATTCCAGCATATGGCAGTAGCATTGGGAAAGCTGGTCCGCAAACCGTTCCTTTTCACCAAAAGCCAGACAGCGGAATGCCTTCATGCTTTTCTGGTATAATGCGTCTGCTGCGTTCAGCCCCTCGCTGTAAAAGGAATAGTAATAACCCCAGTGGAGCATTTCTTTGACCTCTGTAAGGATTACCTTGTAGGGCTGTAGGGGAAGATGGTCTATGATACACTGCACCAGCAGGTCCAGGGGAATGACGTTGTTTTTTTTCATATCCTGTTTCAGGCGCTCAATGCTGGCGCTGTCAATGAAATCAAATGCCAGAACGGCGGCAGGGTACACTGCGATGGCCATGAACTGAAGTCCGCTGAGATACAGCAGTGTGTCCTTTTTAAAGACCTTGTTCTTCATGCACTGCAGTGTGGCGTCATCGTTAAAAAGGGTCACCTGGGTACCCCTGACATTGTAGGTTTGGCAGAAACCGGTCTTGTTGAGCACGGCAAGGGCTTTCCGTATGGTGGACACAGAGACCTGGTATTCCTCAGCCAGTGCCGCCTCCGGTGGAAGAAAGGAACGGTCCTTGTAATAGCCTGTCCCGATCTTATCGATCAGATCGCGGGTAATCTGCATATAGTAATGGTCCCTTCCCTGTTCCGCGCTCCAGGTGTAGTAATCGGGATCATCCATTATGGGAACCGTCATGTGGGAGGACAGGTCATCCAGATACTGTCTGACCGCGCTTGTGATGGAACGATACATACCGGTAAAACAGCGATGGATCTCCCTTGGATGTTTTCTGTTCACAGCATCCATCATCCACATGGGATCTTTGTAATCCTTATAAGCGGACGCAAAGAACTCAGACTGGGTGCAGTCCAGGAAAAACGGTACCCGAGCACAGATTTCAAGGCTTGTGAAAATATCCCTGAACAGCAGGTTATCAGATGCGTCCAGCAGGCTGTGGAGGGCAACGGATGAGGCTTTCCAGCGGATCCGCAGGGATTTTCTGCTGCTTTTCTTTAATTGCTGGAAACAGTGCTCCAGCGTCTCTGCGCCGCACACTTGGGCGGAAAAGGAAAAAAGGCAGGGCATCAGCAGGGTCATGGTTTCATAGACCTGAAGGATCGAGGTCTTTTTCTCCATGACAGTTTGTATGGCCGCCTCATTTAACGCACCGGTACAGGGACGGTATATAACTACGGAAGGCCTTCTCTCCTCGGTCCGGATCAGGCCCTCATCCTTCAGATCCTTTAATACATCCTTTGCTGTCCTGATCCCCACGTGATAGATATCGCACAACTGGTTAAGGGAAGGGAGGGTATCCCCATAACCCAGGTAACCGGTCAGGATCTGTTCGCGCAGGCATTGGTACAGGTATTCGTATAATGTTCTTTTTTTCTCCATTAACAAATCCTCCAAATGTCTCTAATGCACTCTCGGAAAATCAGCCGCAGGAATGGGGGCCAGGACTCCGGGAATACACTCTATTATATCATAGATTTTCCAGAATACTATATGCTTACGTACACAAATCGTATGTTGATTTATCCTGTGCCGTATTTTAAAATAAAACAGAGTACACTTTAAGATAATGGAGAACAAAAGGAAATGAAGCAGATAGAAAACAGATTTCCTGATGATCAAAAGCCTTTTTTCCGGGGAGTGCAGATGATACTGTTATCTGTAGCCCTGGTTTTTGTTTTTGCGGTATCCATTTGGAATGCGGCAGGACTGCGTGTGGTGTTAAACCAAAGCACCCAGGAATACCTGTATGATGTGACATCACAGCTTACAAGGGATATCAGGGATGCAATGATCAATAAGATGACCGACCTGGAGATGGTGTCAGATTCCATTTCCCGCCTGACAATGTATCAGGAAGAGGAGTCGATCACTGAATTTCTGAACCGTAAAGCCCGCATACTGGAATGTGATCCTTTGATCATCATGGACAGACAGGGGAATTTTATTTCTTCCGACTCTAACCTTTCTTCCTGGGAATTGACACCGGAAGACTATTTAAAGATACCCGGCATCCAGTCCTCTTTTTTGGGAAAGGTAAGTGCCAATTATCTGGGAGGGCGGAGCATTTTTTATTCCGTTCCCGTTTACAGGGATAATCAGGTGGAGGATGTGCTGGTTGGGATAAGAAGCAAGGAAAATATGCAGGCTATGATATCCTCTAAAAGTTTTAACGGGCAGGTGATCAGCTGCATTGTTGACAGCACCGGCCAGGTGATTATTTCACCCACTGATTTAAAGCCGTTCCTCCAGCTGGATGATATATTCAGAAAAGAGAAGGACAGTAAGGTGAAGTCGGATATTTACCAGATGCAGTCTGACATGCACAAGGGCAGCAGCGGCATTCTGGAATTTACCGCAGTTACCGGGGAGGATCTGTTTCTGGCATACAATGAACTGGAGATCAATGACTGGTTCCTCTTTACACTTATCCCCTCTGATATTATTTCCGGCGGAGCCGATCGCTATATCATCCAGTCCTTTGTGATCATGGCGGTCACAATGCTTATCTTTTTTATTTTTCTTTTTGCCGTATACCGGTTTTATCATATCCACAGGCTGCAGCTGGAACGCCTTGCCTTTGTGGACCCGGTGACAGGGGGAAGGAATAACGCCGCTTTCCAGCTGAAGTACCGGGAACTGGCCAGGGGGATGGAACCGGGTACTTATACGGTGGTGCTGTTGAATGTGAAGAATTTTAAACTCATCAACGAACGGTTTGGAAGCCTTACAGGCAACCGAATACTGGGCTACATATACCAGGTGCTGGAACAGCACGTGTGCCCGCACAAGGATGAGTTTGTGGGAAGAGGCGAATCCGACTATTTTTTCCTTTGTATCAGGGCCAACACACCTCAGGAGGTCCAGGGCAGGCTGGACAACATGATCCAGGACATCAATTCCTTCCGCAACACAGACCTGCCCGGCTGCCATATGGCTTTCAGGCAGGGAGCCTGCCGGGTGGAGGATCCCTCCCAGGAGATTACGATCATACAGGACAGGACGAGGCTTGCCTGCCGGGGCCGGGATCTGGATTTCTGGCAGGGATGTGTGTTCTATGATGAGAGCCTGACGGAACAATTAAAAAAGGAACAGGAGCTTAATGACCTGTTTGAGGATTCCCTTGAGAATCATGATTTCCATGTGTATCTGCAGCCCAAGGTAAGGCTTGGCGATGAAAAGATCAAGGGAGCCGAGGCATTGGTGCGGTGGATCCACCCGGAGAGAGGCGTGATCTATCCATCGGATTTTATCCCGCTGTTTGAGCGCAACGGAAAAATATGCAGGCTGGACCTCTATGTGTTTACAGAGGTATGCGCTTTGATCCGCGGCTGGATCCGGCAGGGCAGGGAATTAATCCCTGTTTCTGTGAATCTGTCCAGGCAGCATTTTACAAAGGAAGATTGTTTGGATGAGTTTTACCGCATTGCGCAGGAGTACGGGATTCCGCGGGGAGCCATTGAGTTTGAACTGACCGAATCCATTTTCTTTGACAACCAGCAGATTGACCGGGTGAGGGACATTATCCGCCAGATGCATATGCTGGGATTTGACTGTTCCCTGGATGATTTTGGCTCTGGGTATTCCTCACTGGGACTTTTAAAGGAGTTTGACGTGGACACGATCAAGCTGGACCGGTCCTTTTTCCTCAACATGACGGGGTCAAAGGCCAGGGATGTGATCACATGCCTGGTGGACCTGTCAAAACGGCTGCATGTGCAGGTGGTGGCTGAAGGTATTGAGACAACGGAGCAGGTGGAGTACCTGCGCTCTATCGGCTGCGACATGGTACAGGGGTATGTATTTTCCAAGCCTCTTCCGGCCCGGGAGTTTGAGAAGCTGTGGTTTGAGCATATTTAGAGGACAGGCTGCATAAAATGTAATATCTGTGTCTGACATGAGAATCCCTTTGGCAAATGTGCAAAGCGCCCGCCTGATTATGCCCGGAGCAAAACCGGCGTTGGCGCCAGCACGCCAAGGCAGACCGAACCATTGAAAGGAGTTATTACATATGCCCATCTATCCGCCCTGTGAAAGCCTGATGAAATACGGAGTTGTCCAGAATATTGTTGAGAAATATTACCGGTTCAGAATCAAACGGCCATGCTTTGTCATGATGCAGAATGAGAGATGGACACTGGTGACCCTGGACTGTTAAAATCTTTCCTTACTCTCAGCAGACCGGTAAGTTCGGGAAACTGGCTACTTGACTTATGGGAGATTCTGTTCTAGTATAAAAGCTGTCAATATGAACCGTCCGGTCCATTTTGGTGTGGGACAAGGCGGTAAGGACAGGAGAGAGACAGGATGAATAAAAAGGAAGCAAATGAAATAAAAAAGCTTTTTACTCCGGCAAACTGTGCCATCACACGTATCTGCGGCTGTTACGTAGATGCTGAGAAGAATAAGAAGACGGAACTTAAGGAGGCGTTCCTTTCCCTGCCCGAGGAGGAAGCCTTTAAGTATTTTACCATTTTCAGGAATGCCCTGTCCGGTACGGTGGGGAAGAACCTGATCAATATGGAATTTCCCTTACATACCGAGGCCGAGGGAGGCACACATCATTTCCTTATGAAGCTGCGGGACAGCCAGCTTAAGGATGATGGGGTTTTGGAGGAGTTTTATGATAAGGTGATCGCAAACTATGACTATGGTGAAAATTATTATATCATACTGATCCACTGTGCGTATGATATTCCGGCCAAGGCCACGGACGGAATGGAGATGTTTGACGCCTCCGAATACGTGTATGAGTTTATTCAGTGCACCATCTGTCCGGTAAAACTGGCCAAGGCCGGGCTGAGCTACAATCCCCTGACCAATGCCATTGAGAACCGCAGCAGGGACTGGCTGGTGGAGGCGCCGGACCAGGGATTCCTGTTCCCGGCCTTTAATGACAGGAATACGGATATCCACAGTCTTTTATATTATTCAAAGAACCCGGAACAGATGCCGGAGATCCTGATCGATGAGCTTCTGGGGTGCGTGGTTCCCATGTCGGCCAAGAGCCAGAAGGAAACCTTCCAGGCCATTGTGGAGGAGACATTGGGAGAAAACTGCGATTTTGAGACGGTGAAGACCATTCACGAGAACCTGGCCGAGCTGGTGGAGGAGACAAAGGATGAGCCCGTTCCCCTGACCCTGGATAAGTATCAGGTGAAAAAGCTTCTGGAGACCAATGGGGCAACGCCGGAAAAGCTGGAAGAATTTGAACAGCGGTACGCGCAAGTGGAGGATGGCCCGGGAACCAGCTTTGTGGCGGCAAACGTGGTGAACACAAAGAGTTTTGAGATCAAGACCCCGGATGTGAGCATCAAGGTTGCGCCGGATAAAACCTATCTGGTGGAAAACAGGATGATAGAGGGGCGGCCCTGTATTGTCATTGCCATCAATGAACATGTGGAAATAAATGGAATCTCAGTGAGACCGGTGGGAATTAAGAGGCCGGAGGAAGAGTAGATTTTTAATCAAGAACAGCCGATTCCAGCACCTGGTCCGGTGCCTGGAATCGGCTGTTTTGAATGTGGGGACATCAGATACGCTCCGCGTTGTCCCTCATGAATTTGAATTCCGCCACAGAGCGGTCAAAGGTCTGGATGTGGTAGTAGAGCCAGTCCCTGACTTTTTCACTGACCTTTTCCACAAATGCATCAGTGGGACCTTCCTCCTCCATAAGCATCTCGTGGAGTTCCTGTACGGTGTTCCTCAGCTCTTTGTGTTTCTCCTTGTGCTCATTGATGCCAGGATAATTGATGGAAGCCTGGAGTTCCTCCTCTTCCCTGAAGTGATAGTCTGTATAGTCTGCCAGGAAGTTTAACATCCTGGCCGCCCCGCTCTGGTTGGACCGTTCCTCGCAGCTCTTTAATAGGTCGTTGATCTTGCTGATCAGCTCCTTGTGCTGGGAATCAATCATCTCATTACCTGTAATCAGGTCATCTGTAAATTCTGCATACATATTCCATTACCTCCGTGCTGAATGTTTGATATATATAATTTATCACAAACAATGGAAAATTACTATGACTTTTGCAACAAGTACAAGCCTTTTTGAGAAAAGGCAGACAGCGGGCGGTAGTGTTTTGAAAAAAACATCTTCGCAAAAACGAATACACTATAAATAGGGGGAGGTATACGTGTAAGGAGTTGTCTGGACAAAGAAGTCAATAGTTGATATAATGACTATGTGCATTTGGCAATCTTACAATAACGGGAGGATAATACTACAGATGAGTCGGACAATTAGTGCAGGTTATGTATATCGTCAATATTCTACAGAAGGTGTGTATCTGGCAGACTACAAAAGCTCCAGGGCGGCCCATGAGGCCACAGGAGTTTCCATTGGCTCCATAGCCAGGGCGGCTCACGGCGAGCGCAGAACCGGAGGCGGATTTGTGTGGAGGAAGGTTTTGGTGGATTCTCCCAAGGAGAACATAGAGATCGATCTTACAAGTAAAATAGGAAACCACGATAAGCGGCCATTGCTTCAAAAAACCCCGGACGGAGAGGTGGTTGGGGAGTTCCTTTCCATTGCCCATGCCAGCAGAAGCCTGAAGATCAGCAGAAGAAGCCTGTCATGTGCCCTCAGCGGGGCCCAGAAAACAGCCGGCGGTTTTATCTGGGAAGAAGTGGAATTGCCTGAGGAGCAGGAGGAAGACGCTGAACAGGAGAACCTTAAGGATTGAGATATACATACACTATAATTACCCTCAGTGGACAAGGGGGACATACGCCGAGCGACAGTAACGCCGCAGAATCGCAAAGCTGTGGTGCAAAACCGTGTGTCCCCTTGTCCACTGAGGGTATAGAAGAAACAGAGATATAGAAAAACAGAGATCATCAAGAGATCATCAACAGCTGTCCTTTGGGCAGCTGTTTTCATGTGTTCAGAAGATAGGAGCGTTTTTATGAGTTATAAGAAAACATTGGAAACAAAAGAGAAAAAACGCAGAATTATGAATGCATTTGCGAGATTTTTATGGAAATTTGCGAGAATTTATAGTACAATAGGAAAAGAGACATTGGCAGGATCGCTCAGAGGAGGAACTGGAAATGAAACGTGATGATTTGGTATGGAGAGACAGAAAACGAAACTGGCTGGGTCTGCCCTGGACCTTTACTGTATATGGACTGACGGAAGACCGTCTTTTTATCAAGTCGGGTATGTTGAATATACATGAGGATGAGGTGCGTCTGTACCGCATTCTGGACCTATCCCTGCGCAGGTCCTTTTGGCAGAGGATCGTTGGGCTGGGCACGATCCATGTGGACAGCAGCGACAAGACCATGAAGGCCTTTGATATACATAATATCAGGAATTGCGAGGCGGTGAAGGAACAGTTATCCCAGCTGGTAGAGCAGGAGCGTGACAATAAGCGGGTATCCTCCAGGGAGTTTATGGGTGGATATGAGGGCGATGGGAACGATGAGAGTGAGTTTGATGAGCCGGACGGCCATTATTAATACTACTAAGAAAGGGGATATTGTATGGGGAAAAGACGTAATATCATAGTTGGGCAGTCAGGAGGACCCACGGCAGTTATCAATTCCAGTCTGGCAGGGGTATACAAGACGGCAAAGGAGAGGGGATTCCACAAGGTGTATGGAATGCTCCATGGGATTGAAGGCCTGTTGGAGGAAATGTATGTGGACTTGTCCACTCAGATCCACTCGGACATGGATATTGAGCTGTTAAAGCGGACGCCCTCTGCATTTTTGGGTTCCTGCCGCTATAAGCTGCCGGACATCCATGAGAATCCAGGATTTTATGAAAAGATTTTCGGGATCCTGGATAAGCTGCAGATCGAAGTCTTTATCTATATTGGCGGCAACGACTCCATGGATACCATAAAGAAGCTGTCAGACTATGCCATTGTGAAGGGCCATGACCAGAAGTTCCTGGGGGTTCCAAAAACCATTGACAATGATCTGGCGCTGACGGACCATACCCCTGGCTTTGGAAGCGCTGCCAAGTACATAGCCACATCCACCAAGGAAGTGATACGGGATGCCATGGGCCTTTCCTTTAAGCGCAAGACCATCACGATCATGGAATGTATGGGAAGGAATGCGGGATGGCTGACCGGTTCCACGGCTCTTGCAAGGACTGAGGACTGCTGCGGACCGGATCTTATTTACCTGCCGGAAATTCCCTTTGACATTGATAAATTCCTTAAAAAATGCAAGGATCTTATTGAGAAAAAACCATCCAGTGTGATCGCCGTTTCTGAGGGAATCAAGGTTTTGGATGGACGGTACGTGTGCCAGCTGGCAGGCGGAAGCGATTATGTGGATGCATTCGGACACAAGCAGCTGGCAGGTACGGCAGATTATCTGGCAGGTTTCCTGGCTGCTGAACTGGGCTGCAAGGCCAGGTCCGTAGAACTTTCAACCCTGCAGAGAAGTGCCTCCCATATGGCGTCCAGAGTGGATATCAATGAGGCCTTCATGGTGGGCGGCGCTGCTGTGAAGGCAGCGGATGAGGGAGATACCGGTAAGATGGTGGTGATCGACCGTGTTTCAGATGATCCGTATATGAGCGCGGCAGGTATCTATGATGTGCACAAGATCGCAAACAATGAAAAGGTGGTGCCCAGGAACTGGGTGAACAAAGACGGCAGTTATGTGACCCAGGAATTTGTCAACTATGTGGAGCCGCTGATCCAGGGAGATTATCAGCCGTTTATGGTCAACGGACTGCCGCAGCACCTTGTTTTAAAGCGGTAAATGACGGCTTCGGGCCGGAATTTTCTATGAAAAGCTAAAATTCAATGAACAAAATCAGGCTGCAGCGGATAAGAATCAGGATGGTTCCCCAGAAATTTGGGAACTGTCCTGAACTATTTTACAAAAAAATAACGGATTTTTTTGTTGTTTAGGTGATAATGGACATAAAAATTCCTCCCCCCGGCAGGGGCGAGGGGTGAAACGAAATTTGACAATTGAATATAATAGTGATATATATATTTCAACCTTTCCAATTGTCATTGATGGACACCCGGATCCGTGCAACAGGGATCAGGGGGTGCCCCTAAAAGGAGACTGAACTATGAAAGAAAAGAAGATTATGTTACCAACAATAGCTGAAGCAAAGCGGTTTGTAGAGGAAGCTACCAGGTGTGACTTTGATATTGACGTATTTTACAACAGGGTAACCATTGACGCAAAGTCCATTCTGGGAGTACTGAGCCTGGATCTCACCAGGGTACTGACAGTCCAGTTTAACGGAGCCGATGAACGGTTTGAGGAATACCTGGACACCATTTTACCCCATGCAGCTGTGACGGCTGCCTGATAGACGGCTGCCTGATAGACGGCTGCCTGATGGCAGCGGCCGGGAGGGATTGCGAACGTCTGTTTGCAATCCCTCCTTTTTTATGGTATGATATGTGGGATATAAGGACGGACAGATGACAGGTATGGATGTTTCATTGAATTTTGGGCATCCGGGGAGCAAGGAAGGAGCGGGAATTGGAGGAACAGACCCAGGCGCAGCCGCCAATCAGGATATCGGTACGCAATCTGGTGGAATTTGTGATGCGAAACGGTGATCTGGATAACCGCAGGACAGCAGGGGCAAAGAAAGAGGCCATGCAGGCCGGAAGCAGGCTTCACCGCAAGATACAGAGGCGTATGGGAAGCGATTACCGCTCTGAGGTGATGTTAAAGCACAGGGTCCGGGAGGATATGTTCGAGATCCTGGTGGAGGGAAGGGCGGATGGGATCATTACGGAACCGGCCGGCACTGTGATCGATGAAATCAAATGTATTTATATGGATGTAGACCGGCTGGAGGAGCCGGACCCGGTCCATTTGGCCCAGGCATTGTGTTACGGCTATTTTTACAGCCATGACCATGATCTGGATACCATTGGGATCCAGATCACCTACTGCAACATAGAGACGGAGGAGATCAGGCGGTTCAGGGAGGAGAGGGACTTTGAGAACCTGACCCAGTGGTTTCAGGGACTGATCCACGAGTATGTAAAGTGGGCGAGATACCTTTACCACCATGGCCTGCGCAGGCAGGAGTGCCTTAAGGAGCTGCCTTTTCCCTATCCCTACAGGGAAGGACAAAAGGAACTGGCTGTGGATGTGTACCGCTCCATTGCCAGAAAGCGCAACCTGTTCATCCAGGCACCCACAGGAGTTGGCAAGACCCTTTCCACCATCTATCCCAGTCTGAAGGCCATGGGTGAGGGGCACGGGGAAAAGCTGTTCTATCTCACCGCCAAGACCATTACCAGAAGTGTGGCTGAGGAGGCTTTTGCCATATTGAGGCGAGGGGGACTGTATTTTAATACGGTTACCATCACTGCCAAGGAAAAGCTGTGCATCATGGATAAGCCGGACTGCAATCCCCAGTCCTGTCCGCGTGCCAGGGGCCATTATGACCGGGTTAATGATGCGGTCTATGAGATCATTGGGGAAGTGGACGGCATTACCAGGGACAAGGTGCTGGAATATGCGGAGCGCTTTCAAATCTGCCCCTTTGAGTTCTGCCTGGATATCAGCAACTGGGTGGATGGGATCATCTGTGACTACAACTACGTGTTTGATCCAAATGTAAGGCTGAAGCGGTACTTTTCAGAGGGGGAGCCGGGACAGGGGTATCTGTTCCTGGTGGACGAGGCCCACAACCTGGTGCCAAGAGCCAGGGAAATGTACAGCGCCAGCCTTGTAAAGGAGGACGTGCTTTTAGTAAAACGGATTTTAAAATCCCAGCCAGGAGCAGGCCGTGTCCTGCCACAGCTGGACAAGTGCAACCAGAAGTTTCTGGAGCTGAAGCGGGCATATGGGTCAGGGAACGAGGAGGGGATCGTTCACAGGCAGGTCCTGGGAAGTGACTATGAACTTCTCCCTGATGTGAATCTTCTGGCGCTGCAGCTCATGTCTTTGTTCGGGGAACTGGAAACCTTTATGAACGAGAACGTGGAGTTTCCGGACAGAGATCTTGTATTGGAATTTTATTTTGCTGCAAGGGATTTTCTATATGTCTATGACAGGCTGGATGACAATTATCGGATCTATGCCAGGCTTCTTCCTGACGGACAGTTTATGGTAAAGCTCCTGTGCATCAATCCGTCCCTGAACCTGAAGGAATGTCTGGATAGGGGGGAGAGCACCGTATTCTTTTCCGCGACCCTGCTGCCCATCCAATACTATAAGGAACTGCTCAGCGGCAGCCAGGAAGAGTATGCCGTATATGCAAAGTCCCCCTTTCCCCAGGAAAACCGCCTGGTACTGGCAGCCAGTGATGTGAGCAGCCGGTACAGCAGGCGCAGCAGGCGGGAGTATGAGAAAATAGCGGATTATATATGCCGGATCGTGGAAGGAAGACAGGGGAATTATATGGTGTTCTGCCCATCCTACCAATATCTGAATGAGATAGGAGAGATCCTTGGCCGGCGGCAGGAAGAACATGTTTTGGATTTTACCTGGATCGCCCAGAAGAATCGTATGACCGAGGAGGAGAGGGAAGATTTCCTGAAGCATTTCGAGGAGGAAAGGGACCGGTCTTTGGCAGCGCTATGCGTTATGGGCGGGATCTTTTCAGAAGGGATCGATCTAAAGGAGGACCGCCTTATTGGGGCCATTATCATTGGGACCGGCCTGCCCCAGGTGAACACGGAGCAGGAGATACTGAGGGATTATTTTGATGAGCAGGGCGGCTGCGGCTTTGATTATGCCTATCAGTATCCGGGCATGAATAAGGTGATGCAGGCCGCAGGCCGCGTGATTCGTACCATCAGGGACAAGGGGGTAATCGCCCTGTTGGACGACCGCTTCCTGAATCCCCAGTGTGTATCCCTGTTTCCAAGGGAGTGGGGGACCTATACGGTGGTCAACCGCTATAATGTGGGGCAGGCGGTAAACGCATTCTGGGACCGGACGGACCAGGCGTGCTCTACTGCAGGATATCCATAAACTGTCTGGCAGCCTGGGATACGGGCAGGCTTTCATTGTAGGCCACCATCATCTGGCGGGAGGGAAGCTGCTCCTTCAGGTTCAGGATAAACAGATTCTCATCCTGGGCAGGGATGCAGAAATCAGGCACAAATGCGATCCCAAGGCCGATGCGGGCCAGATCAATCAACAGGTCGTTGCTGGAGAGCTCGATCTCGGGAACCAGGTCCAGCTGGCTTTTTTGGAAAATCTGGTGAAGGAATTCACTGGTGGTGCTTTTCCGGTCCAGCATCATAATGGGATAGTCCAGCAACTCCTCCAGGGTGAGCTTCCTGCCTTCCAGAGGAAAGGCGGACCTGCTGGCCACAAACACATCATGGAATTCGTTGATGACCCGGGTGTGCATGTTTCCGGCCAGGGCGGAGTTGGGATAGTTGGTCACAATAAAATCAGCCTGACCATTTTCCAGAAAACGGGCGCACTCAATGGAGGTCTGGTTGGTAACCTTAATATGGATATTGGGAAACTCCTTGTGGAACCGGTTCAGGTAGGGGACCAGATAGTAGCGGCAGATGGTATCGCTGGCGCCGATGCGAAGCTGGCCGCCGTTTAGGGTATGGGCTTCCAGCAGCTGGTTTTCCCCCCGCTTGATCAAGTTCATGGCAGGCTCAATATGTTTTAAAAGGATCTCACCTTCCGGGGTCAGCTGTACTTTCTTAGTGCTTCTGATAAACAGGGGCTGGTTCAGCTTTTTCTCCAGGACCTTAATGGACTGGCTGACCGCTGACTGCGAGATGAACAACTGCTTGGAAGCCTCGGAAAAACTCAGTGTGATGGCGACATGGTAAAATACTTTATATAGTTCATAGTTGATATCCATTATTAAGTCCTCCTTATAAACTATGCCTATCTTATCACGTATCACAAGTGTTTGTAAAGAGGTTTCTTCCTGATCTCTTGACTTATACAGGGGGATGGATTATCCTATTAAATACAATAAAGGGAACAGAGTGAAAGGAACTGAATAAATATATGGCTGAAAACTTTTTTGAAATGTATCTGGAGGAGATCGGGGATATTGCGCCCATGACCTTGGAGGAGGAATCTGTCCTTCTGGAAAAAACAGCCCGGGGAGATGGGGATGCCAGGAGCCGCCTGGTGGAGGGCAGCCTGAAAAAGGTCCTGGACCTGGTGGCAGAATACCAGGGCAGCGAACTGCCCATGTCAGACATTGTGCAGGAGGCCAACACAGCCCTTATGCTGGCGGCCGTGGAATATGATGCCAGCGAGGAATGGGAGGGCCTGCTTGAGCGCCGCGTAAAGGAAGGGGTGGAACTTGCCCTGAAAGAGCAGAAGGCCGAGCATGAGATTGAAGAAAATATGGCTGCCAGGGTGAATGTCCTCCAGACCGTATCCCAGATGCTGGCCGCTGAACTGGGCCGTGAAGCCTCAGTGGAAGAACTGGCGGCCAAGATGAAGATGACGGAGGATGAGATCAAGGACATCATGAAGCTGGCCCTGAATGCCATCACGGTACATGGTGAAGGACAGGCAGACCCTGCTGATGGAGGCGGGGATCAAGCTTTGGGACACAATCCTGTAAGGGATGGATGGAGCCTGGAAGAACTGTAAGGGGAGAATACAAATGAAGATATATATAATTCGTCACGGACAGACAGACTGGAATGTGGAAGGAAAGATCCAGGGAAGGCAGGACATTCCTCTGAATGCCGCAGGCAAAATGCAGGCCCAGGCCCTGGCCAAAGGCATGGAGAACCGTCCCATAACCGCCATCTATTCCAGCCCCCAGCTTCGGGCCATGGAGACGGCCCAGGCCATTGCGGCGGCTCAGAACGTGCCGATCCACACCTTGCCTCAGCTGGTGGAGATCGGCTATGGGAACTGGGAGGGGCGCAGGGCGGAGGACATACTTACCACGGACCGGGAACTGTATGAATCATGGTGGCAGCACCCTGCCACCGTAGCTCCGCCCGGAGGCGAGACGCTGAACCAGGTGGACAGCCGATGTCAGGAGGCCTGGAACATTATCCGCCGGGATATTGAGGGGGATACTGCGGTGGTGGCCCACGGAGGTACTCTGGCCCACTTTATTGTCCACCTGTTAAAAGGACAGCCCGAGGCCAAGGAGATCGTGGTCAGCAATGTGAGCATCACCACCATTGACTATGATCCCGGCACAAATACCTGCCGCCTTGTGGAGTTAAATGACTGCCGTCATCTGGACGAGTGAGTGGGGAGAGCAGGGCAGCGCAGTGGGATGGCTGCCCTGCGGATTTCCCTCCGGGAAAACCGCAGGAAAAATTTCCGCAAATAAATATGATTCCCCCCTTGCGTTTCTTTTTTCTTTATATTAAAATATAAGTAGTTTTGTAAGCGCTTACAATTAAATATGGGAGGTATTCTTATGACAGAGGTTAAAGGTAATGTGATCGTAGGGCAGTCCGGAGGACCTACGGCGGTGATCAACTCAAGCCTGGCAGGGGTTTATAAGACGGCTAAAGACAGGGGGGCCAAGAAGGTGTACGGCATGCTTCACGGTATCCAGGGGCTTTTGCAGGAACGGTATGTGGACCTGTCGGAGCACATTAAGACGGACCTGGATATTGAACTGTTAAAGCGGACGCCCTCTGCTTACCTTGGCTCATGCCGCTTCAAGCTCCCCGAGATCTGCGAGGACCGGGAGATCTATGACAGGATATTTGCTATCCTGGACAAGCTGGAGGTGGAGTTTTTCTTTTACATAGGCGGCAACGACTCCATGGATACCATTAAGAAACTGTCAGATTACTCCCTCTTAAACGGCAGCAGGATCCGCTTTATGGGGGTGCCCAAAACCATTGACAATGACCTGGCGGCCACGGACCACACGCCGGGGTACGGAAGTGCGGCAAAGTATATAGGGGCCATAACAAAGGAAGTGATCCGGGACGGACTGGTGTATGACCAGCAGAACGTTACAATCCTGGAGATCATGGGGCGCAATGCCGGCTGGCTGACAGGGGCGGCGGCCCTGGCAAAGTGTGAGGACTGTGAAGGCCCGGATATGATCTTCCTTCCCGAAGTCACCTTTGATGTGGATAGCTTTATGAAAAAGGTGGAGGAGCTTCACAGGCACAAAAAGTCAGTGGTGGTGGCCGTGTCCGAGGGCGTGAAGCTGGCTGACGGCCGTTATGTGTGCGAACTCACGGAGGGGATTGAGTTTGTGGACGCATTTGGCCACAAGCAGCTTACAGGTACGGCCAGATATCTGGCGGAAAAGATCAACCGGGAAGTGGGGTGCAAGACAAGGGCCATTGAGTTTAACTCCCTTCAAAGGTGTGCGTCCCATATTGTGTCCAGGGTGGATATCACGGAGGCGTTCCAGGTTGGAGGCGCCGCGGTAAAGGAAGCCTTTGAGGGGGAGACCGGCAAGATGATCATACTGAAGCGGGTGTCGGATGATCCCTATATCTGCGTGACGGATATCTATGATGTCCACAAGGTAGCCAATGTGGAAAAGAAGGTTCCGCGGGAGTGGATCAACAGGGATGGAGATTACGTGACCGAAGAATTTGTAAACTACATACGCCCCCTGATCCAGGCGGAGCTGACTCCTATTATGACAGACGGACTTCCCAGGCATCTGTATTATACGGATGTGGAAAAGAAATAAGACAAGCAAAGCTCTTTGCAAAATTGGGATACTTGTGGTACAATCAAAAGAGTTGACATGTTAGGATAACATACCAGTAAGGGGAGAGACAATGAGATATTTTGAAATGCAAATTGGCAAGGAAGGTGCACTTATGCGGGGCTATCTCCACGAAAAGTCAGAAAGCTGGCCGCAATTTGACGAGAGGCCCTGTGTGGTGGTATGCCCGGGAGGCGGATATGGATTTTTATCTGACCGCGAGATGGACCCGGTGACACAGGAATGGCTTGCCCAGGGATATCAGGTCTTTTTGCTTCTGTATTCAGTGGCGGATAAAGCGCGGGGATACCAGCCCTTAAAGGAACTTTCTGAATGTGTTGCCACGATCCGCAGGAACGGGGATGTGTGGGGAGTGGACCGGAACCGGCTGGCTGTTCTGGGATTCTCCGCAGGCGCGCATCTGGCTTTGAGCATGGGAACGCTGCGGGACAGAGCACCGATTGCGGAAGATAAGGGATGGAACCGCCCGGACGCCTTGATCCTGTGTTACCCCGTGGTATCTGCCGGGGAGTATGCCCATGAAGGCTCTTTTGAGAATATAACAGGCGAAAAGCGGGGAGAGAGCTGGAAAGAATTCAGCCTGGAGAACTTTGTGAGCGAAGATACGCCGCCCTGTTTTATCTGGCATACCGTGGATGATGCAGTGGTTCCGGTCCAGAATTCCCTGGTTTTGATCAATGCTCTCCAGCAGGCCGGAGTATCCTACGAATGTCATTTGTATCCCACAGGTGCCCATGGGCTGTCCATGTGCACAGAAGAGGTATGCAGGCCCGGTGCAGAAGTGGATCCGCATCCGAGAACATGGTTTTACCTGTGCTGCCAGTGGCTTGGACAGCAGTTTCACTTTGCCAAATAAGATTCGGGGGAATATTGTGATGATGAATGGACAGAGAGCGCCTGTTGTCAAGGACCGCCATACCATGCAGGAGAATATTTACGCGACCCTTCGGGGACAGATCTGCTGGCTGGAGCGGGCTCCAGGGTCGATCATGAGCGCCAGTGAGATTGCGGCATCTATGACGATTTTGATGGAGAGAACAGTGAGCAGGACACCGGTCAGGGAGGCGTTTTTACAACTGGAAAAGGAAGGCCTTGTTTCCATGATGCCCCAATACGGGACAGTGGTGACAAAGATCGACCGGGAAAGGGCAAAGGAAGAACGGCAGCTTCGTTATCTGCTGGAACTGGAGAACATAAACAGCGTTGTGGAACGGGCCACAGAAGATGACTACAGGCAGCTGCGGGAGTTGATCGAACAGCAGGAAAAGATGATCGAGCAGTATTTGAATTTGCAGTATTTTGCCCTGGATGACAAGTTTCACCATGACCAGTTCCTGATCGGAGGCCATCCGCTTTTTCTGGAAATTTTGAAAACCAGGAACAGTCATTATGACCGGATGCGGACAATGACAACCTGGGATATCAATAACGTGAAAAACTCCATCCGCCAGCATGTGGAACTGGTGAATGCCCTTGAAAAGAAAAAGGCAGAGGAAGCCAAACAGATCCTTCAGGATCATTTGTGTAAATTAATGGATGAGGAAGGGGACCTGTTCCGGCAATACCCTGAATATTTTACTGTTCTGCAAAGCTGACCCTTACAGATGGCGCAAAGACGTTACGTTTGGTGGAGGATTACATGGTTGACCACGCTGGAATTTTGATGGAGCAGGGAAAATCAATGGCCTGCGAGAGAGTCTGTGGAGTAAATGACAATATAGAAAAAGCACATTACCACAGTTATTATGAAATCTACTATATGGAAGCAGGGGAACGCCATTTTGTCATTAACAACCAGCCGTATTTTGCCAGACAGGGGGATTTTGTCCTGTTTTCTCCTTATATCATGCATTGTGCATATAGCGGGAAGGACATTGCGTTTAAACGGATCCTGATCTGCTTTCGTGAACATGAAATCAGTTCTGAAGAACTGCGGGAAAAACTGTCCGCAGGCACCGGTATTTATCGCATGGATGCCAAATCCAACAAGAGGATGCATTTTCTCATGGAGATGTTCATGGAGGAGCAGGACAGGGCGGGAGAATACCGGGAAGAATATATGAAATCTATTTTAAATACAATGGTGCTTACCATGCTTGAAAAATCCGTTATGTCAGGTGCTGAAAAGTTAAAGAATACGGATTGTGTTTCTGAAATCATGGATTACATTAATTACCATTACCAGGAGGATCTTACGCTTCAGAAGCTGGCTGACCTGTTGTTTATCTCACCGCCCTATTTGTGTAAGATATTTAAGGAATATGCAAATCAGACAGTGGTGCAGTATATCAATACTACCCGCATACTGAACGCCCAGAGAATGGTGATGGAGACAGAGGATCGGATAACGGAAATAAGCCGATCAGTGGGATTTGTTAATGTGACTCATTTTAACCGGGTATTTAAAAGCATCACCGGCATTACGCCGTCCGTATTCCGTAAGAGAGTCCGAATGAGGGAAAACAAATAAACGGACTTAAATAGTTCGGCTGTTATACTTGGATCTATGCCTGATCCAAGTATGACAGCCGAATTTTTTTTACTGTTTACACAAGTGAGCCATTCATTTCCCGGACCCCCTGAGGATTTTGATATATTTAGGAGAAATGATTAAGATATGTTAAAAATACGCCCCAAGATTATAAAATATGTCTAGTAACCCACCTGAGTAATTGGTACAATTGAAAAACAATCCAGGCAAACGCTTATACTTTATGAAAGGAGCAGGTGATGTCGGAAATAAAACTTGGCTTAGGCCTATACAGACATATGTTAACTGATGAATATTTTGCATTTGCAAAGCAGTGTGGATGTACGCATTTGATCATTCATCTTGCGGACTACTACTCAAAGCAGATCGTGACAGCAACCAATGACAGCACAAACTATGGACTTGCAAAGGGGGGAGAGGATATATGGAGCGCGGAACATATGACAGACCTCCAGAAAATGGCGGGAAGATACGGTCTGTGTATTTACGGAATCGAGAATTTTAGCCCGGCAGACTGGTATGACATACTGTTGGACGGTCCCGGACGGCAGGAGCAGATGGAGGTTTTAAAGCAGATCATCCGAAATGCGGGAAAAGCCGGGATACGCTCCTTTGGCTACAATTTCAGTCTGGCCGGTGTCTGGGGACACCAAAAGCATCCCCATGCCCGGGGCGGAGCAATGGGCACCTGCTTTGACAGTTCCGAAATCAAATATGACGCCCCTATTCCTAAAGGACAGATCTGGAATATGACCTATGCTGAGGGGGATGGCACATGTTTGGAACCGGTGTCCTCATTGCAGCTGTGGGACAGGCTGAAGCGGTTTTTGGAGGAAATCCTTCCCGTGGCTGAGGAAGCCGGGGTGGAGATGGCCCTGCATCCGGATGATCCTCCAATGGATTTGCTGCGCGGCATGCCAAGGCTTGTATTTCAGCCGGAGCTATACCAGAGGGTGATCGACATTTCGCCAAGCAAAAGCAATAAGCTGGAACTTTGCTTGGGCAGTATTCAGGAAATGACCCATGGATCGGTCTATGATGCCATAGAGCAGTACGGCGGTCAGGGAGGGATCAGTTACGTGCATTTTCGGAATGTAAAGGGAAAGGTGCCAAAATATGACGAGGTCTTTGTGGATGAGGGCGATATTGATATGCTGCGAGCGTTAGCTCTGCTGGAAGCCCATAACTTTGACGGGGTGATCATTCCCGACCACACACCTGAAATACTGTGCAGCGCGCCCTGGCACGCGGGAATGGCGTTTGCCCTGGGATATATGCGGTCAGCCCTTCAGATGGCAAGCAAAGGACTGCTTAAAGAAATATTAGAACAGGGGGAGGGATCGTATGAGGGATGAAAGACTTCTTGACGTATTTGGACTGGATGGAAAAACGGCTCTGATCACGGGGGGAGGCACCGGACTGGGGGCTGCCATGGCAAAGGCATTCCTACTGGCAGGAGCAAAGGTAGTAATTACCGGGCGGCGCAGGGAGGTTTTAGACTCCGCCTGCCAAAGTCTGGGGCCGGGGGCCAGTGGTATTGTCTGTGATGTCACCGACACCAGCTGTGCTCCAAAGCTTGCAGAAGACATTGTGAAACAGATGGGCAGCCTGGATATATTGGTCAATAATGCGGGGGTTCACAGTAAAAAGCCCATGGAACAGATTACCCAGGAAGAATTAAAACGTATTATGGATGTGCATGTATTTGGCGCTTATGCGCTGACTCAGGCGGCAGTTCCTTATATGAAAAAGGCAAAGGGCGGTAGCATCATCTTTATCTCTTCCATGTCGGCCTGTATTGGTATGACAAATGTAACTGCATATTCTGCGGCAAAATCAGCGGTGCTGGGGCTTACACGGACAATGGCAGGGGAATTGTCAGGGGAAGGGATCCGGGTTAATGCGATCGTGCCTGGTTTTATTGACACTCCCATGTTTCACCAGGCAGTGGACCTGGATCCTGACAGGCAGGCCAAAATTTTGGGACATACTCCTATGAAGAGGTATGGAACACCGGAGGATATTGGGTGGGCTGCCCTGTATCTTGCTTCAAAGGCATCGGAATTTGTGACAGGCACCACGTTAATGGTGGACGGGGGCTGTTCCATCGGCTTTTGATCAACGCGTTTGGAAATGTATAGGCAGAAGAAGGGGGAAGATAAATGCAGAAATTTATGGATGATACATTTATGCTGTACAATGAAACCGGGAGACGGCTTTACGAAAGCTGCAGGGAAATCCCGATCTTTGATTATCACTGTCATTTGAGTGCAAAGGAAATATACGAAAACAAAAAGCCTTCTAACCTTACAGAGCTTTGGCTGAGCGGAGATCACTATAAGTGGAGGATCATGCGGGCACATGGCATTGAGGAAGAGATGATCACCGGAACCGCGGATGACTATGAAAAATTCCATGCTTATGCCGGAGCGCTGCAGGAGGCGGTGGGCAACCCTCTGTTCCATTGGTCCCATTTGGAACTACAGCGGTATTTTCATATAACGGATGTGCTGACAGAGAAAAACAGCAGGGTAATCTGGGACAAATCAACTAAAGTGATGGAAGCAGAGGATTTTTCCCCCAGGTCATTAATTCTAAGATCCAATGTATATGGTCTTTGTACCACAGAAGATCCCGCCGCTTCCTTGATTTATCACAAAAAGCTGATAGAGGAGGCATTTCCGGTAAAAGTACTTCCGGCGTTCCGGCCGGATCTGGTAATGGAAATGACAAGGGAATCCTGGCGGGATTATATGGTGCGATTGGGACAGGCTGCGGATGTGGAAATTTCAGATCTGGAAACACTGGAGAAAGCGCTTCTGGCGCGTATGGATGTATTTGAAAAAGCAGGATGCGTTGCCTCGGATCATGGGTTTGAACAGTTTCCCTGGAGACCTGAGGGAACAGCAAAGGCGGACCGGATCATAAAAAAGGCTCTGTCAGGAGAGTGCCCTGCAAAAGATGAGATCGATGTGTTCCAGACAGAGCTGCTGATTTGGCTGGCAGAGGAATATTCCAGAAGAGGCTGGGCCATGGAGCTGCATGTGGGATGTATCCGCTCCAGAAATACCAGAATGGTGAAATGCATTGGGGAAGCCACTGGATTTGACTCTGTTGGGGATTTTGGGATTGCCGTGCCGCTGGCTTCCTTTATGGACCACATGGAACAAATGGAAATGCTTCCCAAAATGATCCTCTTTTCGCTTAATAACCGGGATCTGTCAGTGCTGGCAACAATGGCTGGAAATTTTCAGAATGCCGGCATAAGGTCCAAAATTCAGCTGGGCAGTGCATGGTGGTTCCAGGACCACAGGGACGGAATGGAGGAGCAGATGCGTGTGCTGGCAAATACAGGGCTTTTGGGTCATTTTATCGGTATGCTCACTGACAGCCGCAGCTATCTTTCCTATACACGCCATGAATATTTCAGGAGAATCCTCTGTAATCTGGTGGGCAGCTGGGCAGAGAAGGGGGAATTGCCTGACGATCAGGACATGCTTCAAAGAATAATTGCAAACATCTGCTTTTGGAATGCAAAAGAATATTTTGGAGTATAGATATTGACTTAATAGCACAATAAAAAACAAAAAAGGATCATTTATTTAGGAATAGTTAATAACGCTTGACACTAACATGTTAATATGGTATGTTAATGACAGGAGGCA
The DNA here is from genome assembly GCF_040545455.1 of Enterocloster citroniae. NCBI lineage: Bacteria > Bacillati > Bacillota > Clostridia > Lachnospirales > Lachnospiraceae > Enterocloster > Enterocloster citroniae. Next base: position 100,579 of record NZ_JBEPLZ010000001.1, on the reverse strand, counting down.
ATTAGACCGTGCCACTTTTACTATCTATCATTAAATGGAGGGAAAAAAGATGAAAAGAAGAATTTTGATGACACTTGTATTAACAGGATGCCTGGCTTTGGCGGGCTGCGGGAGTTCTGCAAGCACAACAAGCACAACAACGGCTTCTTCGGAAAAATCAACTCAGGATTCCGGCGCATCCGCCGGGCAGGATGCAAAAAAGGTAACGATCAAATTTGGTAATACAGCCGGAGAGGATGATATCCAGACCATGGCCCTTCGCGAGGTTGCAAAACGTCTTTCAGAGGAAAGCGGCGGACGGATCGAGGCAGAGATCTATCCAAGCTCTTCACTGGGAGATACAGATGACCTGACAGAGCAGGCAATGCAGGGAGCTGCCATCCTGACCGTATCAGATCCCAGCCGTTTGGCATCTTTTGTAAATGATTACGGTATGCTGCAGATGCCGTATATCTTTGATGATTATACCGGACTGGACAAGGTGATGGAAACAGAATTGTATGCACAGTGGGAAAAGGAATTTGCAGACCAGGGCATATGGCTGGTAACCTCCAACTGGTTCAGCGGCACCCGGAACTTCTGCCTTAACAAAGAAGTGAATGTACCCGCAGACCTGAACGGACAGAGGATCCGTACCATTGGTAACGATCTTTGCACAAGCTCAGTCAAAGCCATGGGCGCAGTGCCGACTCCTATGAGCTGGAGTGAGGTTTATACTTCGATTCAGCAGAAAGCACTGGACGGAGCAGAGGTTCAGACCCCTTCCTTTTACGCAACCCGTCTGTGGGAAGTGACAAAGTACATCAATAAGACGGAACATTTCCAGCTGATCGGATCCGTAGTGACAGGCACCAAATTCCGCGACAGTTTAAGTGAGGAGGACAGGGCGCTGATGGAAAAGGTTTTCCGTGAAGTAGGTACGGAATACCAGCAGAAGTGCGTTGAGCTCAGCGAGCAGTATGAGAAAGAGATGGCTGAGAAATACGGTGTGATCATTAACAATAATGTTGATATTGATGCATTTAAGGAAGCATCTGTTCCAGTATATACACAGCTTGGATATGAGGAAGTACGCAGCCAGCTGATGGAACAGATGGGAAAATAATGGAATGATAACGGGGGTGCCGTAATGAAGAAATTCTATCGGTTATTTTGTAGGGGTGAGGAGGTTCTGAGCTGTACGCTGTTTTTTATGATGGTAGTGCTTGTTATGTGCTCAGCCCTTGCCCGATTGGTAAAGCATCCCATATCATGGAGTATTGATGTGGCGCAGCTGCTGCTGGCATGGACCTGCTTTCTTGGGGCGGACGTTGCATTCCGCCGGAATAAACTGGTTGGCCTTGACCTGTTTACACGTAAGCTGCCGGAGAAGGTTCAAAAGGCAGTGACTCTGGTCATCCAGGTGATTATGCTGGGAGCCCTGGTGATCTTTATTGTATATGGCCTCCGCCTTAGTGTAGAAAGCTGGAAGCGGTCATTCCAGACCCTTACGATCAGTTACTCGTTTGTAACCCTCAGCTTGCCGGTATCCTCTGTTTTGATGAGCATAACCGCATTGCTGAAGATCAAAGAGTCTGTCAGCCAGCTGGTGGAAGCAAAGAAATAGAGTTTGGAGGTAGAAGTGTGGGAGTACTATTAATTACCTTTGTTGTCCTGTTAATCATAGGAATGCCGGTTTCTTTTGTGATCGGCCTGGCAGGTCTGGCCTTTTTTGCGGCAACTCCTGATATTCCCTTTTCCATTACAGTACAGAGGATCGTGGCCCAGACACAGTCCTACTCGTTCCTGGCCGTTCCCTTTTTTATCTTTGCAGGCAATCTGATGAATGAGTCGGGAATCACAAAAAGATTGTTGGGGCTGGCTTCTATGCTGACGCGCAGGATGTACGGGGGAATGGCGCAGGTGTCCGTAGTGATGAGTACCTTGATGGGAGGGGTTTCCGGTTCCGCCACAGCGGACGCTGCCATGGAGACCAGGATCTTGGGACCGGAAATGCTTAACCGCGGTTACTCAAAAGGATATATCACAGCGGTTAACTGCATGACCGGATTGATCACAGCTACAATTCCGCCCAGTTTGGGGCTGATCCTGTATGGTTTTATCGGTGAGGTATCCATCGGCCGTCTGTTCTGTGCCGGGATGATACCGGGAGTCCTGATGATGGTGGTGCTGATGGCTACCGTGAACATTACCTGCCGGATGCACGGCTTTGAGAAGCCGAATGCTGAGACACCTAAGCTGACGAAGGATGAGCTGATTACGAATCTCAGGGAATCCATATGGGCCTTGCTGTTCCCGGTCATCTTGATCGTGGGTATCCGTTTTGGCGTGTGCACGCCTTCGGAGGCCGGAGCATTTGCAGTATTTTACGCGATCATTGTAGGTGCGTTTGTATATCATGAGTTTACCTTTGACGGCTTTGTGAATGCGCTGTCCACCTCCATGATCGATACGGCGGCGGTTATGCTGATCGTCACCTTGTCAGGGCCGTTCAGCTATTCGGTAACTTATGTGAATTTGCCCCAGGCATTGTCTACACTTATTTTTGGAATCACGGAAAATCCTCAGCTGCTGCTGATCATTATCCTGGTGTTCCTCTTTGTGATGGGAATGTTCCTGGACAGCAATGTGAATTTCCTGCTGCTGACGCCCATTTTCCTGCCTATGGTGACAAGGCTTGGTGTTGACCCTGTCCATTTTGGCGTGCTGATGGCAACGATCGTAACAATGGGTGTTATGACACCTCCGGTGGGTTCAGCCCTGTATACGGTCTGCGGAATCCTGGAGTGTCCGGTGGAAGAGTATACCAAGGCGGCGATACCGTTCTTTCTGGCGATCATGCTGGAGATGATCGTACTGGTATTCCTGCCTGGAATTGTATTGTTCCTGCCGAATTTGATTTATGGGACCTATTAATGGCTGAGGTAAATGCTGCATGAAAACAATCTTATGCTTTGGCGATTCTAATACATTTGGAACAAATCCCAGCGGTGGGAGATGGCCTAGGGAGATCCGTTGGCCGGGAAGGCTTCAGCAGCTGCTGGGGAATGAGTTTTATGTGATCGAGGAGGGATGCGGCGGCCGCACGACCGTGTGGGAGGACAATCTGGAGCTTTACCGCAACGGACGTTCCTTTCTGCCAGTGGCCCTGGCCACCCACAAACCCCTGGACCTGGTGATCATCATGTTGGGTACAAATGATTTTAAAAGCCGGTTTAGGGTCCTTCCCTGTGATATTGCTGAGGGAATACGCCAGCTGGCTGAGCTTGTACAAAATTATACATATGGTCCTTATTATACGGTCCCCCAGATTTTGCTTGTTTCCCCAATTGTGATTGGGGAGGGGATTGAAAACAGTATCATGACAGGCTTTACCTCTGATGCGGCAGTGCTCAGCAGGAAGCTTGCGCCTCTGGTACAAAAGGCTGCAAAAAGGCAGGATTGTTTTTACCTGAACGCTGCCGAATATGCTGGTCCCAGTGCTGTGGACCAGCTTCATATGGAAAGAGAAGATCATATAAGGCTTGCAGAAGCCATGGCTTCAAAGGTCAGGACCATTTTATGACACATGTAAATGGCCGCGGATAAAAGCATCCCCGCCGGATTCAATGCCTATAGTATTGAAGATTCCGGCGGGGATGCTTTTTTGTGCGCCCATGGGCGCAGGTTATTTGCCCCAGTACAGATCAAAATTCGGATTGTTCTGAACAGAGGAAATACCTGAACTTTCAAGGGCAATGTCAGAGCACAATGTATAGATAGTTGGAAATATGTGGTAGGGACGGTACCCCAGGTAGCACATGTCAAGCATTTCCTTGGGAGAGTGCAAAATGGAATACCGTTCATTGATCTTTGTTAAATCATAATCCCGCTTCAGATTATCCGCCACAATATTGTCGATCAGCAGGTCAATATAATTTTCATCCAGCACTTTATGCATGAACGCACCTCGCCTTCCCCTTAGCTGTTATACCTGATATTAACATATTCAGATCATCCGCATATGTGTTACAAAACAGCAGCGGCATAAGGGACGGTGCTAAAAGCAGTCCTGGTAAGGTCCTAAAAACAATCCTGAAAACGGTTCAGAAAAGGGTTTTGAAAAGGGTTTTGAAACGGGTTCAGAAACGGGTTCAGAAACGGGTTCAGAAAAAGGCTGCCGCATTTACGGTCATTCAACCGTTCAAGCGACAGCCTGGCTTATGTCTGTTAGTGGTACAGCTTTTTATGCTCATATACAGGTTCGGAGGTAAGTTCCACACCCAGCTTTTTAAATACTTTGATATCCACGTCCGACAGCATAACGGAGGTGTGTACCTGGCAGCCGCGCAGCTTGGGCAGCTGGGACAGGGCTTTTCTGGCAGTATCGTCCGTGGCCGCGCTCATGGACAGGGCGATCAGCACCTCGTCTGTGTGGAGCCTGGGATTCTTGCTGCCCATATACTGGATCTTTAAGGTCTGGATGGGCTCTATGGCCGAGGGGGCGATGAGATGCACATCATGGTGGATATTGCCCAGCACCTTGATGGCGTTCAGCAGCAGGGCGGCGGAGGCGCCCAGCAAAGCGCTGGTCTTACCGGTTACCAGCTGTCCGTCCTCCAGTTCCATGGCAGCGGCAGGGGAACCCAACTGCTGTGCCCGCTCCATACAGGGAGCGATCACGCGGCGCATGGCAGTGGTGATCTTTGCCTGGTTCATAAGAAGGTTGATCTTGTATACCTCATCTGAGCTGCCCTCCTCCTTGGCCAGACGGTTCAGGGCATGGTAGTAGCGGCGGATGATCTCCTGGTAGGATGCCTCCCTGCATGCCTCGTCATCTATGATACAGAAGCCGGCCATATTTACACCCATGTCCGTGGGTGACTTGTAAGGGCTGGTACCGTAGATTCCCTCAAATATGGCATTGAGCACAGGGAAAATATCCACATCCCTGTTGTAGTTGACCGTTGTCTTGCCGTAGGCTTCCAGGTGGAAGGGATCGATCATATTCACGTCATTCAGATCAGCGGTGGCAGCTTCGTAGGCCAGGTTTACCGGATGCTTCAGAGGCAGGTTCCAGATGGGGAAGGTTTCAAATTTGGCATACCCGGCCTTGATCCCCCGCTTGTTTTCATGGTACAGCTGGGACAGGCAGGTAGCCATCTTGCCGCTTCCCGGGCCAGGGGCAGTGATGATCACCAGGGGTCTGGTGGTTTCTATATAGTCATTCTTTCCAAATCCGTCATCGCTTACAATGAGGGGGATGTTGCTGGGATAGCCCTCAATGCAGTAGTGGCGGTATACCTTGATGCCCCGGTGCTCCAGCTTTATCTTAAACTGGTCAGCCCCGCCCTGGCCGCTGTACTGGGTGATCACAACACTTCCCACATACAGGCCCTTGTCGCGGAATTCCTGGATCAGACGGAGTACGTCCTCGTCATAGGTGATACCCAGGTCATGGCGCATTTTGTTTTTTTCAATGTCAGCCGCATTGATGACAATGACAATCTCAGCCTGGTCGGCCATCTGGAGAAGCATGCGAAGCTTGCTGTCCGGTTCAAATCCCGGAAGTACCCTGGAAGCGTGATAGTCGTCAAAGAGCTTGCCCCCGAATTCCAGGTACAGCTTATCCCCAAATTCCCCGATGCGCTTCTTGATGTGTTCTGACTGCATGGTCAGATATTTGTCGTTATCAAATCCGATTTTCATTTCCTTTGTAGTCTCCCTGTCCTTGGGCGTTATGAAAACACCCTGATTTAATCGCATACCTTTCAAGTATATCACAACTTGTTCATATGTGCCATAGATAGATTCCCATGATTATCAGTATTATTTATAAGAAGAGGCTGGATAAATAATTAAATATATTAATTTTACTAATCTATAATATTTGTGGTATGATAAGGACAGATAAAAGGGCGTCTGCCCTTTTTGTGCCGCGATAAATAAAAGAGGTCATGAAACAAGCAGGAGGTTGCTAAATGAGCGTAAGGCGAATATTTGTGGAAAAGAAACCGGATTATGCAGTTAAGGCAGGCGAGCTGAGGGAAGAACTGGAAAATTACCTGGGAATCAGCGATTTAAAAAATGTACGCGTTTTGATCCGTTATGATATTGAAAACCTGTCGGAAGAGATATATGAGAAGGCCCTGGTAACCATTTTCTCAGAGCCTCCGGTGGACGAGGTATATGAGGAAACATTTCCAAAGGATCCGGGGGACCTGATCTTCTCCGTGGAATACCTGCCGGGCCAGTTTGACCAGAGGGCGGATTCCGCGGAGCAGTGCGTAAAGCTTTTAAAGGAGGACGAGGAACCGGTCATCAGGTCTGCGGTCACCTATGTGATCACAGCACCTCTTACAAATGACCAGGAAGCCGCTATCAAGAGCTTTTGCATCAACCCGGTGGACAGCCGTGAGGCGGGAGAGGACAAACCAACCACCCTGGTAACTGAGTTTGAGGTGCCGGAGGACATAAAGTATTTTGACGGGTTAGCGGACTTTAAGGAGGAGGAATTAAAAGCCCTTTACGATACGCTGAACCTGGCCATGACATTTAAGGACTTCCTCCACATACAGAACTACTATAAGAATGAAGAACGCAGGGATCCCTCCGTCACGGAGATCCGTGTGCTGGACACCTATTGGTCTGATCACTGCCGCCATACCACATTTTCCACAGAACTTAAGAATGTGAGCTTTACGGATGGGGATTACAGGGAACCCATTGAAAATACCTACAGGCAGTATCTGGCTGACAGGGAAGTGATCTATAAAGGGAGGGATGACAAATACGTCTGCCTCATGGACCTGGCCCTCATGGCCATGAAGAAACTGCGCAGCGAGGGGAAACTGGAGGACATGGAGATCTCTGATGAGATCAATGCCTGCAGCATCGTTGTTCCCGTGGAGATCGATGGAGTCACGGAGGAATGGCTGGTGAACTTTAAAAATGAGACCCACAACCATCCCACGGAGATCGAGCCTTTTGGCGGCGCGGCCACCTGTCTGGGCGGTGCCATCCGTGACCCGCTGTCTGGCCGCACCTATGTGTACCAGGCCATGCGCGTCACAGGAGCTGCAGACCCCACCAGACCGCTGTGCGAAACGCTTAAGGGTAAACTTCCCCAGCGTAAGATCGTCAACAGCGCTGCCCAGGGATATTCCTCCTATGGCAACCAGATCGGTCTGGCCACCGGATATGTAAAGGAGATCTATCATCCGGGCTATGTGGCCAAGAGGATGGAGATCGGTGCGGTGATGGGAGCTGCTCCCAGAAAAGACGTGATCCGTGAAAATTCCGATCCGGGGGATATCATCATCCTGTTAGGCGGCCGCACGGGCCGTGACGGCATCGGCGGGGCCACGGGTTCCTCCAAGGTACATACCACGGCTTCCATTGAGGTGTGCGGCGCTGAGGTGCAGAAAGGAAATGCTCCCACTGAACGGAAGATCCAGAGAATGTTCCGCCGTCCCGAGGTTAGCAGCATTATCAAAAAATGCAATGACTTTGGTGCTGGCGGCGTGTCGGTTGCCATCGGTGAGCTGGCGGCAGGGCTGAAGATCGATCTGGACCGGGTTCCCAAAAAGTATGCCGGCCTGGACGGCACGGAGATCGCCATTTCCGAGTCACAGGAGCGCATGGCTGTTGTGGTGGATCCCGCAGATGTGGAACAGTTCCTGGAGTACGCAGCAGAGGAGAACCTGGAGGCAGTGACCGTGGCAGTGGTGACAGAGGAGCCGCGTCTGGTCATGAGTTGGCGCGGGAAGACCATTGTGGATATCAGCCGCGGGTTCCTGGATACCAATGGCGCCCATCAGGAGGCGGATGTGACACTGGAGGTGCCAAGCCGTGAGGGAAATCCCTTTGAGCGCAGGGAAACAGGGGATGTCAAGGCAAAATGGCTGGAGGTGCTGTCCGGTCTCAATGTGTGTTCACAAAAGGGCCTGGTGGAGCGCTTTGACGGTTCCATTGGAGCCGGTTCCGTATTCATGCCTTACGGCGGAAAATATCAGCTGACAGAGACACAGTCCATGGTGGCCAAGCTTCCTGTGCTGAAGGGCCATACAGATGCCGTGACCATGATGAGTTACGGGTTTGACCCATACCTTTCCAGCTGGAGCCCGTACCATGGGGCCGTATATGCGGTGATGTCATCCGTGGCAAAGATTGTGGCTTCCGGGGGAGATTACAGGAAGATCCGTTTTACCTTCCAGGAATATTTCCGCAGGATGAATGCGGATCCCGCCAGATGGAGCCAGCCCTTTGCAGCCCTTTTAGGCGCTTACAATGCACAGATGGGATTCGGCCTTCCGTCCATTGGCGGAAAGGACAGTATGTCCGGCACCTTTGACACGGAGGATGGAGAGATCAATGTACCGCCCACCCTGGTGTCATTTGCAGTGGATGTGAGCAGCAGCAAGCACATCATCACTCCCGAGTTTAAGAAGCCGGGCAGCAAGATCGTGGAGTTCAGGATCGCAAAAGACCAATATGACCTTCCGGATTATGAACAGGTGATGGAGGGGTACGGAAAACTGTTTGAAGATATAAAGGCGGGCAGGATCATTTCCGCTTATGCGGTGGAAGGAAACGGCCTTGCAGAGGCAGTGAGCAAGATGGCGTTCGGCAATAAGCTGGGTGTGAAGATAGAGCACAGCCTGGATCCAAGGGATTTCTTTGGAGCAGGCTGGGGAAATATTGTGTGCGAGGCAGCGGACGGGAAAGTGGGAGAACTTTCTATATCCTATACGGTGATCGGTGAGGTGACTGAAAGCGGCGTATTGGAGTACGGAAGTACGTCAATTTCCATGGATGAGGCGCTGAAGGCATGGACAGGCACCCTGGAGGATGTGTTCCCAACAGTGACCGGCAAGGCGGAAATGGGTGACAAAGCTGTTATAGAGGAAAAGCTTTACCATACAGATGCGGTGTATATCTGCGACCACAAGATCGGCCGTCCCACCGTGTTCATTCCAGTGTTTCCGGGAACCAACTGTGAGTATGACAGCGCCAAAGCATTTGAGCGGGCGGGGGCAGCGGTGATCACCAAAGTGTTCAGGAACGTAAGCCCTGAGGATATCAGGCAGTCCGTGGATGAATACAGAAAGGCCATGGCCAAGGCGCAGATCGTCATGTTCCCGGGCGGCTTTTCCGCAGGTGACGAGCCGGAAGGCTCAGCCAAATTCTTTGCCACTGTTTTCCGCAATGAGGTGATGAAGGAAGAGATAGAGAAGCTGTTAAATGAGCGGGACGGCCTGATGCTTGGCATCTGCAACGGTTTCCAGGCGCTGATCAAGCTGGGATTGGTTCCGGAGGGAATGATCGTGGAGCAGGGACCGGATTCACCGACCCTTGCCATGAATACGATCGGACGCCATATCTCCAAGATGGTATACACCAAGGTGGTGACCGACAAGTCCCCATGGCTGGCCGGCGCCCGGCTGGGCGGCGTGTACTGCAATCCTGCATCCCACGGCGAAGGCAGGTTTGTGGCAAATGATGCATGGCTTCACAGGCTGATCGCCAACGGACAGGTGGCCACCCAGTATGTGGACGACAAGGGCAATGTGACCATGGACGAGTATTGGAACCCCAACGGCTCCTATATGGCCATAGAAGGCATCACCAGCCCTGACGGGCGTATCCTGGGCAAGATGGCCCACTCCGAGAGACGGGGAGAGGCAGTTGCCATGAACATTTACGGAGAGCAGGATATGAAGATATTTGAAAGCGGAGTTCAATATTTCCAGCTGTAAACAAGTACCCTGTGAAAAAAGCACAAAAAAGCAGGCTGTGTTTTCCTGCCGGTTCCCTCAATGGGACCGGCGGGATATTCATGGCCTGCTTTTGCTGGGCTGATTGGTAAACATCGGACCAATGGCAAGGCCCGGACCGGCCTTTTACAGCACCTTGTGATAGGCCAGCCTGGGGTCGCCTTTTTCCGTGCCCTCCGTGAGGGTGAGGCTGCCGCAGAGCGTGTATCCGCTTTTGGCAAGCGCCCGCTGCATGGAACGGTTGTCCGGATGGGTGTCGATGCGGATGTTGGTTAAGCCCATATGCCGCGCCAGGTCCTCAGACCGGCCAAACAGCTGTGCCGCAATGCCCCGGCCCTTGCATGATTCCTCCACGCAGACCCTGTGAAAGGCAGCATAGGGCTCTTGGTTTAACCAGGCGCCGTCAATCTGTGCATAGCTGGCTTCCGGCCCGGGGACCACTGTGATCATGCCCACGGCCTGTCCTTCCTGTTCCAAAACATGGATGGTCTTCTGTTCAATGGCGGCAGCAAGCCCCGGTCCGTCCGGATCGCCTTTCTGCCACTGATCAATGCCCCTGGCCCTGAATGATGCTTTTGCCTGATCCACCATATGGAGGAGCCTGGGCAGGTCCCTTTGTGTCGCTAACCGGTATATCATGTAATACCTCCCTGTCTGCAGCCAATCCTGCAATATCCGCCAATATAGGGCGGTTTTTTATCAGTATACATAATGGCGGGCGGTTTCGTCAACTTCCGGCTGAAATTGCAGGCATACTTGATTTTTTCCGCCTGGGTGCTATACTGAAATTAACATCATAAATATTACATATACCGCTGTGGTCCCATGGCGGAATGAAAGGGGATAATTGACATGGACACAAAACTTACAAGAGATCAGGCTTTGGAGACTCTTAAAAAATATAATACAGAGCCGTTCCACATCCTTCACGCGCTGACCGTGGAGGGAGCCATGAGATGGTTTGCAAAGGATCAGGGCTTTGAGGACGAGGAGGATTTTTGGGGACTTGTGGGGCTGCTCCATGACGTGGATTTTGAGATGTATCCCCAGGAGCACTGCATCAAGGCACCGGAACTGCTGAGACAGGCGGGGGCAGAGGAGGAACTCATCCGTGCGGTATGCAGCCATGGATACGGGATCATGGTGGATATCAAGCCGGAGCACCAGATGGAGAAGATCCTGTATGCGGTGGATGAACTCACTGGCTTGATCGGCGCAGCGGCCAGGATGCGTCCATCGGGAAGTGTGATGGATATGGAGGTGTCCAGCCTGAAGAAGAAATTTAAGGATAAACGGTTTGCGGCCGGTTGTTCCAGGGATGTGATCAAAAGCGGAGCTGAAAGCCTGGGATGGAGTTTGGAGGAACTGATGGAAAAGGCCATTTTAGCCATGCGTTCCTGCGAGGAGTCGGTGAATGAACAGATGGAAGCGTTGAAGTAAACGGACAGAAGTTTGAATGGAAGTAAACGGACAGAAGTTTGAACGGAAGTAAATGAACAGAAGTAAATGAACAAATAAAGGAGTTGAACTTGATCATGGTCCCCGATTGAATCTGACCGGGAAGTATCTGTTGCATATTCAGAAAGAAGGGGTGTTATGTATGCTATGTATTTCGTGGCAATTGGTTCACTGGCAGCGCTGGTCTTTGCAGCCTGCATGTTTGTCAGGGTAAAGAGGCAGCCCGGGGGCAGCCCGGAGATGCAGCGCATCTCCGGTTCGGTCCAGAAAGGGGCAAATGCTTATTTAAGGCGCCAGTACAAGGGCGTGGGGATATTTTTTGCCGTGGTTTTTGCGATCCTGGTTGTGATGGCATTCTGCGGCTTTTTGAGTTTTTTTACACCCTTTGCTTTTTTGACAGGGGGATTTTTCTCCGGCCTGTCCGGCTTTATCGGCATGAGGACGGCCACCATGGCCAACTGCCGTACGGCCCAGGGAGCTTCTGAAAGCCTGAACAAGGGGCTTAGAGTGGCGTTTTCCGCAGGATCGGTCATGGGATTTACCGTGGTTGGACTGGGACTTTTTGACCTGACTGTGTGGTATTTTATCCTGAACACGGCCTTTGGCAGTCTGCCTGAGGGGGAGCGGATCGCACAGATCACAGCCAACATGCTTACATTCGGCATGGGCGCCTCCAGCATGGCCCTGTTTGCAAGGGTTGGGGGAGGGATTTTCACAAAGGCCGCTGATGTGGGGGCGGATCTGGTTGGAAAGGTGGAAGCCGGAATCCCGGAGGATGACCCCAGGAACCCGGCAGTGATCGCCGACAATGTGGGGGACAATGTGGGGGATGTGGCCGGTATGGGCGCGGATCTGTACGAATCCTACGTGGGCTCCATTGTATCCACATCAGCCCTGGCAGTGGCGGCAGGGTATGGCGTCAGGGGCGTGGCTGTGCCCATGATGCTGGCTGCGCTGGGGGTGGTGGCATCCATTATCGGGACCTTTTTTGTGAACACAAAGGAGGATGCTTCCCAGAAGAATCTTCTTCAGGCACTGAGGACAGGAACCTATATCAGCGCGCTTTTAGTGGTGGCTGCGGCATTTTTTGCCATCCGTGTGCTGCTTCCCGGACACATGGGGATATATGCAGCCATCCTGTCCGGTCTTCTGGCCGGAGTGGCCATCGGGGCAATTACGGAATATTATACATCGGATTCCTATTCACCTACCAGAAAACTGGCAGGATCCAGCGAGACGGGAGGCGCTACCGTGATCATAAGCGGACTTTCCCTGGGCATGATGTCCACAGTGGCTCCTGTCATCATTGTGGGTGTTTCCGTGCTGGTGAGTTATTACTGCGCAGGCGGACAGGGGGATTTTAATGCGGGGCTTTACGGCGTGGGGGTGTCGGCAGTGGGAATGCTTTCCACTCTGGGAATTACCCTTGCAACCGATGCCTATGGACCGGTTGCGGACAATGCGGGGGGAATCGCCGAGATGACCCATATGCCCCCTGAGGTCAGACATAAGACGGACGCCCTGGATTCCCTGGGCAATACCACGGCTGCCACGGGAAAGGGATTTGCCATTGGTTCGGCGGCACTGACAGCCCTTGCTCTGATCGCTTCCTACATTGACAAGGTACGGCAGATCGCGCCGGATCTGTCCCTGGATCTTTCCATCACTAATCCCACGGTGCTCATCGGGCTCTTTATCGGCGGAATGCTTCCGTTCCTTTTTGCAGCCCTTACCATGGATGCGGTGGGGGAGGCGGCCCAGTCCATTGTGGTGGAGGTACGGCGTCAGTTTAAGGAGATCGCAGGGCTGATGGAGGGAAAGGCGGAGCCGGATTACAGCGCCTGTGTGGATATGTGTACCAAGTCCGCCCAAAGGCTTATGATCGCCCCGGCCATGGTTGCAGTGGCTGTTCCTGTGGCCGTGGGACTTCTTCTGGGGCCCCAGGGCGTTGCGGGACTTTTGGCCGGCAACACGGTGACCGGTTTTGTGCTGGCCGTAATGATGTCCAATGCAGGCGGTGCCTGGGATAATGCAAAGAAGTACATTGAAGGCGGTGCCCACGGAGGAAAGGGCAGTCCTGAACACAAGGCGGCGGTGATCGGAGATACGGTGGGCGATCCCTTTAAGGACACTTCAGGGCCATCCATCAATATCCTGATCAAGCTGACCTCCATGGTGTCCATTGTGTTTGCCGGGCTGGTGGTAGCGGTCCATTTGCTGTAATGCACAAAAACAAAAGAAATAAACCTGGATTTTCTGCAAAACAGTCCGCGGTATAAAAACATATGTCCTCTGTACGCAAATTTTTTCGTCTAAACCTATTGACATACTTGCTAAAGTAAGGTATCATTTGCACTTGTAACGCCATAGAGTATAAAAGCAGTTGATTTGTTAAGATATAAGCAGTGCAAAGTTAGAAGCAAGGGAGACGGATAAGATGAAAAAAGTGGTGAAGTTCGGCGGAAGCTCATTGGCCAGTGCGAGACAGTTCAAGAAAGTGGCGGATATCATAAAAGCTGATAAGTCCAGAAGATACGTGGTTCCTTCCGCGCCGGGCAAACGCAGTGACAAGGATGAGAAGGTTACGGATATGCTGTATGCCTGCTATGACGCTGTTGTGGAAGGCAGGTCCTACAAGAAGATCCTGGAGAAGATCAAAAGCAGATACCTGGATATCATTGACGGCCTCAACTTAAACCTGAACCTGGACCACGAATTCGAGAGGATTGAGGAGAATTTCCTGGCAAAGGCGGGAAGGGATTACGCCGCTTCCAGAGGAGAGTACCTGAACGGTATTGTGACCGCCAATTACCTGGGATATGAATTCATTGACGCAGCCGAAGTGATCTTTTTTGACGATAACGGAAACTTTGAGGCGGATCTGACCAACAGGGAGCTGTCTGAGCGCCTGGAGCATGTGGAGCGGGCGGTGATCCCAGGATTTTACGGTTCCAAACATGACGGCACGGTGAAGACATTTTCCAGGGGCGGCTCTGACGTGACCGGCTCCATTGTGGCCAAGGCGATCCATGCGGATATGTATGAGAACTGGACGGATGTATCCGGTGTCCTGGTGACAGACCCAAGGATCGTGGATGATCCTGAGGTGATCGAGACCATTACGTACAAGGAACTTCGGGAACTGTCCTACATGGGCGCAAGCGTCCTTCATGAAGATGCCATATTTCCGGTCCGCAAGGAGGGGATCCCCATCAATATCAGGAATACCAACCGTCCTGAGGATAAGGGTACGCTGATCGTGGAGAGCACCTGCCGCAAACCCCGCCATACCATAACAGGGATCGCGGGCAAGAAAGGATTCTGCTCCATCAACATTGAGAAGGCCATGATGAACGCCGAGGTGGGCTTTGGCCGCAAGGTGTTAAGCGTATTTGAGCAGTACGGCATTTCCTTTGAGCACATGCCCTCTGGCATTGATACCATGACGGTCTATGTGCACCAGTCTGAATTTGAGGAATATGAGCAGTCTGTGATCGCCGGGATACACAGGGCTGTGGAGCCGGATACCGTGGAGCTGGAGTCGGACCTGGCACTGATCGCAGTTGTAGGCCGGGGCATGAGGTCAAACCGGGGCACTGCGGGAAGGGTATTTTCCGCCCTTGCCCATGCCAGGGTGAATATTAAGATGATCGATCAGGGTTCCAGTGAGTGGAACATTATCATCGGGGTGAAGAATGATGACTTTGAGACAGCGATCCGTGCGATCTACGACATTTTTGTGATCACAGAACTGTGAGAAAGAACAAAGGATCCGGGATCGGGTCAATAACTTAAATATGCAACAAAAGAGTGGCACGGTAAAGCACCGTGCCATTTTTTCAGGAATATGTTGGAAAATCCATCCCCTTGTCATTATTTATTTTCTAATAGTAAAAAATATGGTATACTGGATAAAATAATAAGAGGTTGTCTGTCATCATGTGCCTGAGAACAAGGAGGATCTGCATATGTTGGAAAAAATTGATTTGAATAAAACCGTAGATAAGAAATCATACCGCAAGGTAATGGATGAGGCCTCTCAGAGACTGGGACTGCTGCAGCGGGAGTGCAAAGCTGCCGGGATTCCCGTGATCATTGTGTTTGAGGGAATGGGGGCTGCAGGCAAAGGGGTTCAGATCAACCGGCTGATCCAGGCCCTGGATCCCAGGGGATTTGACGTGTACGCATGTGACAGGCCCACTGAGGATGAGCAGATGCGCCCTTTCCTGTGGCGCTATTGGACCAAGACGCCGGCCAGGGGAAGGATCGCTATTTTTGACAGAAGCTGGTACCGCAGCGTGCAGGTGGACCGCTTTGACGGGCTGACGCCCGAGGATAAGCTGCCTGACGCATATCAGGACATACTGTCCTTTGAAAAGCAGCTGAGCGATGACGGCACGGTCATAATAAAGTTTTTCCTGTACATTGACAAAGAGGAGCAGAAAAAACGGTTTAAAAAGCTGGACGGGTCTAAGGAGACTGCATGGAGGGTCACCAGGGAGGACTGGGAGAGGAACAAGGAGTTTGAACGGTATCTCACCATGAATGAGGAGATGCTGGAGAACACGGATACGGATTATGCGCCATGGAGTATTATCGAGGCAGTGGATAGAGACTACGCTGCGCTGAAGATCGTGACAGCCGTCATGGACCGTCTGGAAAGCGAGCTGGAGGAGAGAAAGGCTGCCGGGGAGAAGCCGGCGGAGAAAACTCCTTTAAAGACAACCAGGGACCGCTTTAAAAACGGAGTCCTCTCAGGCATTGACCTGTCTAAAAGCCTGACGGAGGAAGAGTATAAGGAGCGGATGAAAAAGCTGCAGAAACGGCTTGCCCAGCTTCACAGTGAACTTTACCGGCTTCGGATCCCCGTGGTCATCGGATTTGAGGGCTGGGATGCCGGCGGCAAGGGCGGCGCCATCAAACGTCTGACAAGTCAGCTGGATCCACGGGGATACCGGGTGAATCCCACGGCAGCGCCCAATGACATAGAGAAGGTCCATCACTATCTGTGGCGTTTCTGGAACAATGTGCCAAAGGCCGGCCATATTGCCATTTTTGACCGCACATGGTACGGACGGGTCATGGTGGAGCGTATTGAGGGGTTCTGCACAGAGACCCAGTGGAAGCGGGCCTACCAGGAGATCAACGAGATGGAATCCCACATGGCCAATGCAGGCGCGGTGGTGCTTAAGTTCTGGCTCCATATCGACAAGGACGAGCAGGAGCGCAGGTTCAAGGAACGTCAGGCAGACCCCTTAAAGCAGTGGAAGATCACGGATGAGGACTGGCGCAACCGGGAAAAGTGGGACCAGTACGAGGATGCGGTCAATGAGATGCTGGTCCGCACCTCCACCACCTATGCGCCCTGGATCGTGGTGGAAGGAAATGACAAGCACTATGCCAGGGTAAAGGTGCTTCAGACAGTGGTGGATGCCCTGGAAAAGAAAATCAAGAAAGTAAAAGAGAGCAGATGAGTGACACAAAAGAGATAATCGTAGTGGGAGGCGGGGCAGCCGGGATGATGGCTGCCATTGCCGCCGCAAAGGAAGGCGCCAAGGTGCACCTTTATGAAAAAAATGAGAAACTTGGAAAAAAATTATTCATCACAGGCAAGGGCCGCTGCAACATAACCAATGCATGCGATATGGAGGAGCTTCTGGCATCGGTGGTGAGCAACTCCAAGTTCCTGTACAGCAGTTTTTACGGCTTTACCAACCAGGATATGATGAACCTGCTGGAGCAGGCGGGGCTTAGGCTCAAGGTGGAGCGGGGGAACCGTGTGTTCCCTCAGTCGGACAAGTCGTCTGACGTAATAGCTGCCCTGACCTCGATCCTTAAAAGGGAGGAGGTCCGGATCCACCTTCAGCAAAGGGTGGAGGGCCTGGTGATAGAGGACGGTATTTGTGTGGGAGTCCGTGTGGGCGGCCGCATTCACAGCGGGGAGGGCGTGATCGTGACCACAGGAGGCTTGTCCTACCCCACCACGGGTTCCACCGGTGACGGCTATGAGTGGGCCAGGGAAAGCGGGCACAAGATAACGGACCTGTCCCCTGCGCTGGCGGCCTTTGAGGTAAAGGAAGCGGATACTGTAAAGGAACTTCAGGGATTGTCCCTGAAGAACGTGGAGGCATGGATATCAGCTGGTAAAAAGGAGCTGTTCCGGGATTTTGGGGAAATGCTGTTTACCCATTTCGGAGTCAGCGGCCCCCTGCTTTTAAGCGCCAGCTCCTTTGGGGCAAAGGCAATCAGGAAGCAGCCCCTGGATCTGGTCATTGACTTAAAGCCTGCATTGTCCACGGAGCAGCTGGATGACAGGATCCTGCGGGACTTTACGGAAAGCATGAATAAGCAGTTCCGCAATTCCCTGTCCCATCTGTATCCCTCCAAACTGATCCCCGTGATCATTGCGCGCAGCGGCATTGATCCGGATAAGAAGGTCAATGAGGTGACCAGGGAAGAACGGGCCAGGCTTGTGAAGGTGACCAAGGGGCTCACCTTCACCCTGACCGGTTTAAGGGACTACAAGGAAGCGATCATCACCCAGGGAGGCATCTCTGTCCGGGACATAAATCCCTCCACCATGGAATCCAAGCGGGTGCGGGGACTGTATTTTGCAGGAGAAATACTGGATCTGGATGCGGTCACCGGAGGGTTCAACCTGCAGATCGCATGGTCCACGGGATGGGCGGCAGGCAGGGGCGCGGCCCTGGCTTAGGGCCAGTCCGGCCAAGGCGCCGGAGGACGTTTGAAAACTCATTATAAGACAGGAGAGTAATGAAAGCATGAAGCATTTTAACATAGCAATTGACGGTCCGGCGGGAGCGGGCAAAAGTACCATTGCCAAATTGGTGGCAAAGAAGCTGGGATTTGTGTACGTGGACACGGGCGCCATGTACCGCACCATGGCCCTCCATTTTCTGAGAAAAGGCATTGATCCCGCGGATGAAGCATCCATTGCAGAGGCATGCCGTGATGTGGACGTGACGATCCGGTACGAGGACGGCGCTCAGCAGGTGATCCTGAACCGGGAAAATGTCTCAGACCTGATCCGCACCGAGGAGGTTGGCAGCATGGCCTCAGCCACCTCTGTTTACATGCCTGTCCGGGAAAAGCTGGTGGAACTTCAGCAGGAGCTGGCGCGAAAAACAAATGTTATTATGGACGGCCGGGATATCGGAACCTGTGTGCTTCCCGATGCGCCTGCCAAGATCTACCTCACAGCTTCGGTGGATGTAAGGGCAAAGAGGCGGTACGGGGAATTGGTGGAAAAGGGTGTGGAGTGCGACCTGGAGTCCATTGCAGAGGATATAAAAGAGCGGGATCACAGGGATATGAACAGGGAACATTCACCCCTAAAGCAGGCAGAGGACGCCGTGCTCCTTGACAGTTCCCTCATGACCATCAGCCAGGTGGCGGATGCCATCATTGCCATTGCCCGTGAACATGGGCTGGAGGTGTGACCATGGAGCGGGAAGTGGTGGTGGCTAAAAGCGCCGGCTTCTGTTTCGGCGTGGAGCGCGCCGTGGATCAGGTGTACCAGCAGATCCAGGCAGTGAAGGATGGGCGGGCAAAGGGGCCTATTTATACCTATGGACCCATTATCCACAACGAGGAAGTGGTAAAGGACCTGGAGAGCAAGGGCGTCCGGGTGCTGGAGACAGAGGCGGATCTATTGTCCCTGCCCAGGGGAGAGGGGACGGTCATCATCCGTTCCCATGGAGTCAGCCGTCACATATATGACATCCTCGGCCAGCGCCAGGTGGCGATTGTGGATGCCACCTGCCCCTTTGTGAAGAAAATTCACCGCATCGTGTCGGAACATTCCCAGGCAGGGGATGCGGTGGTGATCATCGGAAGCCCGGACCATCCCGAAGTGGAAGGAATCAGGGGCTGGGGAAATGAGTACACCACGGTCATAGAAGACGGGGAAGGGGTTGATAAATTTTCTCTTCTTAAGGGTCAGAAGCTGTGTATCGTGTCCCAAACGACATTTAATTACAACAAATTTAAAGAATTAGTTGAAAAATTTTCAAAAAAGGGTTATGATAGTAGTGTTTTAAATACGATTTGCAATGCAACACAGGAAAGACAAGTGGAGGCAGCGAGGATTGCTTCACAGGTGGAGGCCATGATTGTTATAGGTGGCAGGCATTCTTCTAACACCCAGAAGCTATATGAAATATGCCTCAAGGAATGTAAAAACACATGTTACATTCAGACACTCGGCGATTTAGATCCTGACAGTGTATCTTCTGTGCGCAGCGTAGGTATTACAGCTGGGGCATCCACCCCAAAAAAGATTATTGAGGAGGTTCATACCAGAATGGCAGAGCAGAGTTTTGCAGAGTTATTAAAGGAAGAGGAAGAATCAACCAAACCAATACGTACAGGAGAGATAGTTACCGGTCAGGTCATCGAAGTCAGCAAAGATGAGATTATTCTGAGTATTGCAGGGAATAAGTCGGAAGGCGTTATTACCCGTGATGAATACAGCAACGACAATAATGTAGATTTGACCACCAAAGTACAGATTGGTGAGGAGATGGAAGCCAAAGTCATTAAGCTGAATGACGGCGTGGGCATGGTTTCTTTATCCTATAAGCGTATGGCGGCTGACAGAGGCAATAAGCGTCTGGAAGAGGCGTTTGAGAACCAGGAGGTTCTGACCGCAAAGGTAGCACAGGTATTAGACGGAGGCTTAAGCGTTGAGGTTGAGGGCGCTAGGGTATTTATCCCGGCCAGCCTTGTATCTGACAGCTATGAGAAAGATCTGTCCAAGTATGCCGGACAGGACATTGAATTTGTGATTACAGAGTTCAATCCCAAGAGAAGAAGGATCATTGGCGACAGAAAGCAGCTGTTGGTTGCACAGAAGGCACAGCTGAAAGAAGAACTGTTCTCCAGAATCCAGATTGGTGATGCAGTGGAAGGAACTGTTAAGAATGTGACAGATTTCGGTGCATTCATTGACCTGGGCGGAGCGGATGGACTGCTTCATATTTCTGAGATGAGCTGGGGCCGTGTTGAGAACCCTAAGAAGGTATTCAAGGCCGGAGACCAGGTGAGGGTCCTGATCAAGGATATCCAGGGTGAGAAGATTGCACTGAGTCTTAAGTTCCCTGAGGCGAATCCATGGGTACAGGCAGCAGAGAAGTATGCTGTTGGTAATGTTGTAGTAGGCCGTGTGGCGCGTATGACGGATTTCGGCGCATTTGTTGAGTTGGAGCCGGGCGTAGATGCTCTTCTTCATGTTTCCCAGATTTCCAGAGAACATGTTGAGAAGCCAGCAGACGTATTGAGGATCGGTGAAGAGATTGAAGCAAGAGTGGTAGACTTCAACGAAGCAGACCACAAGATCAGCCTGAGCATCAAGGCTATGATGGCTCCTGCAGCACAGGATCTGGATGTAGCTGACGTGGATATTGATGCGGTAGCACAGCAGGTAGAAGAATAATCGTATGTTATAAGACCGGTTGCAGACAGATGCCTGCAGCCGGTTTTTGTCTTTGGGCGGGAACTGGTTACCTGCGCCTTATAGTTACTTCATAAGCGGATTTAAAAGCAGGGATGCTTCAAAGATGCCTTCCTCGTAGGTGAATTTAAGGATTCCGTGATACCGGTCCACCAGGTAGCGCACCGATGATGTGCCGGTGCCCAGATCATCCCTTTTGGAGGACATGAAACGTCCGTCCTTCAGGCATATGACATGGGTGTAGGTATTGCGTACGGACAGGGCGATCATGGATTTGCCGGCCTGTCCGATATTGATGGCAATGGAGGCAGGGCCGCAGGTCTGGCGCATACAGGACTCCACCGCATTGGAGAGCAGGTTTCCAAGAATGGTGCAGAAATCGATCTCGGGAACGGGTAGGGAGGGCGGAAGCGAAATGGAGGTCTCCACATCGATTCCCTGATCCTGCGCCAGCTTGATGTAATAATTGAGAAGGGCGTTGGAGGATACGTTGGAGCAGTATTGCACCATGGAAAGGGCTTCAAAGCTTCCCAGATATTCGTTGATATATTCCAGGGCCTGATCTGCCTTTTCTTCCTCCAGGAGTCCCTTGAGAGTGATAAGGTGGTGGCGGTAATCATGGCGCACTTTCTTAAGCTGGTCCAGGTTGTACTGAAGGGTCGCCATTTGGGAGGTCTGAACGCTGGCCAGGAGCCTGGTGGTCCGGTACTGTTCCTTGATGGCATAGCTTTGGGCCAGTCTGGAAAGGATTCTCAGGGTTACGTAATGCACCGCGTAAATACATACGGCCCAGCCCATAACAGAGAAGGCGGCATTGGGATGTCTGGCCAGGAATAGCTGGGCGGGAACACTTCCTGTATCAAAGTGATATACGATAAAGAACAGCACGGGAATGGAGACCAGATGCTTCCACACCGGCAGGGGGCGCGTGTAATCCACGGCTTCCAGCAGATAACAGTGGAGCAGATAGTAGGCGCTGCTGACCATGACAAAGAGCAGCAGCAGGCGGTAAGCCAGTTCTGCGTTGGCGATGTGGAGATTTCCTTTGGGAAGGTTCCTGGAAGCATAGATCAGGCTGGCGCAAAAGACAGCAATATCAGCGAAGTTTTTAAACAGAAACAGCGTGTACACCACCACCTGCCAGTCTGCCTTTGAAAGCCATCTGCACAGCAGTACATTGGCCGTCATGGTGATGCAGACCCAGGGAAGATAAATCTGATCCCTGGAAAAACGAAGGGATGCAAAGGTAAAAAGGCACACAAAAAAAAGGTATCCTGCAAGAATACCTGTAATTTTAGCCGCAGAAAATCTCCATTCTTTGCGGAATGTAATGATAAACGGAAGGATTACAAATAAAATCTCAGCCAGGATCGTACAGACCAGCTGAATATCGATAGAAACCATCAGATACCTCCATTTAGCTTTGAAAACTGATAGTCTGCATACTGCTGATGGATCTGGGACCGCAGATTCCTGGTGATGGGAAGCTGTTCTCCTGTGGTGAGCACAAATTCCGTCTTTTCAAGGGCGGAAACCTTATCCATGTTGATGATACAGTTCCTGTAACAGCATATGAACTGGGGATAACACAGCAGCAGACTAGAAAAGTCATGGAACCTCATATAGGTTCTCACGGTCTTATCCTCCAGGTGGATCTGGATGTAGTGGTTGCTGTAGTCCGTGTACAGGATATCGTCAATGGGCAGCTTGACCATGATGCGGCTTTCTTTTACTTCGATATAGTGGCTGCGCTTTTTCTGGGACACGGATCTGAAATAGTCCATGGTCTGGCTGAACTTTCCGTAGCGCAGGGGCTTTACCATGTAGTCCAGGGCACGGACTTCATACCCCTTCAGGGCAAAATCTGTGCTGCTGGTGGTAAAGATAAGGGCGCATTGGTCATCATCCTTGCGGATGCGTTCTGCAACACGGATTCCGGATGCCTCTCCTTTCAGAAAAATATCTATAAAAACAAGGTCAAATGCATTCCTGTGCCATAAATGAAGAAAGTCAGCGGCAGTGTTAAATATTGTCGTTTGCTGGCAGATATGTGCATCCGTAAAATACGTGTTTATATAACCGGCCAACTGACGCGCCTCATCAATGGAGTCATCAATTACTGCGATATTCACGTTGTGCTTCCTTTCTACATTTAACATGAAATATATAGCCGATAGATTATGTGAAAATTTCGTCAAAATATTGTATATAATGGGACAATAAATATAGATTCAGTATAATATACAACAAGTTAAAAAGCAAGAGTAATTGGAATTAGTTGTAAAGACCGTATAGGGGGGCCTGTGCATGGGCATAATCCTTTTGTACTTAATTGAAAGATATGAAAGGAGCTGTAAATTAGCATGGGAAAAGCAAAAAAGGGAGATCCCTTTGATCCTCATAACTTAAGTCCCCAGGACCAGCTGAAATTTGAGATTGCCCAGGAACTGGGACTGGAATCCAAGGTCATCGAAGGCGGATGGAGAAGCCTGACGGCAAAGGAGAGCGGAAGGATCGGAGGATTGATCACAAAGCGCAAGCGCGAGATGAAGCAGGAGGCATTGCAGCAGGATTAAATATCCGTTATACTGGAGCGGGGGTTGGGCAGCGGAGGAATACAGATGAAGATAGGAATTATCAGTTTTACAGCCAAGGGAAGCCGGCTGTGCAGCCGGCTGGCTAACGGACTGGCAGGGGAAATGCTGGAATGCACCGGATATGTACCGGAGCGTTTCCGGGACGGGGAATGTGAAAATATTAATATACAGTGCCGGGAACAGTCCCTTGACCAGTGGACCGCGGCCATGTTTGGCGACCACAGGGCCATGGTGTTTGTGGGAGCGGCCGGGATCGCTGTCAGGGCCATTGCCCCCTTTGTCCGGGATAAGATGGAAGATCCTCCCGTGGTAGTGGTGGATGAGGCAGGGCGTTTTGTTATACCCATCCTGTCCGGCCATGTGGGAGGGGCAAACCGTCTGGCCGTCCGGATCGCGCGTCTGTTGGGGGCTGTTCCCGTCATCACCACTGCCACTGACGTGAACGGCCTTTTTGCAGTGGATGTGTTTGCAGCCGAGAACCGGCTTGTGATCGCGGACAGGGAAGCTGCAAAGCAGGTATCCGTGGATCTGCTGGAGGGGACGCCGGTAGGCTTTTTCAGTGATTTTGACCTGGGGACCGGCCGGGTGCCGGCTGGATGTGTCCGGGATGTCTGTGAAAGAAATATATGGATTACGGTGAATGATGAGAGAACATGGAAAGAACGGTATCAAACGTCCGGGGAGAAACAGGACAAGCCCGGGCTGTTAAGACTGGTGCCAAAAGCTGTGACAGTGGGCGTTGGATGCCGCCGCGGAGTGGAGGTCCATGCTCTGGAGCACCGGGTAAGGGAGTGCCTGGACAGACATGGGATCGATCCGGCTTCTGTAAAAACATTGGCTACCATTGATGTGAAACGGGACGAAGCGGCCGTGCTTGCGCTGGCCCGAGACCGTGGGTGGGAGCTGGCGTTTTACAGCGCCTGTGAATTGTCCGGGGTGAAGGGAGAGTTTCGGGAATCGGACTTTGTCAGACGGACCGTAGGCGTGGGCAATGTGTGCGAGAGAGCCTGTCTGGCAAAGGGGGGAGGCCTGGCGTTTGGCCGTGAAGCCGGGGACGGGATCACGGTGGCTGCCGCCGTGCTTCCGGTCAAATTAAACATTGAGAAATACATATAGATATGGTATACTTTTAGCTTATAAGTCAGAGGTTGGACAGCAGGTGATACGATGGGAGACTCATACATCTATAAGAATCAGAAAAAATTGCGATGGGGATATACCACGGGTACTTGTGCGGCAGCGGCTTCTTTGGCGGCTGCCGTTATGCTGCTTGGCGGCAGGCGGACAGAGCAGGTGGCCATTACCACGCCTAAGGGGATAGGGCTGGATCTGGAGGTGGAGGACATTTCCATGGGACAGGCCTTTGTTTCCTGCGGGGTGAGGAAGGACGCGGGGGATGACCCTGATGTGACCGATGGGCTGACCGTATATTCCAGGATCACAGTTTGCGGGGAGAGGGACATTTGTAAAAGTGGGTTTTATGAATATAAAAATGACCAATTTTGCCTGAGACTAGTAGGCGGAGTGGGAGTTGGAACTGTTACAAAGGATGGATTGAGCTGTGAGGTGGGAAAAGCAGCTATTAATCCTGTGCCCCGGCAGATGATTTTCCGGCAGGTGGCTGACCAGTGCATGGAATACGGATTCAAAGGTTTTCTGCAGATCGAGATCAGCGTACCCGGGGCAGTGGAAGTGGCAAAGAGGACCTTTAACAGCAAACTGGGAATACAGGGAGGCATTTCCATACTGGGGACCAGCGGTATGGTGGAACCCATGAGTGAATCGGCCCTTTTGGAAACCATACGCCTGGAGCTGAGGCAGAAGGTGCTGGCAGGATATGAAAGGGTTATCATTGCTCCCGGGAATTACGGGGAGGCGTTTTTAGAGCATTCCCTGGGGATCGGGCTGGACCAGGCGGTCAAGTGCAGTAATTTCATCGGCAGTACCATTGATATGGCGGTGGAGGAAGGGGTAAAGGCCCTGTTCCTGGTGGGACATGGAGGAAAGCTGCTGAAACTGGCGGCAGGTATTATGAACACCCACTCATCAGTGGCAGATGGGCGCATGGAGATATTGGCAGCATATGGAGCGGCCTGCGGAGCCGGCTGCTCTTTGGTAAACCTGATACTGGATGCCATCACCGTGGACGAAGGGCTTCGGCTGTTGGAAACCAGGGAAGGTCTTCGGGAACAGGTGATGGAGCGGATCATGGAACGTATAACGGAACATCTGAAACAAAGGGCGGCGGGCAGACTGGATATCCAGGCCCTGGTATTTACCAATGAACGGGGGATACTGGGAATGACACCGGGAGCGTCCGGGATGCTTGCACGTTTGAAGGCGAATCAATGAAGCGGAAGGTGATATGGATGATACATATAGTAGGAGCAGGTCCGGGAAGCCCGGATCTGATAACAGTGCGAGGACAAAAACTGCTTGGCAAAGCGGATGTGGTGATCTATGCAGGGTCCCTGGTGAATCCTGAGCTTCTTGACATGACCAGGGAAGGCGCGCTTATCTATGACAGCGCCAGGATGACCCTGGAGGAAGTGATTGGGATCGTGGAGCGGTCCTGGGAAGCAGGCCTTTGCGTGGTGCGCCTTCACACAGGGGATCCCTGTATTTACGGGGCGATCCGGGAGCAGATGGACTGGATGGATGAAAAGGGGATTGCATATGATATATGTCCGGGGGTAAGTTCCTTTTGCGGGGCTGCGGCAGCCCTTGGAATGGAGTATACACTGCCGGATGTGACACAGAGCGTGGTGATCACCAGAATGGCGGGCAGGACTCCGGTTCCGGAGCGGGAGTCCATACGCGGTTTTGCGTCCCACGGTGCAGCCATGGTGATATTCCTGAGCACGGGAATGGTGAAGGAACTGTCCCGGGAACTGATGGAGGGCGGATATAAGGCGGATACGCCGGCGGCCATTGTCTATAAGGCCACCTGGCCGGAGGAAAAGGTGGTGCGCTGCACGGTGGGAACCCTGAAGGAAGCGGCGGAAAAGGAGCATATCACAAAGACGGCTCTGATCGTGGTGGGGGACAGCGTGGCCCAGAAGGGGTATGAGCGTTCTAAACTGTATGATCCTGGGTTTACGACCATGTACAGGGAGGGAAAGCGCGCCCCGGGCACCATGTATGTGGTGGGCATGGGACCTGGAAACGTGGGACAAATGACCGGGGAGGCCCTGGAAACCTTAAGGCGCTGCCAGGTCATTGCAGGCTATACGGTCTATGTGGATCTGGTGCGTGAGCATTTTCCTCAGAAAGAATTTCTGACAACAGCCATGACACGGGAGGAAGAGCGGTGCCGTAAGGCCCTGGAGTGCTGTATGGAGGGAAAGGACACGGCTATGATATGCAGCGGGGATGCCGGCGTCTATGGCATGGCAGGCTTGATGCTGGAGCTGTCCAAGGAGTATCCCGGGATAGAGGTTAAGATCGTGCCGGGAGTTACTGCCGCATGTGCGGGAGGAGCTGTTCTTGGAGCTCCCCTCATGCATGATTTTGCAGTTGTCAGCCTCAGCGACAGACTGACGCCGCTGGATACGATCTGGGACAGGATCGAGTCAGCGGCCCGGGCGGATTTTGTCATGTGTATTTATAATCCTGCCAGCAAGGGGAGACCTGATTATTTCAGACAGGCATGCCAGCGGATCCTGAAATACAGGTCCGGGGATACGGTCTGCGGTCTGGTGGCCAATATTGGACGGGAGGGACAGTCCATGGAGGTGTTGTCCTTAGAGGAGATAAAGGACAGGCAGGTGGACATGTTTACCACTGTGTACATCGGAAACTCGCACACCAAACAGATCGGGCCGTATATGGTGACGCCCAGGGGCTACAGGCATGGAGAAAAGTGAAAGTAAAGAAAAGAAAAAGGCAGTGCTTTTTGCGGGCACCACGGAAGGCCGCCTGCTGGCCGGATATCTCGTATCCATGGGATGCGAGACAGTGGTATGCGTGGCCACGGAATATGGGCAGTATATAATGGAATCCTGCACAGTGGAGCCAGATGCGCAGCCGGACGCGCAGCCGGACGCGCAGCCAGACGCGCAGCCGGGCATGCAGCCGGACGCGCAGCCGGACATCCGGCAGGGCCGCCTTGACCGGGCCGGGATGGAGGCATTGCTGGACCAGGTAAAGCCGGGGATGGTAATAGACGCCACCCACCCCTATGCGGTTGAGGTTACGCGGAACATACGAACGGCATGTGAGACACGGCCGTGGATCCGGCTTCTGCGGTGTCAGAGGGACAAAGGCAGGGAGCGTGAGGACGTGGTCTCCGTCCCGGATCTGGGGACAGCAGTTTCCTGGTTAAAGCACAGGGAGGGCAATATACTGGTGACAACAGGCAGCAAGGAGCTGGCTTCCTTCTGTGAACTTAAGGATTACCGGCAGAGGGTATATGCCAGGGTCCTGCCGTCTGTGGAGTCTGTGCAGATATGCAGGAACCTGGGGTATGAAGGACGCCATATCATTGCCCTGCAGGGTCCCTTTTCCAGGGAAATGAACCTGGCTATGATCCGTGAATATGATTGCCGTTATCTTGTTACCAAGGACGGAGGCCGGGCCGGAGGGCTGGAGGAAAAGCTGGACGCGGCTTCCAGGGCCGGGATCACGGCCGTTTTAATAGACAGACCGGACAGCGGCCAGGGAATTTCACTGGAGGAAGTAAAAAAACAGATAAAGGAGTGGATGGACCATGAGGGATGACAATGCATATATGGATGAGCTGCGTCCAATTGTATATCTGGTGGGGATCGGCATGGGGGGCGAGGACCAGCTGACAGGCCGGGCCATGGATTGCCTGGAGGCAGCGCAGGTGGTTACGGGAGCGGAACGCATGCTGGAAAGTGTTCGCTCATATACGGAGGGAAAGCGTGTGTTTTCCGCCTATAAACCAAGCGAGATGGTGCAGTGGCTGGGCAGCTTTAAGTGGGAGGAGGCAGCGCTGGTGCTTTCCGGGGACACCGGCTTTTACAGCGGCGCGGAGGCGGCTGCCAAAGCCTTTATGAGAGAGGGCTGGGATGTGGAGTATGTTCCGGGCATATCCAGCTTATCCTACTTCTGCGCGCGTCTGGGGAAAAGCTGGCAGAATGTCCATGCTGTGAGCAACCACGGACGGGAGTGCGATGTGGTTGCCCATATAAGGAACCACAGGTCCTGTTTTGTCCTTCTGGGAGGACCGGGAAGCGTGCCTTCCCTCTGCCGCCAGCTGGTGAGCAGCGGCATGAGCCATGTGAGCGTATGGGCGGGAGAAAATTTCTCCTATGAGGACGAGCGGATTAGCTGGGAGATGACACCGGCGGAACTGATCATGGAGGATGAACATCATCCGTTCGGAAGCCTTGCCTGTGTTTTGGTGGAGAATGAGCAGGCGCTGGAGGGACAGCTCTATCCCGCAGCAGGGCCTGAGGACAGTGATTTCATCAGAGGGCAGGTGCCCATGACAAAGGCTGAGGTCAGACGGCTTTCCCTGGAAAAACTTCGTATAGGCGATGGCGCTGTGTGCTATGACATCGGCGCAGGCACCGGATCCGTGGCCGTGGAAATGGGGATGGAGATCAGGCGCAGGGGCGGCACCGGAGAAGTGTATGCCATTGAGCGAAGCGGGGAAGCTCTGCAGCTGATCCAATCCAATGCCCAGAAATTCCATGGGGCCTGGCAGGGCTTTCATATCGTGGAGGGGGAGGCTCCCGGGGCGATGAAGGAGCTTCCTGCTCCCACCCATGCGTTTATCGGGGGAAGCGGGGGCAGGATGAAGGAGATCGTGGAAACCCTTTTGGAAGCCAACCCTGAAACCCGCATTGTGGCCAATGCCATTACATTGGAGACCGTGGGGGAGATCCTGGACTGTATCCGCGAATTCGGATTCCGGGAAACGGAGCTGGTCCAGGTATGGGCAGCGCCGGTGGAATCCGTGGGCAGATATCACATGCCCAAAGCCCAGAATCCCGTGTATGTGGCAGCCATGCAGTATCCGGCCGATGCGGAGGAACCGGCCGGCGGCGGGGGTGAGATACAATGGCAGGAGTTATGATCGCTGCAGGGAAAAGCGGAAGCGGAAAGACCATGGTGACCTGCGGCCTGCTGTCCCTTCTTGAAAGAAAGGGATGGGATCCCTGGGGATTCAAATGCGGACCGGATTATATTGACGGCCTGTTTCACCGCAAGGTGCTGGGCGTGGAAAGCGGAAATCTGGACAGTTTTTTTGAGACACCGGAGCATATGCGCAGAAAGTATTCAGGCGCTGCCATGGACCACTTTGCCGTGGTTGAGGGAGTGATGGGATATTTTGACGGCCTGGGAGGTATTTGCGTAAAGGGCAGCTCCTATGAGGTGGCCGGTATCCTGGAGATCCCCGTGATACTGGTGGTGGATGCAAAAGGGGCCAGTCTGTCCCTGGCAGCCCAGATCCATGGGTTCATGGAATATATCCCGCCGTATGACCGGGGGGAGAGTCCCTCCTGCCATAATCATATTGCAGGCGTCCTGTTTAACCGTATGTCTCCCATGATATATGAACAGATGGGTAAACTGGTGGAGGAACAGCTTCATATACCTGTGGTGGGATATGTGCCTGAGCTGGACTTCCTTCAGGTCCAAAGCCGCCATCTGGGATTGATCCTTCCCCATGAGATAGAGGGACTCAAAGGTCAGATGGAGCAGCTGGCCGATGTGATGGAGAGGACAGTGGATATAAAAAAGCTGGCAGCGGTTTCCGGGTATGTTAACGGACAGGCAAAAATACGAGAAAAAAACTCACGAGAAAAAAACTCAAAAGAAGAATGCGCACAAAAAACAGATTCCAAGAAAAATATTGAGAGATTTTCTCTTGGAGTGGCTATGGATGAGGCGTTCTGCTTCTATTACAGAGACAACCTGGATGCCATGGAGCAGGCGGGCGCAAGGCTTGTGTATTTCAGCCCTGTCCATGACAGGGAGCTGCCGGATGGGCTGGATGGGCTTCTGTTTGGCGGAGGGTATCCGGAAAACCATGCCGGGCAGCTGTCTGAAAACGTGACCATGCGCCTCTCGGTGTCCGAGGCGGCTAAAAGGGGAATGCCCATATTGGGAGAATGCGGAGGATACCTCTATCTGTTGGATACACTGGAAGGGGCGGATGGACAGGATTATCCCATGGTCGGGGTGTTTTCCGGCCGCGGCTATAGGGGCAGGGAAAAAGGGCGTTTTGGATATATCACCCTGTATCCGGAAAGGGAACTCCCCTATATGCCCACTGGCGGATGGATCAAAGGGCACGAGTTCCATTACTGGAACTGTGAGGTGAAAAAAGAGGTCTGTGTAATGACTGCCAGAAAACCTGTAGGTGACAGGTCGTGGCCGTGTATGAGATCAGAGGGAAATGTGATGGCAGGTTTTCCCCACCTGTATTATCCCTCCTGTCCTCAACTGGTGGAACGGTTTGCGGCGAGGTGTATCAAATTTGGAAAGGAAACAAGAGCATGACAATGGAGGAAGCGATTCATTCGGTCAGGGGAGCGGACCGCGGCGCCCTGGAGCAGGCTTTGTCACACTGGGACAGGGTGGCAAAGCCCCTTAACAGCCTGGGCGTCCTGGAGGAGGATATTGTCCGTATTGCAGGAGCCTCGGGGTCCCATCACATTTCCATTGATAAAAAGGCAATTGTGGTTATGTGCGCGGACAATGGAATTGTTGAGGAAGGGGTGACACAGACAGGGCAGGAGGTCACTGCCATTGTGGCCGGAAACATGGGAAAAGGCTGCTCCTGCGTATGCCTGATGGCTGAAAAGGCAGGGGCGAAGGTGATACCTGTGGACGTGGGCATGAACTGCTGCGGGGAGATCCCCGGAGTCATACCGGAAAAGGTTTCCATGGGTACAAAGAATTTCCTGAGGGAACCTGCCATGAGCCGTGAACAGACGGTGATGGCAATGGAAGCGGGGATACGGATCGCAGAAGGTCTGAAAAGCAGGGGATACAATCTGGCGGGCTCCGGAGAGATGGGAATCGGGAACACCACCACCAGCAGTGCGGTGCTGTCCGTTCTGCTGGATCAGGATCCTGGACAGGTGACCGGGCGGGGGGCCGGCCTTACCGCCGAGGGGTACAAAAGAAAGATAAGGGTCATAAAGGATGGGATCGCCCTCCACAGGCCGGACAGGGAAGATCCCGTGGACGTACTTTCAAAGGTGGGGGGACTGGACCTGGCGGCGCTGGCCGGTTTCTACATAGGCTGTGGGGCGGTGGGCCTTCCCGTGGTGATCGATGGACTGATCACAGGAGCGGCAGCCCTGGCGGCGGTGGGCATCTGCCCGCCGGTAAAGGATTATCTTCTGGCCTCCCACATTTCAGCGGAACCGGCAGGGGCAATGGTGCTGAAAGCCCTGGGTTTAAAGCCTGCCATCCAGGCCGGGATGTGCCTGGGGGAAGGGACCGGGGCAGCGGCCCTGTTCCCCCTCCTTGACATGGCGGCGGTTGTGTATGACCGGATGAGCAGCTTTGAGGAAATTCATGTGGAGCAATATGAACATCTGAAGTGATGGAACCGGATATGGATCGGATCCGGAGGAATGGGAGGAAGGAAATGATCTACCTGGTCACAGGCGGCAGCGGCAGCGGAAAATCGGAATATGCAGAAGGCCTTATAATGGGCTCCCCTTGTTCCAGGCGCTATTATGTGGCGACCATGGAGGTGTTTGGGGAGGAGGGCAGGGCTAAGGTAAAGCGTCATCAGGAACTGCGCCGGGGAAAAGGATTTATCACTTTAGAATGCCGGCGGGACGTGGGGAACGTTTTTTCCGGCCATGGACCTGACCATGAACGTTACCGTCAATCTAACCATGGACTTGGTTGTGGACCCGGTCAGCAGCCGGATACGGGACTGGACCGGGCAGTGCTTTTGGAATGTGTATCCAATCTGGCGGCAAATGAGATGTTTGGCTCAGGCGGCGCTGACCGGACACACTCTGAAAGGCCGGATGCCTGTTCCCTGGCCGAAGTCCTGGCTGAGGACATAAGATGTCTCGCAGCCCAGGTAAAAGATATGGTGATTGTCACCAATGAGGTGGCAATGGACGGCATCCTGTATGATCCGGAGACTATGGAGTATATCAGGCTCATGGGATTGCTGAACCAACGTCTGGCGGAAATGGCGGACCAGGTGGTGGAGGTGGTTTATGGGATTCCCGTGTGGCTGAAGAGGTGCGGGAACAGTGTTGAGAGGAGCGGCAGCGTCAAATGAATGGAATTTATTCCTGTATCATAGCCATTTCCATGTATTCCAAGATCCCCATGCCCACAGTGGAATGGACCCAGGAGCGGATGCGCTATGTGATGTGTTTTTTTCCCATGGTGGGAATTGTGGAGGGACTGGTGGTGGGAGCGTGGTTTTATGCCGGTCTGGATGTACTTGGCTTTGCTCCCTGGACCACGGCCCTGGTGGGAACCTGCGTCCCTGTTCTGGTAACAGGAGGAATCCATATGGACGGTTTTCTGGACACCATGGATGCCCTTCATTCCTATGGCGGCAGGCCAAAGAAGCTGGAGATCCTGAAGGATCCCCATTTGGGGGCGTTTGCAGTTATTTCCACAGCTGTTTATATGATGCTGTACCTGGGGGCGGCCAATGAATACGCACTTCTTTTGGCTTCCCGTCAGAAGGGGGCGGGAATGGTCCTGTATGCCGTGCCGTTGTTGTTTTTTGTGACGGAGCGGGCTCTCAGCGGTCTGTCCGTGGTATGGTTTCCGCCGGCAAAAAAGGACGGACTGGCAGCCGGATTTGCCCGGACATCCAAAAAGAAGCTGGACAGGCTGGTCCTGGTCCTGTGGCTGGTCCTGTGTACTGCCCTGGCCGCGGCGGCATGTCTCACCGCGGGGAAGGAGGCCGGGATCCTGGCCGCGTCCGTGGGAGGGGTACAGCTTCTGGTCTTTGGATGGTATTACAGGATGTCGGTAAAAGAATTCGGGGGCATTACAGGTGATCTGGCGGGATGTTTCCTGCAGATCTGTGAACTGGCCAGCTTCTGGGTGCTGGTAATACTGGTAAGGACAGGAGGTTTTGTGCTGTGATCTTGGTGATCGGAGGAAGATGTCAGGGTAAAAAGGCGTTTGTTGAAAAATTCCTTTTGCCCTCCCTTGAGGAATCCGTAGTTTCCGGGCCGTCCGCTGCATTCGGGCCGTCCGCTGCATCCGGGCAATCCGGTCCATCAGGAATGCCCGGTCCGCCCGTTATCTGGACCCATGGGGCCGGTGCGGACTGGGGGACCTTTATGGATGGTATGTATTGTGATGATCTTCACCTGTTCATCAGGCGCCTCATGCTGGGAGAATCAGTCTGCGGGGAAGGAAGGGGAGCGGATGGAATAAGGGGGATGGCGGACGCCCTTATGAAGGCGAACCCGGACAGGATCCTGGTAACGGATGAGATCGGGTATGGGATTGTCCCGGTGGATCCCTTTGAACGCCAATACCGGGAGACGGTGGGAAGAATCTGCTGCCAGGCAGCCGGGTATGCGTCCCAGGTGTGGAGAGTGTGCTGCGGAATAGGGCAGAGAATCAAATGACAAGGAGCAGGAAAGAACATGGGATGGCTTGAATTGTGGAAATTTCACAGCACAGCGCTGCTGGCAGGATGCGCGCTGGACTGGATGTTTGGGGACCCGGTTTGCATTCCCCATCTTGTCCGTCTCATGGGCCGGATGATAGCCCGGCTGGAGCTGGAACTGAGAAGGCGCATGAGGGGGAGAGAACTTGCTGCGGGAGCTGTTCTCACGTTTATCATGTGTGCCGTCTGGTGGATGGTCCCATGGGGACTTTTCCGCCTGGTCCGCAGCGCCGGATTTCCCGGATCCTTCCTGTTTCTCTTTTGCCTGGAAACCTTCATATGTTATCAGATGATGGCAGCCAGGGGGCTGTGCACGGAGAGCATGAAAGTGTGCCGGAGCCTGGAGGACGGGGAGGTGGAAATGGCCAGGCATCATGTGTCCATGATCGTGGGCAGGGATACAAGCGTCCTTGACAGGGACGGCATTGCCAGGGCTGCGGTGGAGACAGTGGCTGAAAATGCCTCGGACGGGGTGGTGGCGCCGTTCCTGTTCATGGCTTTATTGGGTCCGGCCGGAGGAACGTTTTACAAGGCGGTCAATACCATGGATTCCATGATAGGATATAAAAATGACACATATCGGTTCTTTGGACGTACGGCCGCTTTGCTGGATGACGTCCTGAACCTGATCCCGGCCAGGGTCACGGGCTGTCTTATGGTGCTGGCCGCTTTTTTCATTCCGGGGATGGACGGAATGAACGGATGGCGTATATTCCTGAGGGACAGGAAAAAGCATGCCAGTCCCAACTCGGCCCATGGGGAGGCGGCCTGCGCCGGAATCCTCCATCTGCGCCTGGCAGGAGATGCCTGGTATTTTGGGAGCCTGCACAAAAAGCCTTTCATAGGGGAGGATGACAGGCCCATTGTCCCGGCGGATATCAGAAGGGCCAATCAGCTGATGTTTGCCGCACAAGGGATTTTAGCCGCCGTGTTGGCCGCTGCCCTGGCAGCTGTTTGAAATCGTCCGATTTATAACCGGCCCAATTTATAACCGGCCCAATAAAAGAAAACATATCTGCCCTGTGTACCAAGGGTAAGGAGAGGAGAAGAGATACATGGAATACCAGCACGGAGGAGACATTTACAGCCGGGAAATAGATCTGGATTATTCTGCGAATATCAATCCCCTGGGCTTGCCTGAAGGGGTTAGACGGGTGCTGGCCGGTTGCCTGGACACAGATGTGTGCGGCCTGTACCCGGACAGCCAATGCAGAAAGCTGAGAAAAGCACTGGGCAGACACCACCAGGTCCCGGAACAGTGGGTCATCTGCGGAAATGGGGCGGCGGATCTGATCTTTGGACTGGTGTATGCCTTAAAACCCGGACGGGCCCTGGTGACAGCGCCTTCATTTACTGAGTATGAACAGGCGCTGAGAGCATGGGGCTGCTGCCCGGACTACCTGTTCCTGGAGGAACAGGCTGGCTTTGTCCCCGACATGGACCGGCTTGTATCCACGGTTTTGCAGGCAGGACAGGAAGGAGCCCCCTATGATATGGTGTTCCTGTGTAATCCCAATAACCCCACGGGTATCCCGGTGCCCTCCCGGGCTGTGACAAAGGCGGTATCTGCCTGCAGACAGACCGGCACCCTGTTGGTGGTGGATGAGTGTTTCTGTGATTTCCTGGATCAGCCCCAGCTGTATTCGGTTATACCGGATCTGGGAGACTACGGGAACTTGTTTGTGCTCAAGGCATTTACCAAACTGTATGCCATGGCAGGGCTTCGCCTTGGCTACGGGCTTTGTTGTGATGGGGCATTGATGGAAGCCCTTCAGATGGTCCGACAGCCCTGGTCAGTGTCCGGTCTGGCCCAGATGGCTGGGGAGGCTGCCCTTGAGGAACAGGAATATGTAGAGAGGACGAGAAAACTGATGGGGACAGAGAGGGCGTGGCTTACGGAGGGGCTGAAAAAACTGGGCTGTACCGTGTATGATTCCCAGGCAAACTATGTGTTTTTTAAAACAAAACTGGGGGAGGAGCTGGGCCGCCGCCTATTGGAGAAAAGGGTCCTTATACGCAGCTGCGGCAATTATCCGGGCCTGGACGGTTCGTTTTACCGCATCTGCGTAAAAAACAGGGAGGAAAATAAAGATTTGCTGGGGCATATGAGGGCTGTTTTTGCAGAAGCATCCGGGTCACGGGAAAAAACAGACTTCGGGACACAGGAGAATACAGATTTAGGGACACAGGAGAATACAGATTTAGGGACACAGGAGAATACAGATTTAGGAACACGGGAGAATACAGATTTAGGAACACAGGAAAATACAGATCTCACAGGGGGAAATTCATAATGGCAAGATCGATCATGATTCAGGGAACAATGTCCAATGCGGGAAAAAGCATCCTGGCAGCCGGCCTGTGCCGTATCTTTATGCAGGATGGATATAAGACCGCTCCCTTTAAATCACAGAACATGGCGCTGAATTCCTATATCACCTCAGAGGGGCTGGAAATGGGCAGGGCCCAGGTGGTCCAGGCCGAAGCTGCAGGCGTCCCTCCCTCCGTGGACATGAACCCTATTCTGCTCAAACCCACCACGGACGTGGGCTCCCAGGTGATCGTCCACGGCATTTCCAGGGGGAATATGAAGGCAAAGGACTATTTTGCCATTAAGCGCAGCCTGGTGCCTGACATTATGGCATCCTATGAGCGCCTGTCCAAGGCGTATGATATTATTGTGATCGAGGGGGCAGGGAGCCCGGCTGAGATCAACCTGAAATCAGATGATATTGTTAACATGGGACTTGCGGCCCTGGTGGATGCCCCGGTGCTTCTGGTGGGGGACATTGACAGGGGAGGCGTGTTCGCCCAGCTGTACGGCACCATCGCTCTTTTGGAACAGGAGGAACGTGACCGGGTCAAGGGTCTTGTGATCAACAAGTTCCGGGGGGACAAGTCCATACTGGATCCCGGAGTCCATATGCTGGAGGAACTTTGCCATATACCGGTGGCCGGAGTGGTCCCCTACATGGATGTGGATATTGAGGATGAGGACAGCCTGAGTACACGGCTGGACAGCAGCCGGGATTTGGACAGCGGGGAATCGGGTATGATCGACCTGGCTGTTATCCGTTTTCCACGCATATCCAATTTTACGGATTTTAATGTGTTTTCAAGAATCCCGGGAGTGTCCCTCCGCTATGTGGCCAGGGTCTCTGAACTGGGAACCCCGGACATGGTGTTCCTTCCCGGCACTAAGAATACCATACAGGATCTGCTGTGGATGCGCCAGAATGGCCTGGAGGCGGCTGTGTTAAAGCTGGCGGACAGGCAGGTGCCTGTGTGGGGGATCTGCGGGGGATATCAGATGATGGGGGAACGATTAAAGGATTCCCAGGGAGTGGAGTCTGACGGGAACAGGGAGATTGCCGGAATGGGGCTGCTTCCCCTTGGGACCGAGTTTTATGAAGAAAAGGTGAGGACACAGGTGGAAGGCTCCTTTGGGGAACTGGACGGAGTGCTCCAGCCATTGTCAGGCGCATGTATTGAGGGATATGAGATCCATATGGGGAGAACCGCCATAGACAGGGAAAACGGAGCCATGGACACAGCGCGGCTGGTATCCTGGCGCCGGGAGCCGGAAATCTGCCGGCCCATGGTGTACCTGATGGAAAAACAGACAGGGGAGGCAGGGGGCGGCGACCGGAAAAAGGTAAAGACAGACGGATGGAACAGGGGAAATGTCTACGGCGCGTATGTCCACGGCGTGTTTGATGCGCCCGGTATTGGGGAGAACATTATTAGCTGCCTGGCAAAAAAGAAGGGCTTGTCCATGGAGACGGTAACCAACGGGGACTACAGATCCTACCGCGGGCAGCAGTATGACAAGCTGGCGGATATACTCAGGGCCAGTCTGGACATGGATGCTGTCTATGGGATCATGGGCCTGCCGCCAAGGGGCAGGAACTGAATGATTGGCTGAAGGAGCCGGAAAAGGAGAAATCACAAAATGTTAAACATACAGTTGGAACAGGTGCTTCCTTCCCAGATCGAGCACCGCAGCTTTGAACTGATACAGCAGGAACTGGACCACATGGGGATCAGGCTGGATCCGGAGAATGAACTGGTCATCAAACGCGCCATCCACACCACGGCTGATTTTGAATATGCGGACAGCCTGGTATTTTCCAGCCATGCGGTAAAAAAAGGCATGGAAGCCCTGAAGCAGGGGGCGGTCATTATAACGGACACGAACATGGGAAAATCCGGGATCAATAAAAGGGCGGCTTCTGCTTTGGGAGCAGAGGTGCTCTGCTTTATGGCGGATGAGGATATTGCCAGGGAGGCAAAAGAAAGGAAGTGCACCAGGGCGGTTGCCAGCATGGAAAAAGCAGTCCGGCTGTTTGGGGCGCCGGAGGGTACACGCCCCTGTATATTTGCCATAGGCAATGCCCCCACAGCCCTGATACGGCTCTATGAGCTGGTAAAGGAGGGACGGATAAAGCCCTCGCTGATCATCGGTGCTCCTGTGGGATTTGTGAATGTGGTGCAGTCCAAGGAACTGGTCCTCACATTGGAAGATACCCCCTATATTGTGGCCAGGGGAAGAAAGGGGGGCAGCAATGTGGCTGCCGCCATATGCAATGCCCTCCTGTACCAGATAAAATAATATTATTTTTTGCCGCTCCAGCAGTAGGTGCAGAGCTTGCAGGGGGAGATTCCGATGGCTTCCACCAGATCGTCCAGCCTGTGATAGCGCAGTGAGGTGAAGCCCAGATGGTTCCTGACCACCTCCACCATCTCCCGGTAATTCCTGCTGTCAGGGTCGGCGTAATCGGCAAGGAGCTGGTCGGACACGCAGTCGCCCTCCCTGTCCTTTATGATCCTCCTGGTGATCAGATCCAGTTCAGAGGAAGATCGGGAAAAGTTCAGATAGGGACAGCCGTACATCAGAGGAGGACATGCGGGACGGATATGCACTTCCTTGGCGCCGCTCTGATAGAGCAGCTGGGTGGTCTCCCCCAGCTGGGTGCCCCTTACAATGGAGTCATCGATCAGCAGCAGTTTTTTGCCGCGGATCAGCGCATTTACAGGGATCAGCTTCATGCGGGCAATGAGGTTTCTGTCCCCCTGGTTCTGGGGCATGAAGGATCGGGGCCAGGTAGGAGTATATTTGATAAAGGGACGGGCAAAGGGAATCCCTGACGCATTGGCATAACCAATGGCATGGGCAATGCCTGAGTCAGGCACGCCTGCGACAATATCGGGCTGGGACTCGTCCCGCCGGGACAGAAGCTTTCCGCATTGGTAGCGCATGTTCTCCACATTGACTCCCTCGTAGGTGGAGGTGGGGTAACCGTAATACACCCACAAAAAAGCACAGATCTTCATGTCCTGCCTTGGAGGACTCAGGGTCTCCACGCTCTCTGGCGTGATGTATACGATCTCTCCGGGTCCCAGTTCCATATAGTCGGAATAGCCCAGATTGATATATGCAAAACTCTCAAAGGAAGCACAGAAGGCGTCCTCCTTTTTTCCAATCATAACAGGAGTCCTGCCGTACTTGTCCCTGGAAGCGTAAATTCCCTGGGGGGTCAGGATCAGTATGGTCATGGAGCCCTCGATCCGTTCCTGGGCATAGAGGAGCCCTTCCACAAGTGTGGCCTTCTGGTTGATCAGGGCTGCCACCAGTTCCGTGGCATTGATCCTCCCGTGACTCATTTCCATAAAATGGATATGACCGTTTTGGTAAGCGTCCTGTACCAGTTCCTGCAGGTTGTTGATCTTGCCCACGGTGGTGATGGCAAAACTGCCAAGGTGGGATTGGATCAGCAGGGGCTGGGGTTCGTTATCGGAAATACAGCCGATTCCCAGGTAGCCTTCCAGTTCAGCTAAATCTCCATCAAATTTCGTGCGGAAGGGAGTATTTTCAATATTGTGTATGGACCGGGTAAATCCCTGTTCGCCGTACACGGCCATTCCGCCCCGTTTTGTTCCCAAATGGGAGTGATAGTCCACTCCAAAAAATAAATCCAGCGTACAGCTGTTCTTAGATGCAACACCAAATATTCCGCCCATGCTAGTACCTCTTTATTTTTGGTCTATAATTCTGTCTGTTACAGGACTAATCATAACATATATTAGCAGTGAAGGACAATATGATTGATATATTATTTATACTTATCATACATCATAAGCAGCCCGGACATTTCCGGCAATTGCAAAATACAGGGACTCATTGTATAATTTGATAGGATACCCTTGTCTGCTGAGGGTACGATCGGTTTGATCACTACGAAGAAAAGGGGCGTTCATACATGGATTTATACAGGATCATTCTGGTGGATGACGAGGAGGAAGTCAGACAGAGTATTATAAGAAAAATAAACTGGACAGAGGCCGGTTTTAAGGTGGTGGGGGATGCGGAGAACGGAGAGGATGCCCTGGAAAAGGTGGAAGCCCTGGAGCCGGACCTGATCCTTACGGATATCCGCATGCCATACATGGACGGATTGACCCTGGCGGAACGGGTGCGCCAGAAATATCCCTCCATTAAGATCGTGATCTTTTCAGGGTATGATGATTTTGAATATGCCAAACAGGCCATTAAGCTGAACGTGACCGAGTATATACTTAAGCCGGTCAATGTGGAGGAGCTGACAGCCATCTTAAAGCGGATCAAAGCCAACCTGGATGAGGAGATCGAGCAGAAGAGGAATGTAAACCTTTTGCGGGAAAATTATATTAAAAGCCTGCCCATCCTCAGGGAGCAGTTCTTAAATGAACTGGTGAGTTATCCCATGCCTGAGACGGAGGTGGAGGACAAGCTGAGGGAGTATGCGATCCCCCTTTCCGGCGCCAAAAAGTGGGTGGCCGCGGCCATTGATATAGAGCCTGAGGAGATTCGGGACGGTGTCCTGCTTCCCCTGCACAAGGAAAAGGACCTGATCCCCATATCCGTGATGCAGCTTGTGGAAGAAAAGCTTAAGAATTACTGCCGGTGCGCCCTGGCCACTTCAGCGCGCACCGCGGAGTCTGAGATCGCGGTCATTGCGGCAATTGATGAGGAAAACAGCCAGACCGGACTGATCGATGTGCTGGGTGATGTGTGCAAGGAAACCAGGAAGATCCTGGAGGTGCCCATCACCATCGGCATAGGGCACGGATGCCAGAAGCTTTCCGATATCAGCAGTTCCTATAAGGCGGCTGTGGATGCCCTTGGATATAAAGCCATTGTGGGCAGCGGAAGCACCATCTATATCAATGACGTGGAGCCGGTGAGCAGCGGAAAGCTCCAATTTGACGGCAAGGATGAGGCAGAGCTGATATCCGCCATCAAATTCGGACCAAGGGAAAAGATAGAGGCAGCGGTCCAGACCATTATTGACAAGATGAGCGATGCCAAAGTCCATTTCCGCCAGTGCCAGGCGTACATGCTCAGCGTGTCCAGCAGCATTGTACAGATGATCCAGCAATATGACCTGGATATGGAACAGCTGCTGGAAGAAGGGTCTGAAAGGGAGGATACCTTTGCCATCATACCCAGGATGCAGAAACGGGAGGATTTCAGCCAATGGCTTTTGTCCGCGTCCCTGCGCATGAACCAGGTGATGAACCAGGAACGTGACAACACCATGAAGCAGGTAATCCAGAAGGCCAAGCAGTATATCATGGACAATTACCAGGATCCGGAGCTTTCAGTGGAAAAGATATGCCGCCATCTGCACATGAGCCCGGCCTATTTTTCCACCATGTTTAAGAAGGAAACAGGACAGGCCTACATTGCATACCTGACCGAGGTGCGTTTGGATAAGGCCGTGGAGCTTCTGGGCAAGACCGATGACAAGACATATATCATTGCCGCCAAGGTGGGCTACCAGGAACAGAACTATTTCAGCTATGTGTTTAAGAAACGGTTTGGAATCTCCCCCACAAAGTTCAGGGGAACTAAATAAGGAGTAAGACCATGCTTTTTAAAAAGCAGCAACTCAATCTGCAAAAGGCCAGTATCCGGTATATCATATTCATATATTTTACCCTGACGGCCCTGGCGGCCAGCGTGTTTATCGGTGTCTCCCTGTACACCAGGCTGTCGGGCCAGATGGCGTCTACCATTCAGGAGGAGAACCAGATCCTGATCAACCAGATCAACCGTTCCATGGACTCCTATCTGCGCACGGTCATGAAGCTGTCCGATTCCCTGTATTACGGCGTCATAAAGAATGCGGACCTGTCGGACGGTTCCATTGGCAGCGAGATCACACTGTTGTATGACAATAATAAGGATAATATAGAAAATATCGCCCTGCTGTCCAAGGACGGGCAGATGCTGGAGGCCGTTCCCGCAGCCCGTTTAAAGACCAATGTGGATGTGAGGTCTGAAAACTGGTTTCAATACACCCTGGAAAAGACGGAGAACCTTCATTTCTCCACGCCCCATGTGCAGACTATTTTTGATGCCAGCGAAAACCAGTACCGCTGGGTCATTTCCCTTTCCAGGGCAGTGGAGATCACCCAGGGGCCTTCCACGGACCAGGGGGTCCTGCTCATCGATATCCGATACAACAGCCTGGAGCAGCTTTTTGACGGGGTGAACCTGGGAAACGGGGGCTACGTGTATTTGATCAGCAGTGACGGGGAGATCATCTATCATCCCAGGGCCCAGCTCATAGACTCAGGTC
Source organism: Enterocloster citroniae (assembly GCF_040545455.1). Classification (NCBI taxonomy): domain Bacteria; kingdom Bacillati; phylum Bacillota; class Clostridia; order Lachnospirales; family Lachnospiraceae; genus Enterocloster; species Enterocloster citroniae. The sequence goes on along the minus strand of NZ_JBEPLZ010000001.1, from coordinate 58,079 downwards.
TGGCCCAGGAAAACAACCTGGAGGCAGCCGGGCTGAGGGATGGGAATTATGAGACTGTATTTGGCGGAGAAAAGCGGATCGTCACTGTAAAGACCGTTGGATATACGGGCTGGAAGATCGTGGGCGTCACGCCCTTGGATGGGATGTCCCTTAACAATATCAAGACAAAGCTCCTGATCATTTTTATCATTGCATTTGTTTTGTTCATTCTTTCCATTATCAACTCCTACATCTCCACCAGGATCACGGACCCGATTAAGGAACTGGAAAAGGCGGTAAACGAGATCGAGGAGGGGAACCTGGAAGCGGAGGTGAAGATGGTGGGCTCTTATGAGATACAGCATCTGGGCACATCCATCCAGAACATGGCCAGGCAGATACGCCGCCTGATGAATGATATTGTGGCCGAGCATGAGTCCAAGCGCAAAAGCGAATTTGACACCCTCCAGTCCCAGATCAATCCCCACTTCCTCTATAACACCCTGGATATCATTGTGTGGATGATTGAAAATGAAAAGCAGTCCGAGGCCGTCAAGGTGGTGACGGCCCTGGCCAGGTTTTTCCGCATCAGCCTGAGCAAAGGAAAAAGTATCATCCCTGTCAGGGATGAGCTGGAGCATGTGCGCAATTACCTGATGATCCAGCACATGCGGTATAAGAATAAATTCACCTACGCCATAGAGGCGGATGAGGATGTGATGGATCTGGCCAGCCTGAAGCTGATGCTGCAGCCCCTGGTGGAAAATGCCATCTATCACGGGATGGAGTTCATGGACGGGGACGGGGAGATACGGATCCGGGCGTGGCGCCGGGAGGGGGATCTGTACATGAGCGTGTCCGACAACGGACTTGGCATGACAATGGAGCAGGTGGAGCGCCTGTTCTCAGCGGCAGACCATGCGCCTTCCCGCAGAGGGTCCGGCATTGGGGTTAAGAATGTGAACGAGCGCATCAGGCTCTATTTTGGCAGCGGCTACGGGCTTGCGATCCGGTCGGAGCCGGATGAGGGGACCACGGTGACAGCCCACCTGCCTGCTGTGCCCTACGAGGACCTGAAGAAGGAGGTATGATATGTCAAATAAGGAAAAACTTCTTTGGTGCATCTATGCCGGCGTGCTGATCCTCCTTTTTCTCATGTCCTCCACGGACCTGATCATCAAGGAAAAAAAGGTGGAGATCCTGCCCATATCCGTGATCATAGAGGATGCCAGCGATGATTATTACGTTAATTTTAAGAAGGGAATGGAGATGGCGGCAGAGGAATTTCACGGTGATGTCAGCTTTATCACTCTTTATGCCACCAATGACCAGGAACAGCAGATGGAACTGGTCCAGAGGGAGATACGCGATGGGGCAAAGGCCATTATTCTGTCCCCTGTAAATGAGGCGGAAACCGTGATGGCGCTGGATGCCATGAGCCCCAACTGCCCCATCATCCTTTTGGGGGCGCCGGTGCCCAGTGAAAGCGTGGTGGATACTATTGCGGCGGACAGCTTTGGGATGGGGCAGATGGCGGCCCGGGCAGTGACGGCCCAGGCGCCTTCCGATGTACCCGTATATCTTTTCACCGAGGGCCTGTCCTATGGGGATAATACCAATGTATATGATGGGGTGAGGTCGGTGCTGGACGACCACGGATTTACCTACAGGCTGGTGGAAAAGAGAACGGATGACACCTACAGGCAGGCCATTGAGGAGACCGTGTATCCGGGGGACGGGCGAATCACCGTCATAGCCCTGGACACCCAGTCCCTGAATGAGGTCAACCAGATCGTGGACGGAAGTACGGTGTACCAGGCTCATGTGGCAGGGCTTTACGGGGTTGGCAGCACCACCTCCATACTGGGGGGACTGGACAAGGGGATCATAGACGGACTTGCCGCATACAATCAGTTCGATATGGGGTATCTCAGCGTGAAACGGGCGGTGGAAGCCATTCAGGGCAGCAGGCAGAGAAAGCAGACGCAGCTGGATGCCGTCTATGTCAATAAGGAGAACATGTGGGATAAGCAGTATGAGAAAATGTTTTATCCCATTGAATGACAAGGTGTACTTCCGGAATGATTGAGAAGTATGCCAAGGAGCAGGGAGGATGTTATGAAAAAACACTGGTTTTACGGAGGCGCTGTCTGCCTTGTTGCTTTAGCTGTCCTGTGGGGGATATGGTCTTACAGCAAAGGGCAGGAGGCTAGTACGCAGAAAAAAACCTCCATGCGCATCGGCGTTCTGCTGTACAGGGGGGATGACACATTTATCAGCACCCTGCGTACGGCCCTGGAAAAGCAGGCAAAGGAATACGAACAGGGGACCGGGATCAAGGTGACGCTGGACATTATGGATGCAAAGAGCAGCCAGAATACCCAGAACAGCCAGGTGGAGCGCCTGATCTCCCTGGGCTGCGATGCCCTATGCGTAAATATCGTGGACCGGTCCGCGGCCTCCATTATCATTGACAAGGCCATGGCGGCCGGAATTCCCGTGGTGTTCTTTAACAGGGAACCGGTGGAGGAGGATATGAACCGCTGGGAGAAACTGTACTATGTGGGGGCGGACGCCAAGGAGTCCGCGGTCCTTCAGGGACAGATCCTGGTTGATGCATACAGGAAGAATCCGGAAACCCTGGATATCAATGGGGACGGCATGGTCAGCTACGTGCTGCTGGAGGGGGAGACCAGCCATCAGGATTCCCTGATCCGCACCGAGTGGTCCATCCAGACTTTAAAGGACGGCGGCGTCCCCCTGGAAAAGATCACAGGCGGGATCGCCAACTGGGAACGCAGCCAGGCATCTGCGCTGATGGACCAGTGGCTGGACGAATATCCGGGTCAGATAGAACTTGTGATCTGCAACAATGACGATATGGCCCTGGGAGCCATTGATGCCATGGAGCGGAAGGGGATTGTGGGAAATTCCATCAAGCTGGTGGGGATCGATGGCACGCCCGTGGGCCAGGAGGCGCTGGAAGAAGGAAAGCTCTTCGGCACCGTGGAGTCGGACAAGCAGAAATACGCAAGTGTGATCTTTGATATTGCCTCCAGCCTTGCCATGGGAAAGGACGTGAAGGACAAGGTGGACCTGGAGGACGGCAAATATTACTGGTGTCCCCAAATTGCATTGACAAAGCAAAGATAGGGGATATGGATGGGAACGTCTTGTGCAATATGGCATAAAAAACATATGCACAAGGCGTTTTTGGCAATATATGGAAGATAAAATGCGAAAAAAATGAGAGAAAATATAAAAAAAAACGAATCATACGCTAAAAATCAAAGAAATTTTATAATGGTTCTTAGAAAATCATATGGAAAAATGCATAATCCGGACGTATAATATGCTTGTCGTTAAGGAAAAACCACCAAACCCGTTTGCGGTTTACTCCATTGTGGATATTCCTGATCACGGCAAAATAATACTTTATGTAAGGGAGGATTTATAGCATGAGATTATTTAAGAAGGCAACAGCAGTTGCAATGGCATCCATGATGGTTCTGTCCATGGCAGGATGCGGAAGCAAACCGGCAGAGACCACGGCAGCCCCAACAGAGGCAAAGACCGAGGCAGCAACCGAGGCGGCTTCAGAAGCAGCCAGCGAGGCAGCTACCACAGCGGCAGAGGCGACTGGAGATGCAACAGATGTTGCTGATAAGAAGGTAGGCATCAGCATTTACAAGTTTGATGACAACTTCATGACACTGTACAGGACCGAGCTGGAGAGATATCTCACAGAGGATCTTGGATTCAAGAAAGAGAACGTAGTTATCCAGGACGGCAAGGGCGATCAGGCAGAGCAGACCAACCAGATCCAGAACTTCATCACACAGAAGTATGATGTTCTGATCCTGAACCTGGTGCAGGCTTCTTCCGCACCTGAGATCACCGATATGTGTAAAGATGCCGGGATCCCGGTTGTATTCATCAACCGTGAGCCGGATGTAGCTGAGGAAGAGAGATGGGCAAGCGAAAGCATCAACGCTACCTACGTTGGCTGTGACGCTAGACAGTCCGGTACATACCAGGGCGAGGAAATCCTTGAGACATCCAACAAGGGCGATATCAACGGGGATGGCAAAGTTTCCTACATCATGATCCAGGGCGATCCTGAGAACGTAGATGCTCAGTACAGAACCGAATTCTCCGTTAAGGCTCTTACCGATGCCGGCGTGGAAGTAGAAGAACTGTTAAAGCAGCGCGGTGACTGGGATCAGGCTAAGGCTCAGCAGATTGCACAGGATGCTCTGAACCAGTACGGCGATAAGATTGAAGTTATCTTCTGCAACAACGATGCTATGGCACTGGGCGCATTACAGGCAATCGAGGCAGCTGACCGCAAGGTTAACGAAGACATCTATCTGGTAGGTGTTGACGCTCTTACAGAGGCTGTTCAGAACGTACTGGAAGACAAGCAGACAGGTACCGTATTTAACGATCACTTCTCACAGGCTCGTATGGCGGCTGACAGCGCAGTTCAGTTCCTGAAGGGCGAGAAAGTAGAGCCGGTTAACATGGTAGACTATATCAAGGTTACCAAGGACAATGCTCAGCAGATTCTGGATCAGTTAAAGTAATAATTAACATCTAGTGATTGAAACCGGGTGTGTCCACCGACACACCCGATTTTTTGAAGAAGGACGGCTGTGGGGATGCGGCCATGTATATAAATTAGAATGTATTTGAAAGGAGTAACGGGATGGCAGATCAGTACAGACTGGAAATGGTAGGGGTCAGCAAGACCTTCCCTGGCGTAAAGGCACTGGATGGTATTAACTTGAAAGTACGTCCCGGAACCGTTCATGCGCTGATGGGTGAGAACGGAGCAGGTAAATCGACTCTTATGAAATGCCTATTCGGCATTTATAAAATGGATGAGGGGCAGATCTTCATCGATGGGGAGAAAGTGGAGATCACGAACCCGGATGACGCACTTCACAAAGGACTGGCAATGGTGCACCAGGAGCTGCAGCCCATACCGGAGCGTTCCATTGCAGAGAATATGTATTTGGGCAGATACCCTATGAAGGGAATTGGCCCCTTTAAGATGGTAGACCACAAGGTCATGAACAGCGAGGCCGAGAAGTGGTTAAAAGATGTTAAAATGAGTTTTAATCCCAAGGCAAAATTAGGGACACTTTCAATCGGACAGATGCAGTCAGTGGAGATAGCCAAGGCAGTGAGCCAGAGCGCAAAGCTTGTGATTCTGGATGAGCCGACCTCATCACTGACTGATAACGAAGTAGAAGCGCTTTTCCGTATCGTAAGGGATTTAAAGACCAGAGGCGTTTCTATGATATACATCAGCCATAAGATGGCGGAAATCCGTCAGATCGCAGATGATATCACCATCATGCGTGACGGTACCTATGTGGGTTCCTGGGAGGTAAAGGATATCTCGGATGATGAGATCGTTAAGCAGATGGTTGGACGTGAGCTGACCAATGTGTATCCTCCCAAGGATGATTACAGGACAGAGGAGACCGTGCTCAAGGTGGACCACCTGTGCAGCATTCATGAGCGTTCCTTCCAGGACTGTTCATTTGAATTGAAGCGTGGGGAGATCCTTGGCTTTGGCGGACTGGTGGGCGCGCAGAGAACTGAGCTTATGGAAGCAATCTTCGGAATGCGCCACATTGCCAGCGGGCAGATTGAGATCCTGGGCAAAAAGGCGGCCATCAGGCGGCCTCAGGATGCCATCCACGACTCTGTGGGAATGATCACGGAGGACCGCCGCGGTACCGGGATCATTGGATGCCTGAGCATTGAGGACAATACAGCCATTGCCTCCTATAATAATTACACTCATCTGGGTAAGATCGATAAGAAAAAAGTGGATGAGGTAGTGAAAGACAGCATTGCGAAACTGAGTATCAAGACACCCAGCGGCAAGACACTGATCCAGTCCTTGTCTGGTGGTAACCAGCAGAAGGTTATCATAGCGAGATGGCTTGCCAACAACCCTGATATCCTGATTATGGATGAGCCTACCAGAGGAATTGACGTAGGCGCCAAATATGAAATCTACCAAATTATGATCGACCTTGTGAAACAGGGAAAATCCATTATCATGATTTCATCTGAAATGCCTGAGCTTATAGGTATGTCCAACCGGATCATCGTTATGTGCAACGGTCATATTACCGGGGAACTGGAAGGCGGGGAAGCGACCCAGGAGAGGATCATGTCCTATGCGACACAGTTTGATCTTCAGGGCAAATCAAAGAACGATTCCAAACAGGAGGTTTAAGTCATGACAGCTAAAAAATTCAATATAGTTGATTTCCTTATCAATAACGGTATTATTATGGTTCTGATCATACTTGCCATTGTGACAGGTATTCTTCAGCCCACATTCTTTTCAACCGGAAACGCAAACAATATTGCCTTGAACGTGGCTCCCCGTTTTATCATTGCCTGCGGTGTATCAGGCTGTCTGATCACAAAGGGTACCGACCTTTCAGCAGGACGTATGGTAGGCCTTTCCGCATGTATTGCAGGTACTTTGCTGCAGAAGCCGGATTACAGCGGTAAATTCTGGGAGAACCTTCCTGATTTTGGTATCTGGTGGGTTTTAGTAGTGCTTTTGATCTGTATCGCCGTTTGCGGTATTTTCGGATGCATCAACGGACTGGTGGTTTCCTTCCTTCAGGTTCCCGCATTCATCGGCACCCTGGGCATGCAGCTGATCGTATACGGCGTCTGCCTTGTATATACGGATGCAACCCCCATCGGCGGATACCGCGCAGCTTACACAGAGGTTGCCAAGGGCAAACTCTTTGGAATGATACCATACCTGTTCATCATAGCCCTTGTGGTGGGCATTGTGATGTGGTTCATCTACAATAAGACGCCTCACGGCAAATATATGTACGCCATCGGCGGCAATGAGCAGGCGGCGGAAGTATCCGGCGTGAACACCAAAAGAACTAAGATCGTCATCTACATTACGGCAGCGGCCCTTTACGCTCTGGGCGGTTTCCTGGTAGGCGCCAAGTCCGGCGGTTCCTCCGTTAACATGGGCCAGGGCTGGGAGCTGGAAGCCATTGCAGCTTGTACCATCGGCGGCGTTTCTGTAAACGGCGGTATCGGACGTGTGTCCGGTGTACTGATCGGCGTGCTTGTATTTGAAATCCTGAAAACCTGTCTCCAGTATCTGGGCGTTGACACCAACTACCAGTACATAGCACAGGGTATCGTTATCGTGGTTGCTATTGCCCTGGATATCAGGAAATACATTGCCAAGAAGTAATGACTATGGATGAAATGAAAAACCTGGAAGAACTGGCCGAGGAAAACCGGAGGCTCAAGGAAGAAAATGAACGCCTCCAGAATCTCTCGCCCAAAGAGCGCCTGTACGAACACATCCATGTGTCCGTAAGGACCATGAACATCATCATTGGCTGCTTGTGCGCCCTGTTTGTTTTAGTGATCATCCTGGGGATGATGAAATAATGATGATGAAATCAAATTGATAAAAGCGGAAAGAACGTGCCCTGCGAACCGGTTTGGAATGAGATCAAACCTGTTTGCAGGGTATGTTTGTATCTCCACAGGCCAGACGGCTGTTCTGAAACTCACCGGAAAAGGTGACATCTCTTCCGAACCATTCAGGCGCCTTAAAGGCCATGGCCTCCTCCTCTGTGGGGAATTCCACCTCGGCCAGGACAAGACCCTGGTATGAGCCCTCAAACACATCCATTTCAATGGTCAGATGGCCGGCGCCTTCCACGGGAATGAGATAGCGCTTTTTGGTAAGTATGATGCCATCGGCTTTTGCCAGCAGATGGCGGTAGGCCTGCTCGTTCAGGGGCAGGTTGTATTCCTCCCTGGATAAAAGCCCTTTACCCTTGTACGTGAGGTAATAGCTGTCGTCCTCCCGGCGGACGCGCACCACCGGACCGGTGCACAGATAAGCCTGCTCAATGGCATGGCAGGGAAATGATTCATAGTTTTCAGGGATCTGCTTTACCAGATATTTCCGTTCGATTTCCATAAATACCCTCCTGATATTGTATACATAATGCAATTAGTGGATTTTACTAAGGAATTATATTTTTTCCATTTTACTATCATATCATTTATCAATTTTCAGGAAAAGGCTAAAATGATAAAATAATATGCATAGTGGTAAGAAAGGGAGATAATCATGGCAAAGGTTTATGCATTTCTTGCAGAAGGACTGGAAGAGGTTGAATGTCTTGCGGTAGTGGACGTGCTTCGCCGTTCTGAAGTGGATGTAACAATGGTTTCCATTACAGGAGCAATGGAAGTTACAGGTTCCCATGGGATCCGGTTTATGGCGGATGCGCTGTTTGAGGAAGTGAATCCCAATGTGGCGGACGTGCTGTTCCTGCCCGGGGGCATGCCCGGGACCAACAACCTGAAGGCCCATGAAGGCCTGAGAGAAGCGATCGAACGGGCCAACAAGCAGGGCAGAAGAGTGGCGGCGATCTGTGCAGCTCCCAGCGTCCTGGGGTCCATGGGGCTTTTAAAGGGCAGGACGGCAACCTGTTATCCCGGATTTGAAGAACAGCTCACCGGGGTATCCTACACAAGCCAGGGCGTTGTGACAGACGGCAACATCACCACGTCCAGAGGGCTTGGATATGCCCTGGATCTTGGCCTTGAACTGATCCGCTTGCTTCAGGGACCGCAGCAGGCGCAGAAAATAGCTGCATCCATCCAGCACAGCCGGGGATAGGGTGCGCACCAGAAAACTCCACTTCTTGCATTGCCCCGGTGTGGGGCCGGGGACAGAAGGGGAGTTTTTTTATGATATTTTCGTAACCGTACAGGACGGCGGGAAAATGGGTGCAAGAGCGGGAGTTAAGCTTGCTTATACGTCCGTTTTTGTACCCATTTTCACATCGGATGGACATCCGATTCTTCTTGACCGGCTTTTCCGGTCAAGAAGACGAGCCGTCCAGAACTGTTACATATTTTCAATGATTTTCAATGATATTGTAAAAAAATGCTGGTGTTTTTATTTTGAGCATGCTATAATGGTACATTGAAGTGTAGCGCCCTCAGGGATCATGGGCGAATCACATATATTTTAAGGAGGAACCCGTAAAAATGAGTGTACAAGTAGAAAAATTGGAAAAGAACATGGCCAAACTGACTATAGAGGTAGATACAGCGCAGTTTGAGGATGCAATGAAAAAAGCCTTCAATAAGAACAAGAATAAGTTCAATATTCCAGGCTTCCGCAAGGGCAAAGCACCAAGAGCCATGATTGAAAAGATGTATGGTGAGGGCATTTTTTATGAGGATGCTGCTGACGAAGCCATCAATGCAACCTGCATGCAGGCCATGAACGAGAGCGAACTGGAGATCGTATCCAGACCAGAGGTCTCCGTTGAGCAGATCGGCAAGGACAAGCCATTCATCTATACCGCAATTGTAGCCATCAGACCAGAGGTGACCCTGGGTGAGTACAAGGGCATTGAAGTGGAGAAGGCAGAAGCAGCAGTTGCAGCCGAGGATGTGGATGCAGAGCTTAAGAGAGTACAGGAGCAGAATGCAAGACAGATCACCGTGGAGGACAGACCGGTTGCTGACGGTGACCAGACTGTCATTGATTTCGAGGGATTTGTGGACGGCAAGTCATTTGACGGGGGCAAGGCAGAGGATTATGCTCTGACCATTGGTTCCCACTCATTCATCGATACCTTTGAGGAGCAGCTGATTGGCAAGAACATCGGAGAAGAGTGCGAAGTAAATGTAACCTTCCCGGAGGAGTATCATGCAGCTGAACTGGCCGGCAAGCCGGCTACCTTTAAGGTGACCGTAAAGGAGATCAAGGTAAAGGAACTGCCTGAACTGGATGACGAGTTTGCAGGTGAAGTTTCCGAGTTTGATACCCTGGATGAATACAAAAAGGATATTGAGGCAAAGATTCTTGAGAGGAAGCAGAAAGAAGCTGCCACTGAGAATGAGAACAGGGTGATTGAAAAGGTTGTTGCCAATGCAACCATGGAGATCCCGGATAAGATGGTTGAAGGTCAGATCGACAACATGGTTCAGGATACCGCCCGCCGTATGCAGAGTCAGGGCCTGTCCATGGAGATGTATATGAAGTATACAGGCATGACCATGGAATCCATGAGGGAGCAGATGCAGCCTCAGGCACTGAAGAGGATCCAGACCAGACTGGTTCTGGAAGAGGTTGCTAAGGCAGAGAACATCCAGGTTTCAGATGAAAGACTGGATGAGGAGATCGCCAAGATGGCAGCATCTTACCAGATGGAAGCTGACAAGTTAAAGGAATACATGTCAGATCATGATAAAGACCAGATGAAGGAAGATCTTGCTGTTCAGGAAGCAGTGGATTTCCTGGTAGCTGAAGCAAAACTGGTATAATTCACACTGGAAAGTCCACGATAAAAAGAATCGTGGAAAGATATAAAGCGGGGGGTTTACGGCATGCTTTTTTTGTGCTGTAAATCTCCCGGGTTTCTGTAAGCATATAATAGTTCTAAGGACAGGAGGATGTTAATATGAGTTTAGTACCCTATGTCATTGAACAGACCAGCCGTGGAGAGCGTTCCTACGACATCTATTCAAGATTGTTAAAAGAGAGAATCATATTTCTGGGAGAGGAAGTAAATGACGTGTCCGCAAGCCTTGTGGTGGCACAGCTTTTATTTCTGGAATCTGAAGATCCGGGCAAGGATATCCATTTGTACATCAACAGTCCGGGAGGTTCTGTCTCCGCAGGCTTTGCGATCTATGACACCATGAATTACATCAAGTGTGATGTGTCCACCATCTGTATCGGTATGGCAGCCAGCATGGGAGCGTTCCTCCTGGCCGGCGGCGCAAAGGGCAAGCGTTTCGCACTTCCCAATTCAGAGATCATGATCCACCAGCCATCCGGCGGCGCAAAGGGCCAGGCCACAGAGATCAAGATCGTGGCGGAGAATATTTTAAAGACCAGGAAAAAGTTAAATGATATCCTGGCAGCCAACACAGGCAGGCCCATTGAGGTGATTGAGCGCGATACGGAGCGTGACAATTACATGTCTGCCGCGGAGGCCAAGGAATACGGTCTTATTGATGAGATCATTGAGCATCACTAAAAGACGGAAATGAATGAAAGGTTAGGTAAAGTATGCCGATTAGACCAGATGACACGATCCGCTGCTCCTTCTGCGGAAGGACTCAGGATCAGGTACGGAAGATGATTGCCGGAGCAGGCAACAACAATGTGTATATCTGTGACGAGTGTATTGAATTGTGCTCAGAGATCCTGGAGGAAGAGCTGGAGGGACAGGAAGATGCATCATCCCCCTCACTGGCAGACATCCGCCTTCTGAAACCCAAGGAAATCAAATCATTTCTGGATGAATATGTCATTGGACAGGACGAAGCCAAGAAAGTGCTGTCTGTGGCTGTTTACAACCATTATAAGAGAGTTACATCCTGCCAGAACATGGACGTGGATGTGCAGAAGAGCAATATTCTCATGGTTGGTCCCACTGGTTCCGGTAAAACTTACCTGGCCCAGACACTGGCCAAGATCCTGAATGTCCCATTTGCCATTGCGGATGCAACGGCTCTCACAGAGGCCGGCTACGTGGGCGAGGACGTGGAGAACATTCTCTTAAAGCTGATCCAGTCCGCTGATTATGATATTTCCCGTGCTGAGTACGGTATCATATACATTGATGAAATTGACAAGATCACCAAGAAGTCTGAGAACGTGTCCATCACAAGGGATGTATCCGGTGAAGGCGTTCAGCAGGCACTGTTAAAGATCCTGGAAGGAACCGTTGCCAGTGTTCCTCCTCAGGGAGGAAGGAAGCATCCCCACCAGGAGCTCCTCCAGATCGACACCACCAATATCCTTTTTATCTGCGGCGGTGCCTTTGATGGTCTGGAGAAGATCGTGGAACAGCGCCTCAGCGCCGGTTCCATTGGCTTTAATGCGGAGGTAGTCAATAAGAATGATATGAATATTGACGACCTGCTGAGAAAGGTTGAGCCAAAGGATCTTACCAAGTTTGGTCTGATTCCTGAGTTTATCGGCCGTGTTCCGGTAATGGTTTCCCTTCAGCAGCTTACCAAGGACGCCATGGTGCGAATCCTTTCCGAGCCGAAGAACGCTCTCACAAGGCAGTATCAGAAGCTGTTTGAGCTGGACAATGTAAAGCTGGAATTCACCAGGGAAGCCCTTGAGGAGATCGCACAGCTGGCAGTGGACCGCAAGATCGGCGCCAGGGGACTGCGTTCCATCCTTGAGTCCGTGATGATGGATCTGATGTACGAGATCCCATCGGATGATACCATCGGGATCTGTACCATTACCAGGGAGGTTGTAAAAAAGACAGGACAGCCGGAACTTGTGTACCGCGATATGCCGCCTGCTTCTGCCCGTAAGCCTCTGTCTGACAGAATGCGGGGAGACAACAAAACTGGTGAGATTGCCTGAGAAAGCCATCCCGGTCCCATTGGACGGGAAAAGGTGCGGTAAGTTTCTGTGACAATTTAGACAAAGAGAAAGGGCCGTTGCAAACCAGATATGACCCGGGGAGAGCGCTGATCATGGCTCCGCCCGGCACCTGTATTGCAGCGGCTTTTTAGATGGTTTTAAATACAAGAGGTGAAGTTTAAGAATGGGAGAACAAGTGATTATAATGCCGGTAGTGGCCCTCAGGGGACTGACCATACTTCCGGGAATGGTACTGCATTTTGATGTCAACAGGCCTAAGTCCGTGGCAGCGGTGGAGAAGGCCATGGTGGGAGACCAGAGGCTCTTTCTCGTGGCACAGAGACATCCTGAGATCGTGGAACCGGAGCTGGGGGAGTTGTATCAGGTGGGCACCATTGCCGTTGTAAAGCAGCTGGTAAAGCTTCCTGGCAAAGTGGTAAGGGTACTGGTAGAAGGACTGGAACGGGGGGAACTGCTGTGTCTGGATTCCGAGGAACCTGCACTCATTGGCGAGATCGGCTCCATTGAAGTGGAGGAGGACGAGCTGGACCATCTGACCCAGGAGGCCATGCTGCGCATCGTAAGAGACAAATTAGAAGAATATGGAAGGGTGAATCCTAAGATCACAAAGGAAATCCTTCCCAATTTACTGGCGGTGGGCGGCCTGGGTGAAATGCTGGATCAGATTGCCATCCAGCTTCCGTGGGATTACACCATCCGTCAGACCGTATTGGAAAACAGTTCCCTGTCAGCCAGGTATGAGGTAGTGATGCATACCCTTATGACAGAGATGGAAATATATAGGATTAAGAAAGAGTTCCAGGAAAAGGTGAAGTCCGATATTGACCAAAACCAGAAGGAATACATCCTCAGGGAGCAGATGAAGGTCATCCGCCAGGAGCTGGGCGAGGACAATCCTCTCTCAGAAGCTGACGAGTACCAGAAAAAGCTGGACAACATAAAAGCCGACAAGGAAATGAAGGAAAAGCTACACAAAGAGATCGAGCGGTTCCGCACCATGCCGGCCGGAAGCCAGGAAGGCAATGTGCTGCGCACTTACATTGAAACCCTGTTAGACCTGCCCTGGAAAAAGATGTCCAGGGACAATGACGATATCCGACATGCCCAGAAGATACTCAATGAGGACCACTACGGCCTGGAGCAGGTCAAGGAAAGGATCCTGGAATACCTGGCAGTGAGGACTCTGACAAAAAAAGGCACCAGCCCCATTATCTGCCTGGTGGGACCTCCGGGAACAGGGAAGACATCCATTGCCCGCTCCGTTGCCCGTGCACTGAATAAGAAATATGTGCGCATCAGCCTGGGGGGCGTGCGGGATGAGGCGGAGATCCGGGGACATAGAAAGACTTATGTGGGCGCCATGCCGGGCCGTATTGTGGAGGGCATGAGACAGGCTGGTGTCAGCAATCCGCTGATGCTGCTGGACGAGATCGACAAGGTGAGCAGTGACTACAAGGGAGATACTTCATCGGCGCTTTTGGAGGTCCTGGACGGTGAGCAGAATGTAAAGTTCAGGGACCATTATGTGGAGGTTCCCATCGACCTGTCCCAGGTCCTGTTCATAGCAACTGCCAACACCACGCAGACCATTCCGGGACCGCTTTTAGACCGTATGGAGCTGATCGAGGTGAACAGCTACACGGAGAATGAAAAGTTCCATATTGCCAGGGATTACCTGGTGGGAAAACAGATGGAGCGCAATGGTTTAAAGGTCAGCCAGATCACATTTTCAGATAAAAGCCTGGGAAAGATCATCCACAACTATACCAGGGAGGCGGGCGTCCGCAATCTGGAACGGCGCATTGGGGATGTGTGCAGGAAAGCCGCCAGACAGTTCCTGGAGGACAACCGTAAATCCATCCGTATCACGGAGAATAATCTGGAGAAATACCTGGGCAAGGAAAAGGTCACCTTTGAGGATGCCAACGAGGAGGACCAGGTGGGCATTGTGAGGGGCCTGGCCTGGACCAGCGTGGGAGGCGACACCCTGCAGATTGAAGTGAATGTAATGCCCGGTAAGGGAAATCTCCTTATGACAGGACAGCTGGGGGATGTGATGAAGGAATCGGCCCAGACAGCCCTGACCTATGTGCGTTCCGTCTGCCCGCAGTATGGGGTGACGGACGACTATTTTGAAAAGCATGACCTCCATATCCATATTCCCGAGGGTGCCGTGCCAAAGGACGGGCCCTCCGCCGGCATCACCATGGCCACGGCTATGCTTTCCGCTGTTACGGGAAGGCGCGTCTTTGCCAAGGTGGCCATGACAGGTGAGATCACCTTAAGAGGCCGGGTGCTTCCAATCGGCGGATTGAAGGAAAAGATACTGGCCGCCAAGATGGCCCATATATCCAAGGTGCTGGTGCCGGATAAAAACAGGCCGGACATTGGCGAATTGTCCAAAGAGATAACAAAAGGCCTGGAGATCGTGTTTGTAAAGGCAATGGAGGACGTGGTCAAGGAGGCATTTCTGCCGGCGAATACCGCGTTGTAAAGAACATTTCCGGTTTCCGGGAATGGTGAGGAGATTAATATATGATTATTAGAGACGTAAATCTGGAAACTGTGTGCGGCGTCACCAGCAAGCTGCCGGAGAATACTCTGCCGGAATTTGCATTTTCAGGCAAATCCAATGTGGGAAAATCCTCTCTGATCAATGCGCTGATGAACCGGAAGGCATATGCCAGGACTTCCTCATCGCCGGGGAAGACACAGACCATAAATTTTTACAATATCAATGACGCCCTGTACTATGTGGATCTTCCAGGATACGGCTATGCAAAGGTCGCCCTGGAAGCCAAGGAAAAATGGGGCAAGATGATCGAACGGTACCTGAAAAACTCATCCATGCTCAAGATGGTGTTCCTGTTGGTGGATATCCGCCATGAGCCGTCTGCCAATGACAAGATGATGTATGACTGGATCATCTACAATGGATATCATCCAGTGATCATTGCCACAAAGCTGGATAAGATCAACCGCAGCCAGATCCAAAAGCATGTAAAAATGATCCGCCAGGGGCTTGGGATGGAGAAGGAGGGGATCCTTATCCCGTTTTCCGCAGAGACCAAACAGGGGCGGGATGAGATCTGGGATCTGATTGAGAGCAATCTGTAATTGAGGGGGAGAAATGTGATATGAAATTTGCATTTATGATCATGGGTCAGTTTGACCCGGATACGGACAGGGCCCTTATGCATGGGGGAATGGTGCAGATGATCGGCGTGTCAAACATGGATGAGGCCTGCCGGACGGCCAGGCAGTTATGTGACCAGGGGGTGGACTGCATTGAACTCTGCGGCGCCTTTGAGGAAGAGGGAGCCCGCAGGGTGATCGAGGCAACAGGAAACAAGGTCCCGGTGGGATATGTGGTCCATCTGCCCTCCCAGGATCCTCTGTTCCAGGCACTGTTTGGGAAATGACCGGGAGGTACGATTGATGGAAGCGGGACCTATACGGGTGGCAGTCATGGCAGATACCCATGGCGTGCTCCGTCCTGAGGTGGAGAGGATCCTTGAGACCTGTGACATGGTCATCCACGCAGGTGATTTTGACAATCAGAT
Source organism: Enterocloster citroniae (assembly GCF_040545455.1). Lineage (NCBI taxonomy): Bacteria > Bacillati > Bacillota > Clostridia > Lachnospirales > Lachnospiraceae > Enterocloster > Enterocloster citroniae. Next base: position 42,071 of record NZ_JBEPLZ010000001.1, on the reverse strand, counting down.
GCTGTATCATAAGCTGGATGTCAGCCAGCCCCTGTTTGCGGTCAGGGGGAACAATGACAGGGGCTGGTCGGGAGGCCTTCCCAATGTGAAGCGGTTTGAGATCGGGGGAGTTAAGTTTATCATGGCCCATGAGAGGGTGGATATCCCCAGTTCCCTTCAGGGCGTGCAGGTGGCTGTCTTCGGTCATTCCCATATGTATTATCAGCAGGAGATTAGCGGAAGGCTTTGGCTGAACCCGGGAAGCTGCGGCTATAAGCGGTCCACCCTGCCTCTGTCCATGGCGGTGATGACCATTGAGGACGGAGCTTATGAGGTGGAGACTATCTGGCTGGAGAAGGGGTATGGAACTCCTGGAGCAGCCATGGCCCAGATGGAAAAGACCAAGGTGAGCAGGTACGAGAAACAGCAAAAGCGCTATAAGCAGAAGGCCTGTGAGAAGAAGGCGCCGGACCAGGACGGCCAAAAACAGAAAAAGCAAAAACAGGCAGATCCCGGAGAAGAGCGGGACCGCCTGTTCCTTATAGCCAAGATCCAGCGTTTGCGAAACGCCGGCCAATCCAGAACCTGGATTATAAAAAATCTTGGGACAGATTTAAAATACTGCGGTATGATCTATGACATCTGTGAGCGGAATCCGGATTTTAGTACACGGCAGATCCTGGACCTGCTCAAGGAGCATATCAGCTCCACCTAACATAGGACCGGCAGGATCATAAGACAAAGTCAGGATAGAAGAGAGCGCATTACATGCGCATAAATCTCCTGGCTTTTTGTTTTCCATGTATTGCACATGGATTCAGCCTGTTCTTTGTCGGGAACGGACAGATCCAGCCGTATAAGGGTGGTTTTGTTCTCGCGCACCTCGCAGTGTACAATGTAGTCCTGGTTGGTCCCTCTGTAAAAGTCGGCGGTGGTGCCCACCTCTTCCCTGAGACGGAACTTGTTTTCCTTCAGATACTGGTCCATGTCTTCTATGATGGCGGAGGAGATATTCTTGCCAAAGAAATTAAGGGTTTCCTCCCCTTCCTTGGTAATGTCATAGCGGGTGCTGTTGTGGCTGGCCTCCTTGCGGACCAGTCCGGCATCCTCCAGTTCGTTCAAGGCCTGTTGGAGTGTAAAATATGTGGTGTACTCATGCTCCGTAAAAAAGTTGGTCAGCTGAGCGTTGGTGAGAGGAAAATTCACCTGCTTTAACATATAAAGATTCATCAGTTTATATAAAGTCATAGGTTCAGTCAGCATATTATACACACTCCATCAGGTTATCCCTTATTCTCAGATATGATCCTTTACAGCCTGGCTTACCATGCGGGCAACCCTGGGGTCAAAGGCCTCAGGAAGGATATTGTCCTCATTCAGGTCCTTTTCATCCACCAGTCCCGCAATCGCGTTGGCGGCAGCCAGTTTCATCTCTTCCGTAATGGCAGTTGCCCGCCCCTCCAGGGCCCCCTTAAAGATCCCGGGGAATACGACCACATTGTTGACCTGGTTGGGAAAGTCGGAACGTCCCGTGCCAACCACCCGCGCTCCGGCAGCCTTTGCCAGGTCCGGCATGATCTCCGGAACAGGGTTGGCCATGGCAAATATAATGGCATCCTTGTTCATGGAGGCAACCATGTCAGAGGTCACAATACCGGGAGCTGAGACTCCGATCAAGATGTCCGCGCCCTTCATGGCATCTGCCAGAGAGCCTGTCCTGCGCTCCAGGTTGGTCACGTCCATCATCTTTTCCTGCATCCAGTTAAGGCCTTCGGCCCCCTTGCGCAGGATTCCCGATTTGTCGCACATGGTAATGTTGGGGAAGCCGTAGGTTAAAAGCAGCTTGGTGATGGCCACGCCAGCGGAACCCGCGCCGTTTACAACCACACGGCACTCTTCTTTTCTGCGGCCGGTTACCTTTAATGCATTGATGACACCGGCCAGGACCACAATGGCTGTTCCGTGCTGGTCATCGTGGAATACCGGGATATCCAGGCGTTCTTTTAAGGCTTCCTCGATCTCAAAGCAGCGGGGAGCAGCGATATCTTCCAAATTGATGCCTCCAAATGCAGGCGCGATGCGTACAACCGTCTCAATGATCTCTTCTGTATCCTGGGTGTCCAGGCAGATGGGAAACGCGTTGACTCCGCCGAATTCCTTAAACAGGACGGATTTCCCTTCCATCACAGGCATGGCGGCCAGGGGACCGATATTCCCAAGACCAAGGACCGCACTGCCGTCAGATACAACAGCAATGGTGTTGGACTTGATGGTGTAGAGATAGGCGGCCTCAGGGTCCTGGGCAATGGCCTTACAGGGCTCAGCCACACCGGGCGTATAGGCCAGGGCCAGGTCCTCCCTGGATGCTACCTTTGCTTTTGACACTGTTTCCAGTTTGCCTTTCCACTCTTCGTGAAGGAGCAATGCTTTTTCATTGGTTGTCATGATAAAATCCGTCCTTTTTCAATTTTATTTGTGGAATCAAAAAACACATTTTCCTATATCATAACAATTTTGACCAATAGAATCAAGTTCCTTTTCAGATAATAGCCAGTTGTTTTATTCAGATGACAAAGATTTGGAAGGAGCGGAGTCCGTGTCTGCAAGGAAGTCATAGGTGCTGTTTTTATAATAACGCCATACAAAGATAAAACCCAGCAGAGTCGCCAGGGTGGTGAGTATCCCTCCTTCAATCCCAAACATCCCGCCATTAAGCAGGTTGTTTGCGGTAAATTCCGTTTTCACCACTCCGGGAACCGTAAGTCCGCTGACCGGCATACCGTAGATGACGCCCTGAAAGGTATTCCATGTGAAATGATACCCCATGCACATCCACAGATTGCCTGACCGGATGAACATGTAGGAAAAGAGGATCCCCACCAGTATGATGTTTAAAATGGATAAAAAGGTCACATCCGGATTGGACAGATGGATCAGGCCGAATATGACAGAGGGCACCAGCGTGATGAAATAGAGATTCCGGCACCTGCGCAGGACTGCCATTAAGAATCCCCGGTTTAACAGTTCCTCGGCAGCGGCAACCAGAACAAAGACAAAGATCCACCAGAAGGTGAGGGCTGTGACATGGGGAACCCAGGATACCACGCGGCCATTGCCCACTGTAACGACCAGGAGAAAGACAATGGAACAGTTGATGATTCCAAGGGCCATGCCTGCCCATCCCTCACGCCTGCCCCGGTTACCTGTGGTAATCCCCATTTCTTTGCAGGGATGGCCCATGATCAGACGCCAGGAAATCAGCGGCACGGCGATCATGATGATTTCAGTGAGGATCTGCATGGCGATGGGCAGCACGGTATCATTGAGCCAGTTGGTAAAAGCAGACAGCTCGCCGGTGGCGGGATTGATATGGCCGGTTTGGACCAACAGGGCGCTGAGGGCCATAATGACCGCAGTACCGGAAAGAAACACAAAAACATAAAAGGCGGCCATTACCGCTAATATGATCCAACCGGAGCGGACCTCCCCGTACCGGTTCTTAAAAATTGGATTTCCATGATGAGTCATAATGAATTATCTCCTTTGATCAGTGTGATTTTAGTATATACGCAATCACTTCATGATACAAGTGCTGTTTGCATCCGGCCCGCCCAGCTTTCTAAGACAGTCCACCAGACGTGATGACAGGATAACGGTGGTGACTGTGAGAAATATTTCCAGGGCGCTGCTGACAATCCCTGCCACGGCCAGAAGCACGGCCGAGACCACTACGATCACGGCAAGGCCAAGGAGGAATGGCCGGTAAGCCCTGGGAGCGGAGGGATACTGGCTCCAGGAGACTAATGCTAAGAAGACCAGCAGCAGCACCGTGGACACAAATGCAAATATAATGTGCAGAAATGATTTTAAGGGCAGCTGCTCCGGCAGATAGGGGGTGGTGACCGCGCAGAAAAGAAGGAGCAGGGCGGCGGGGAGCAGCCGGGTTGCCAGCGGTTTTAGGCGGATCTGTTTTCGGATCGCCCTGTAGATCATGTAATAGTATACACCTACCATCACACCCCACAGAAAAAAAGCAAGTTTCCGGTCAATCAGGTTGCCGATCACGGAAAAGTTGGTGGTAAACCAGTTATAACCCCTGGTAAAAAGGATGGTGTAGGCTGGGATCAAGAAATAAGCTAGTATTTTTATCATCATGGTTGTAATTGGCTGCTGCATGGGCGGCAGCGGATTCCTTTGCAAATATCCGTCAATTATAAAGTAGACAGAGTGCGTAGTCAAATAAAAAAATTATGAACCGCAAGGAGATACGGTCCATGGCCGGCAGGGGGAAGGTTACTGTCTGGAATTTTGATAGTATTTACATAAAGATTCAATTAAAACTTTTAAAACATATTAAAATGTGGTATCATGTTACGTAAGTGTGAACAATATACACATAAGGATAAAGATACAGGTGGTACTATGAGGGAACGGATTAACCGTCTGGCCAGGGGAATTATTGACAGCGGGATTCCGGAACTGGTGCTGGCTCCGGATCAGTTGGAGACAGTGGTTCCGGCGGGTGAGGTCATCCGTGGTGAGATTGTGGTGAGCAGCGCCAACAATCTGCATATCAAAGGACTGGTGTACTCCAGCCATGAGAGGGTGCAGGTGGTCAACAATGCATTTGGCGGGCTGCGAAACCGAATAATATACGAAGTCAACAGCAGATATACAGAGCATGGGGACGTCATTAAGGGATCTTTTTATCTTGTCACCAACGCAGGTGAGAGGGAGATTCCTTATTCTTTGTGCGTTCAGGCCGGAAATACAGGGGATGTGTACGGCGCCCTTGCCACACCCAGGGATTTTGGGCTGCTGGCAAAACGGGATCTGGAGTCCGCTCTGAGGATGTTTGAATACCAGGATTTTACAGAAGCTCCCTTTATGAAGGACGCCCGCGTCCGTACCATCTATGAGGGGTTAAAGGGCAGGGCGGGCAGGAGGAATCTTCTGGAAGAATTTCTGGTGGCCCTCCATGTAAAGGAGCCGGTAAAGCTGACACTGGACACCAGAGGCCGGGTATATGAGAACCCGCTGGAACCGGTGGGGGATTTTATTGATATTGCTTCCAGCGGCTGGGGGTATGTGTCCGCAGAGATCGATGCGGACGTGCCCTTTGTTGAACTGGTAAGCCGGAAGATAACGGACCGGGATTTTGTCAACGGCAGATGCCGGGTACATTACAGGATCGTACCCTCAAGGCTTCATAAGGGCCGCAACTTTGGCCGTATCAGGATACGGTCCCTGAGGGAAGACTTTATAATAGAGATAGAGGCTGAGGGCGATACCACGGTGGATATCACCGGGCGGGGCCTGAAAGAGGGGGACATGGACAGGGAAAGCCTGTTCCGGTATCTTTCCCTGCGCCTGAATTACGAGACAGGAATCTATGAGCCGGCTCTGATACTGAACCAGATGACAAAGGAGGCGGAGCACCTGCGCGCCGGTTTCCCGGATGACGAGAGGACACGCCTTCTTCAGGCGGAGCTTTTGATCCTCAACGGTAAGACGGACAGTGCATCCATGGTGTTGGACGAGGCCAGGGACAGTGTATTGAGAAGACGCGAGGAACGGGTGGATATCTACTGCTTTTACCAGTACCTGCGCCTACAGGTTAAGCCTGACCGGGAACAGAAGGATTCCCTGGTCCGCTACATCAGGAAACTGCTGTGGGAGGACGGGGCGGTCAGGCCCTACCTCTTCCTTTTGCTGATCAGGCTGGATGAGACCATGGCCCAGAATCCTCTGAAGCTTTATGAATCCATGGCCTCCCTGTTTGAGAACGGGTGCAGCAGCCCGTTTTTGTACACCGCGGCCTGCAGGCTTTTGGAGGAGCATCCGGACCTTTTGGTGCATTTGGGTGATTTTGAGATACAGGTCCTGTATCTGGGAATACAAAAAGGCATGGTAGGCCGTCAGACCGCAGTGAAGGCTGCGGGGATGGCCCTGGGTATCAAGCATTACAGGAAACTGGTGGAGCGCCTGATGGTAAAGTTATATGATGCCTATCCCCAGGTCTGCCTTCTGGAGGCGGTGTGCAGCATCCTGATCAAAGGGGAGCGCAAATCAGGGGAAGCGTTCCTGTGGTATGAAAAGGCGCTGCAGCAGGGAGTGAACCTGACCAGGCTGTATGAATATTTCCTGTACTCCCTGCCCGGGGATTACGGCCATCTTCTTCCCAAGGAAGTGCTGCTGTATTTCTCCTATGACAAGGATCTGGACAGCCACAGCCGTTCCGTGCTCTACAGGAATATTTTACTGTATATGAATCCGGCATCGGAGCTTTATCAGACTTATACAAGGCATATGGAACAGTTTGCCATGGAGCAGCTGTTCTGCTCCAAGATCAACAGCCGCATGGCGGTAATCTATGAGCATATGATCTACAGGGATATGATCGATGTCCGGGTGGCCAGGGTGCTTCCGGGGATCTTAAAGTCATGCCGCATCAGGTGTGATGACCCAAGGATGAAGTATGTGATCGTGCGCTATGAGGAACTGGAAGAGGAGGAGGCATATCTTTTGGAGGACCAGGCAGCTTATGTGCCTCTGTTTTCCGACAGGAATGTCCTGCTGTTCCAGGACTCATACGGCAACCGGTATCTGGATGTAAAGCACTGGAAGGTCCCGGTGATGGATAAGCCGGAACTTTTGGACCAGTGCTACAAGGTATATCCGGGCCATCCCATGCTCAGGCTCAGGGAGTGCAGGAATATACTGGACAAGGGCGTGGAGACGGACCGCCATGCAGAACTTTTGGAAGAGGCCATGGTGCAGATGGAACTGTCTCCCGTGTTTGAATCAGCCATCCTTCAGGCAGTGACGGACTATTACTGCAAACGGGCGGTTGGGGACAGGGAGGGGACAGGAGGATTTAACTGCACCTACCTGATCCAGCTGGATAAAAAACGGCTGGGGGTAAAGCAGAGGCAGCAGATCTGCGAGACACTGATCAGCCAGAACTATATGCGGGAAGCATATGACATGATACGGGAGTATGGAAGCCAGTATATAAGCCCCAACCGGCTGATGAAGCTGTGCGCCAAGACGATCCTGATGCGCTTGTTTGACCAGGACGACCTGCTGCTGCACATGGCTTACCAGGTGTTCCGGTCAGGCGCTTATGACAGCGTCATAATGGATTACCTCTGTGAGCATTTTAACGGAACCGGGTCCCAGATGTATGAAGTGCTTATACAAGGGGTAAAGGAACATGTGGAGACCTATGATCTGGAGGAGCGTCTGCTCTGCCAGATGCTGTTTACAGGCAACTGTGAACAGATGGATTCGGTCTTTGAACTTTATATGAAACGAAAGGCCACCAGGGAGATCATTGTAAAGGCATACTTTACCCAAAAAAGCGTGCAGTATTTTCTGGAAGGCCGGGAGATGGACCAGCGCGTGTTTGAGTACTTAAAGCATGCGGTGGCCGGTATCATTGAAAAGGACAGGATGCCCACTATTTATCTGCTGGCACTGACGCGCTATTTTTCAACCCTGGATCGGATCGATGAGGAGGATACGGCTCTGTGCAGGAGCATGATGTCCGTCTTGCTGGAGGAGAGCCTGGTATTCCCTTATACCAGGGAATTGTCCAGACATATTCCCATCCCTGAGGATATCATGGACAAGGCCATGGTGGAATACAGGGGCAAAAAGGACGGGCATCCCGAACTTCAGGTCAGGATCCTGCCCGAGGAGACGGATTGGCACGGCGAGGATTTCAGAAGGGTGTATCAGGGAATCTATGTAAAACAAAAAGTACTCTTTGAGGGTGAAACCATGGAGTACAGAATATATGACCATGTGGATGGAAAACGCATATTGGCGGCAGAAGGACAGGTGGAGTGCGACCATAAGCTGGAGGGCAAGGAGAACAGCCGTTTTGCCTGCCTCAACGAAATGGGGACCGCATTGAAGGAAAGGGACAGCAGCAGGCTGTCCGATGCAATGGAGGATTATCTCAAAAAATCAGCCGCACTTGGCAGGCTGTTCCCCATTGAGTAAGTGTTCCACACTGAATTTCAGGCACATCCCAGAGTAAAGTTATGGAGGAGTCGTCTATGGACGGGCTTGTGATTGGATTGGATCTGAATGATGATTACACTCAGATCTGTTGTTATGATAAAGAAAAGTCCTGGACCATTCCTACGGTGATCTGCCGCAGGAAGGAAGAGGAAACCTGGCTCTCAGGGGAGGACGCTTACGCAGCTACTCTCCTGGGGGAAGGGGTTATTGTAGATAAGCTTTTAAAGCTGGCTGCAAAGGATGGGACATCCACCATTGGAGGTATCTGCTACAGCGGAAGCACGCTTTTGAAGCTGTTTATCCAGAAGATGCTGGAATACCCCAAAAAAGAGTTTGGCAAGGACAAGGTGGCGCAGCTGGTCATCACGCTCCAGAATGTGGATGCAAGGCTTTTGGATACCCTGATGTACTGTGCGGATTTCCTGGGGATACCCAGGGAACGGGTTCATGTGATCAGCCATACGGAAAGCTTTATCTATTATGTGCTGAGCCAGAAAAAGGAACTTTGGACCAACCAGGTGGGGCTGTTTGAACTGTCCTCAGAACGTCTGTGTTATTATGAGATGAAGGTCATCAGAGGCATGAGAAGAAACATGGTACAGGCCGAGGCGCAGAACCAGGAGGAGGCATTTAACCTGGATATTCTGGATTCTCCCTCGGGAAGCAAGCTGGCTGACAAGATACTTTGTTCCTGCGGCGAAAAGCTTCTCAGCAGAAAACTCTTTTCCACGGTGCTTCTCACCGGAAAAGGATTTGAGCGCCAGGACTGGGCCGGCGGTTTTATGAGACTGGCATGCAACAGGAGAAAGGTATTTGTGGAGTCCTATCTGTTTGCCAGAGGGGCTGCCTATAAGGGGGCGGATTACACCCACGAGGATACATCCTACCCCTATATATTCGTGTGCGAAGGCAGGCTCAGGGCTGAGGTGGCCCTGAAGGTACTGCGCCGGGGCAGGGAAAGCAATCTGGTAGTGGCCTCTTATGGGGATAACTGGTATGAGTCAAAAAGCTCCCTGGACCTGATCGTGGATGGGCAGAATGAGATTGAATTCACAATCACGCCCCTGGATTCCAAGAAAAAGAAACTGGTGCGGATCCCTTTAAGCGGATTTCCGGAACGGCCGCCCAGAACCACCAGAGTTGAGCTAAAGGTTGGATTTACTGATGAGGAAACCATGATGATGGTGATAGAAGATAAAGGATTCGGGGAACTTTTCCCGGCCACCAAAGCTGTGGTGAAACAAGAGGTAAGCTTATGAGTTTGATACTTTGCAGGCATGAGCCGGTAGAACATCCCTACTATATTGATGTGTTGGGAATCCATATCCACTCTTCCCAGGAACTGTGTTATGTGATCTACAACCATCCCATCCTTGTGATGGATGATTTTATGGATGAGCTTCTCATTGAATTCATACGCAGGGAGCTGGATATGGATTATCTGGCAGGCAGGATGGAGAAGCTGATAGAGACAGGCAGCCGTTCAGAGGACGTGCTCATGCTGTTTTTGTCGGAATGCGATTATTACAGTGATAAGGAAATACAGAAGTTTAAGCAGACCGTGGCCGCTCTCCGGGCCCTGCATCCGGCGGAATATGAAAAGGAGAGGGCGGACTATATGTTCCGGGCCCGCCAGTACGGCAAGGCGGCCCAGAGATATACCAAGGTTCTGGAATATCCAAAGGACAAAAAGGTGGACGACCTATTCCTGGCCAGGGTCTACAATAACCTGGGTGCGTCCTACGCCATGATGTTCCAGTTCCGCAGGGCTCTTGCGTCCTACGATAAAGCATACGGCCTGGGAAAGGATCTGGATGTGCTGAAACGGATCTATTTCCTCTCTGTCTTTTCGCCGGAGCTGGATGTGAAGGAGCGCTACCAGTCCATTTTTACAGAGGAGCTGAGGAGCCGGTGGAAAAAGGAGATGGATGCGGCCAGCCTGGACGCCGGACAGGATGAGGAGGTAAGGGCCCTGCGGGCTTTGTTTAAAAAGGATCCCATCAAGCGCATCAACGGGGCGGCCCAGATGGTGCAGCGGTGGAAGCAGGAGTACAGGATGATGGTTTAGGTCCCTGGTGATGCTGGTTTGACGGGACCGTATCGGATCAATGGAGGTAAAAGGACATGGCATTTGACATTGCAAAGGAACATCTTGAAAAAATGGGGCTGGAGGACAGGATTTATACCTTTGAGGTTTCCAGCGCCACGGTGGAGCTGGCGGCCTCGGCTGTGGGATGTGAACCGGCCCGAATAGCCAAAACGCTTTCTTTTATGGTGGAAGGCGGACCGGTGCTCATCGTGGCGGCAGGGGACGCAAAGGTGGACAACCACAAATATAAAGAACAGTTTAAGACAAAAGCCAAGATGCTCTCACCGGACGAGGTGACAGACCTGGTAGGACACAGCGTGGGCGGCGTATGTCCCTTTGGTGTGAAGGAGGGGGTAAGGGTTTATCTGGATGAGTCGTTAAAGCGCTTTGACGCAGTGTATCCTGCCTGCGGAAGCGCCAGCAGCGCGGTCCGGCTGTCCATACCGGAACTGGAAAAGGCCTCCGGTTATTTGGAGTGGATCGATGTGTGCAAAGCCTGGCAGACGGCAGTGATGGCCAGCTAAGCCTGCGGCTTAGTCTATCGCTGAGCTGCAAAGATGAAAACAGCTTGACAAATGGTAAAATAATCTTTATGATTGTTAAGTAAATCAATGAGATCAAAGGTTATGAGGAAGAGGAGTACACCATAACAGCCGACAGAGAGGGAGGCCCATGGGCTGAAAGGTATCCCGGGTGGATGGATGGTGGAAGGTAGCTTCTGAACCGGGACGGTGAAGGAACCGGGAGTTGTGGCTCCTGGGTTTTGTGTAACTGTCTGACGGGCGGCTCCGTTACAGGCTAAAGAGATTGCCGGATGAAGAGGTGCTTCCGGCAGAATAAAGGTGGTACCGCGAGTTATTCGCCCTTTGCACGGCTGATGCAGCCGAAGGAGCAAAGGGTGTTTTTTATTTCATAGGGAAAAAGGAGATTAAAAGATGAAGGAACTGGAAAAAACCTATAATCCGGCGGCCATAGAGGACCGTCTGTACGAGAAGTGGTTAAAAGGAAAATATTTCCATGCAGAGGTGAACCGCAGCAAAAAGCCCTTTACCATTGTTATGCCCCCTCCCAATATCACAGGCCAGCTTCATATGGGACATGCCCTGGATAACACCATGCAGGATATATTGATCCGTTATAAGAGAATGCAGGGATATGAGGCGCTGTGGCAGCCCGGAACGGACCATGCAGCCATTGCCACCGAGGTCAAGGTCATAGACAAGCTGAAAAAAGAAGGTATTGACAAAAGAGATCTGGGACGGGATGGATTCCTGGAGGAGTGCTGGAAGTGGAAGGATGAATATGGGACCAGGATCGTGAATCAGCTTCATAAGCTGGGTTCCTCCGCAGACTGGGACAGGGAGCGGTTTACCATGGACGAGGGCTGCTCCGATGCGGTCCTGGAAGTCTTTGTAAAGCTTTATGAAAAGGGATATATCTATAAGGGATCCAGGATCATCAACTGGTGCCCGGTCTGCCGGACTTCCATCTCAGACGCAGAGGTGGAGCATGTGGAGCAGGACGGCTTTTTCTGGCATATCAATTACCCGGTGGCAGGTGAACCTGGAAGGTTTGTGGAGATCGCCACCACCAGACCGGAGACCATGCTGGGCGACACGGCAGTGGCGGTGAACCCGGAGGATGAGCGTTACAGCGACATTGTGGGTAAAATGTTAAAACTTCCTCTGACAGACAGGGAGATCCCCGTGATCGCCGATGCTTATGTGGACAAGGAGTTTGGAACCGGCTGTGTTAAGATTACCCCGGCCCATGATCCCAATGACTTTGAGGTGGGAAAGCGCCACAACCTGGAGGAGATTGTTATTTTAAACGATGACGCCACCGTGAATGTGGACGGGCCATATAAGGGAATGGACCGCTATGAGGCAAGGAAGGCCATTGTGGTCGACCTGGAAAAGCAGGGCTTGTTAGTGAAGGTGGTTCCCCACTCCCACAATGTTGGAACCCATGACCGCTGCAAGACCACGGTAGAACCCATGGTAAAGCAGCAGTGGTTTGTGAAGATGGAGGAGATGGCCAAGCCGGCCATAGAAGCCCTTAAGAACGGAAGCCTGAAATTTGTGCCCGAAAGCTTTGGAAAGACATATCTCCACTGGCTGGAAGGGATCCGCGACTGGTGTATATCCCGCCAGCTCTGGTGGGGACACAGGATTCCTGCCTACTACTGCCAGGAATGCGGCCGTATCGTGGTTGCAAGGGAAGCGCCCCATACCTGTCCGGACTGCGGGTGCACCGCCTTTAAGCAGGATGAGGATACCCTGGACACATGGTTCTCATCTGCCCTGTGGCCTTTTTCAACCCTGGGATGGCCGGAAAAAACAGAGGACCTGGATTATTTCTATCCCACGGATGTGCTGGTTACCGGATACGATATTATCTTTTTCTGGGTGATCCGCATGGTGTTCTCCGGCATTGAACAGACCGGCCGGAACCCGTTCCACACGGTTCTGATCCACGGCCTGGTAAGGGATTCCCAGGGCCGCAAGATGAGTAAGTCCTTGGGGAACGGCATCGACCCGCTGGAGGTCATTGACAAGTACGGCGCAGATGCCCTGCGCATGACCCTGATCACGGGAAATGCACCTGGCAATGATATGCGTTTTTACTGGGAGCGGGTGGAGAACAGCCGCAATTTTGCAAATAAAGTGTGGAACGCATCACGTTTCATTATGATGAATATTGAAAAGGCGCCGGATATAAGCGGTGTGGACGCGGACAGCCTTACCATGGCAGACAGATGGATCTTGTCCAAGGTGAATACGCTGACAAAGGATGTAACGGAAAACCTGGATAAATATGAGCTGGGGATCGCTCTTCAGAAGGTTTATGATTTTATTTGGGAAGAATTTTGCGATTGGTATATTGAAATGGTGAAGCCCAGGCTGTACAATGAAGAGGACGGGACAAAAGCAGCGGCGATCTGGACGCTGAGGACTGTCCTGATCCAGGCTTTAAAACTCCTTCACCCATTCATGCCATTTGTTTCCGAGGAAATATTCTGCAACCTTCAGGAAGAGGAGGAGACCATCATGGTTTCCCAGTGGCCCGCATACAGGCAGGACTGGGACTTCAGGGAGGAGGAAGGGTCCACGGAAACCATTAAGGAAGCGGTGCGGGCCATCCGCGGCGTCCGCACATCCATGAATGTACCGCCCAGCAAAAAGGCCACCGTGTACGTGGTTTCTGAGGATGAGGGACTGCTGTCCGTATTTGAGCACAGCAGAAGCTTTTTTGCAACCCTGGGATATGCGGGAGAAGTCATACTGCAGAGGGATAAGGCGGGAATCGCCGAAGACGCGGTATCTGCCGTGCTCCCCAAAGCGGTCATCTATATGCCTTTTGCCGAACTGGTGGATATTGAGAAGGAAGTTGAACGGCTCAGGGCTGAAGAAAAGCGCCTGGCAGGAGAACTTGCCCGGTCTAACGGCATGCTGAACAATGAGAAGTTCGTAAGCCGCGCACCGGAAGCCAAAATAGCTGAGGAAAAGGCAAAGCTTGAAAAATATACACAGATGATGGAACAGGTAAAGACACGTCTGGCACAGCTTCAGAAGTAGGAAAAGTACCGGACAGAGAGGGAGAACAAAGCATGATTGATACATCAGGAAACAATCCGGTGATCCAGGTGAACATGTTCGGAGGATTCACCATCACCATGGATAACAGAACCATGAGCGACAGCGATAACCGCTCCAGGAAAGCCTGGAGCCTGCTGAGCTATCTGATCGTCAACCGGCGCAAGGATGTGAGCATTAACGAACTGTTCAATGCCATATGGCAGGAAGGGATGCAGGACAATCCTTACGGGGCTTTAAAGACCCTGGTTTTCCGGGTGCGGAAGATGATGGAGGCTGCAGGCTTTCCCTCTCAGGAACTGATCCTGAACCAGAAGGGGGCCTATATGTGGAACCCCTCCTGGAAGCTGACCATTGACACGGACCGGTTTGAGTTTTTGTGCAAGCGCATATTAAACTCCCAGGATGACATGGGAAATCTGGAACCGGAGTGGAGGGAGGCCCTTGGACTTTACAAGGGCACCTTTCTTCCAAAGTCTGCGGATGAAAGCTGGGTCAATCCCTTACATACATATTACCACTCCCTTTACCAGAAGCTGGTACGGGCTGTCTCGGAAGATCTGATGGAGCGGGGGGACTACGCACAGGTGGAGGAAATCTGTACACAGGCTGTTTCCATAGACCGGTTTACAGAGGATTTTCATTATTATCTGATCTATGCGGCTTACAAAAAAGGTGACCAGAAAAAGGCCCTCCAAAATTACAGGGATACCACGGAGATGTTCTACCGTGAGCGGCTGATGACCCCCTCGGAGCGTTTTAAGGAAATGTACCGGGTGATCAGTGACAGCGAACAGGAAGTGATCACGGACCTGAATGTGATCCAGGAGGCCCTGGGCCGTACCAGTAGCTGCGGGGAGGAGAAAAACCGGGGCGCTTACCAGTGCGAATACGCCGTATTCAAACGTCTGGTGCAGCTGGAGAGGCGCGGGGTGGAACGCAGCGGCGATTCGGTTTATCTGTGCCTGCTCACCGTGGGTGACAGGAAGGGGCGCACCTTAAAGCCGGAGATACAGGCCAGGGCCATGGAACGTCTCAGGAATGTGATCAACAGTTCGCTGCGCTCCAGCGATGCATTTGCCCGCTATAGCGTCAGCCAGTTTATCATCCTGCTGCCCTCAGCCACCTATGAGAACGGGGAGCAGGTCATGCACCGCATCCTGTCAGCCTTTAACAAGGCCTATGTGCGCAAGGATGTGTCTGTTTCCTACAGCCTGAATGTGGTGCTGCCCCAGGAAGAAATCTTACAATAAAATTACAGCGAGGTTATAACTAACATGAAGATGAGAAATGCGGTCCTGCTGCTTTTGACAGCCACCATATGGGGAGTTGCATTTGTGGCACAGAGCGTGGGAATGGACTATGTGGGTCCGTTGACATTTAACTGTGTCCGAAGCCTGATCGGTGGAGTGGTTCTGCTGCCATGTATTTGGTATTTTGACAGGAAGCGGGCGAAAATGCAACAGACCGTATCCATACCGGGAGCCGGAAAGACATTGGTGACCGGAGGCGTCTGCTGCGGTGTGTTCCTGTGTCTTGCCAGCAATTTCCAACAGTTCGGCATACAGTATACCACGGTTGGAAAAGCGGGATTTATCACCGCCTGCTACATTATCATTGTTCCGATCCTGGGACTGTTCTTTAAAAAGAAATGCAGCCCTGTGATCGTGGGCGCAGTGGCGCTTTCCGTGGCGGGATTGTACCTGCTGTGCATGACAGGAGGCGACCTGTCGGTGAACAAGGGCGACCTGCTGATGCTGGTCTGTGCCGCCCTTTTTGCAGTGCATATCATGATCATTGACTTTTTTTCACCGGTGGTGGACGGAGTTAAGATGTCCTGCATCCAGTTTTTTGTGTGCGGCATACTTTCGGGAATGGGAATGCTCCTGTATGAGACACCGGATATGGGGCAGATCCTGGCCGCATGGGCACCTGTGCTCTACGCAGGCGTCATGTCATGCGGTGTGGCTTACACCCTGCAGATCATCGGGCAAAAGGGAGCGGACCCCACGGTGGCGTCCCTGATCCTCAGCCTGGAATCCAGCATATCCGTACTGGCGGGATGGGCCATTCTCAACCAGAAGCTTACGGCCAAGGAGTTAACCGGCTGTGTCCTGATGTTTGCAGCCATTATCCTTGCACAGCTGCCCGTGGGCAGAAAGTCTGCGGCTAAGGCACAGGAGGCATGACGGCACGCGCCAAAGCAAGCAGATCCGTGAACATATAAAGCAAGGCTTGTCGGTTGGTGACGAACCCTGGCGAGAATATCCGGTTGATAATTACATAAAATTGGGTTAATATTATAAAAGCCTGTCTCTGGATGATCAATGGTCCATGGCAGGCTTATTAGAAAGAATGGTAATGAAATGGGAAGAGCAGAGGAATATTTGAATCAGATTCCTATGTGGACCAGAAAAAAGAATTCTCTGGAAGATGTCAGAAGCGTGCTGAATGCCATGGGCGCGCCTGACAGGGATATACCGGCCATCCATGTGGCAGGGACCAATGGCAAAGGCTCCGTGTGCGCCTTCCTTACATCCATGCTCAGGGAAGCAGGGTATCGGACAGGCACCTTTATTTCTCCTCATTTAGTGGAAGTAAGGGAGCGCTTTTTGATCAATGGGGCCATGGTGGGGGAACAGGACTTTGAGGAAGCCTTTGAGACTGTTCTCAGGGTCAGCCAAAGAATGGTGGAAACGGGCAAATGTCATCCCACTTTTTTTGAATTTCTTTTCTATATGGCAATGGAACTGTTTAAGAAACAGGAAGTGGATGTGATGGTCCTGGAAACCGGGATGGGAGGAAGGTTAGACACTACCAATGTGCTGGAGCACCCCTGTGCCTGTGTGATCACGTCCATCAGCTTAGACCACACCAAGTATCTGGGGGATACCCTGCAAAAGATTGCGGCAGAAAAAGCGGGTATTATCAAAAGCAGCGTTCCTCTTATATTTGACGACAACCAGCCCCAGGTATCCACGATCCTTGAGGGCTGCGCATTCCGCCGGGGCGCTGCCCGCTATCCTGTGGGCAGGGAAGACTACCGTGTGGAAGGTGTGGGGGAGGACGGGCTTACGGTCAGTGCCAGGATGAAGGATGATAAGCGGTTAAAGATCCAGATCCCTTTTGAGGCGTTTTATCAGGCGGAAAACGCCATGCTTGCCGTGCGTACCCTGGATGTGCTGAGACACACGGGGATGAGGTGCAGGAAGCACAGCCGGGTTTTAGGCCATAAACCTGAGGGAGCGGCCGGAGCCATTACGTGGAATATTACGGATGAGCAGATCGTCCGGGGGATCAAAAAGACCATGTGGCCGGGGAGAATGGAGCAGGCGGCCCCGGGCGTCTATCTGGACGGGGCGCATAACCCGGGAGGGATCGGAGCTTTTATACAGACTGCCCGGGAGATAGCAAAGCGGTTGGGGAAACATCCCTATCTACTGTTTGCGGCTGTGTCGGACAAGGATTACGGGGAGATGGTGTCCCAGCTCTCCAAAGGAATTGCCTGGGAGACCATTGGAGTGGTTCATATGAACAGTGACCGTGGCTTGTCCTCGGAAGCGCTGGCCAGGGAATTTGAGAAAGACACGGATTGTCCCGTCCTGTCCTTTGAGGACACAGGGACAGCGGTGAGAAGGATGAGGGAGATCAGCGGGGAAGGGGTATTGTTCTGCGCAGGATCCCTGTACCTGATCGGGGAGATCAAAGCAGCTTTGGAGCGCCTGAAACAGAAGGGCGCCTGAAAGGAGTTGAACATACATGATTGATTTTGAAGAGGAAATTGAGCGTTTTAAGCCGAGCCTGGATGTGGAGGAAGTGGAGGACGCCATTGTAAAAAGTGATTTAACGGATATGACTGACATCATGATGGAACTGATTAAAGAGAGAGGCGAAAAGTAAGCGGTGAATATAGACTATGGAAGAAAGAACCAGCAGATCGCCAACAGCTTCTATAATCTGGGCCTGGAAAAGGCAAAGATCAGGGATCTGTCCGGCGCGGCCCAGTGTCTGAAGAAAAGCCTTCATTTTAATAAATTTCAGACGGACGCCCGTAATCTGCTGGGCCTTATATACTACGAGAACGGGGAGGTGGCCGATGCCCTGGTACAGTGGGTCATCAGCCTTAACCTCCAGCCTGAGGGAAACCTGGCCGACCATTATCTGGATGAGATCCAGAGAAAACCGGGACAGCTGGAGCGCGAGAGCCAGAATGTGAAGACATTTAACCAGGCCCTGTGGCACGCACAGAATGGAAGCGATGACCTGGCTATCCTGCAGCTGGCAAGGGTGGTGGAGTCGAATCCCCATTTTGTGAAGGCCCATCTGCTGCTGGCCCTGCTGTATATGAGCAGGGAGGATTACAACAAGGCGGGCCGCTCCCTGTACAAGATCCTTCAGATTGACAAAAGCAATCAGAAAGCCCTTTATTATATGTCCATTGTAAAGCAGAACACGGGCAGGGCGGACGCGGAAAAGAGGAAGATGGTAAAAGCGTTTTCCCACAGGCAGATGGAGGATGATGATGTGATCATCCCTAACAGCTACAAGGAGAGCACCGGGCTTTCCACCATCCTCCATATTATTATAGGCCTGTTTTTGGGGGTGGCGGTCTTCTTTGTCCTGATCCTTCCGGCCAGGACAAAGGCTCTTAACAGCGAGAAGAATCAGGAGATCATTGCCTACAGCCAGAAGCTGGGCAATGCCAACCAGCAGTACGATATGCTGAAATCAGAGTATGATAAGCTGGATGCCCAGGCCAAGGAAGTGCAGTCAAGGCTGGATGAGCTGACCAACGGCAATACCAGTGTCATGGCCCAGTACCAGGGGCTTATATGGATCCTCCAGAATTACAGGACAGGGGATATGGTGACGGCGGCCAAATCATTTGCTGAAGCCAGCTTTGACCTGATCGAGGATGAGAACATACAGGCCATTGTGGAAAGCATACGCCAGGATATGACGGCCAATATCTATCAGACCCTGGTGGAACGCGGCCTTACCCTTTGGAACGCGGGCAAGAAGACAGAGGCCATGGATTATTTCCAGGCCAGCCTTACCATCAGGCCGGACAACCCGGAGGCTCTTTTCTATGTGGGCCGTCTGTACCAGGATGCCGGTGATATGGACAATGCCAATACCATGTTTGACAAAGTGGTAAATGAATTCCCCAGTTCTGATTATGTGGACAGGGCAAGGAACGCCAGAGGATATTAACACAGTAAGATACTACAGAAGATAAGTTTTATACGTCTTTTGTAGTATCTTTTTTTATTATTACATCGCATAAGAAAGGAGTATGAGAGCATGGATCATACAATGTTTACCTATGAAGCCAGGGAACAGACGCTGGTCATCCATCTTCCAAAGGAACTGGACCACCACAATTGCAGGAATCTGAAAAGCGATACGGATCTGCTTCTTGACGAAAATTATATTAACAGGATCGTGTTTGATTTTACACACACATCTTTTATGGATTCCTCGGGGATCGGAGTGCTGCTGAGCCGTTACAAACAGATGGCCGCAAGCAGGGGGAAGGTGGCTTACTATGGGGCGGGAGCCCAGGTGAGGCGGATACTGGAAATGGGCGGGATGAACCGTCTGATACAGGGCTATGACGACAGGGAATCGGCCCTTAAGGGATGAAAGGGAAGAAGGAAGAATGGAGGATAAGAAAATGGAATCAATGATGGAAAGTCCCCGATTCAATCAATCAGGGAACTGTAAGGAACATTTGAGGCTGGAGATGGACAGCCTTT
The DNA here is from genome assembly GCF_040545455.1 of Enterocloster citroniae. NCBI lineage: Bacteria > Bacillati > Bacillota > Clostridia > Lachnospirales > Lachnospiraceae > Enterocloster > Enterocloster citroniae. The sequence continues at coordinate 22,617 of NZ_JBEPLZ010000001.1, read as the reverse complement.
CCCAGAACGAGGAGTTTGCCAGGGTCGTGACCGCTGTTTTCATGAGCAGGCTGAATCCTACCCTGGAGGAAGTGGATGATGTGAAGACCGCTGTGTCCGAGGCAGTGACCAATGCGGTCATCCACGGCTACCAGGGCCGGGGAGGGGTTATCCATATGGAAATCACGGCCGATACACAGGAAAATGTGCTGGAGGTGTGTGTAAAGGACACCGGGGTAGGGATCGCGGATGTAAAAAGAGCCATGGAGCCAATGTTTACCACGGATCCTGAGGGCGAGCGTTCCGGCATGGGATTTTCCTTTATGGAGGCATTTATGGATCAGGTGGATGTACAGTCAGAACCGGGTAAGGGAACCCTGGTATCAATGAAGAAATTCATCGGCAGGTGACGCAGATGGATGAGACCATGAAATTAATAGGTATGGCTCACGAAGGGGATAAAGCAGCCAGGGATCAGCTGGTGATGGACAATGTAGGGCTCATATGGAGCATTGTAAGGCGTTTTACAGGCCGGGGCTACGAGATGGAGGATCTGTTCCAGATCGGAAGCATTGGGCTTATAAAGGCCATTGATAAATTTGACACGGGATTTGACGTAAAATTCTCCACTTACGCGGTGCCCATGATAACCGGGGAGATCAAGCGCTTTCTCAGGGATGACGGAATGATCAAAGTAAGCCGCTCGATCAAGGAAATGGGGATACGGGTCAGGGCTGCCAGGGAGGAGATGACATACAGCCTGGGACGGGAACCCACCATTGAGGAGATCGCCAGGCATCTGGATACCAGCCGTGAGGAAGTGGCGGCATCCCTGGAGGCAGGCGCCGAGGTGGAATCTTTGTACCGGCCCGCGGGCAATGGGGATGACAATACCACGTTCCTGATGGACCGGCTGGAGGAGGAGAACAATGACCATGAGGAACTGCTAAACCGCATGGTGCTAAAGGAGCTCATGGAAGGCTTGAACGAGGAGCAGAGGGAGATCATTGTCAGAAGGTATTTTTACAACCAGACCCAGACCCAGATTGCCAAGGAACTGGGGATTTCCCAGGTACAGGTTTCACGTCTCGAAAAGCGGATCTTAAAAGAAATGCGAATGCGCTATGAAAAATAAAAAAGTATAAATTTAATTTTTCAAACCATACTAGTTATCAGAACCAATCAAACCAGTTTACGAAAAGGATGTGATCTATATGGGTTTTGGTAAGCGAGTATGTGAAATTCTGGCAGTTGTCGGGGCGCTTGTCCTGATAGGGGTCCTGGTGTGGTATCTTTCATCCGCCATGGGTGACAGGGGATATGAAAAGGAAGGAACCCTTGTGTGGGAGGAGCAGAATACGGTACCGGAAGAGGAGGCTTATCCGGCCTTTGTGACAGACCCTGCATCCAGGATGTACGGGGAGCAGGAACTGTCAAGGAGCGGACGGGGATTATGAAGCACACAGTCTATGTAAAACTTAGTCAGATAACAGAACTGACACACAAGGATGTGGTTTTAAAGGATGTGGCCCAGGTCTACTGTGATGACCAGAACGTAATGAACAAGTGCAATTCCATGAAGGTCATGACTGTAAAGCTGGATGAAAAAAGGCGCTATATTATGAGCGCCCTGGATGTGACACGCAAACTGATTGAGATGGATTCCACCCTGGATGTAAACCATGTGGGGGAAGTGGACTTTATCATTGCATATAAGCCGCCAGCACCTCCCACCTATGTCTGGGAATGGACGAAAACAATCTTTGTCTGCGGCATCTGCTTTTTCGGCGCAGCCTTTGCGATCATGACTTTTAACAATGACGTCAGCGTGACTGACGTGTTCAGCGAGATCTTTAAGCTTGTTATGGGATATGAATCAGGAGGATTCACCGTATTGGAGGCCAGCTACAGCATAGGCCTGGCAGTGGGGATCATCGGGTTCTTTAACCATTTTGCTTCTATAAAGCTGAATACGGATCCCACTCCTTTGGAGGTGGAAATGCGTCTTTATGAGGATAATATCAGTAAGACCCTGATTGCCGAGGACGGCAGAAAGGAGTCCAAAATTGATATTACTTAAAAAGATTCTGCTGGCTTTTTTCGGCCTGTGCGCCGGCGGCGTCATTGCAGCCGGCGTATATGCTTTTCTGGCTATTATCGGTGTATTCGTGCGCCTTATGGGAAAGACAGGCACCAGAAAACATATTATACTGTATGAGACAGTGATCGTGCTGGGAGGCGTGCTGGGAAATATTGTGGATATCTATGAGTTTCCCATCTATATGGGAAGCTTTATAGGCACCATTTTCCTGGCAGTGGCCGGCGTGTGCGTGGGGATCTTTGTGGGATGCCTGGTTATGTCCCTGGCGGAGACGCTGAAGGCGCTGCCGGTCATCAGCCGGAGGATCCATCTGGCCGTGGGGCTTCAGTACCTGATCTTTGCCCTGGCCGCCGGAAAACTTACAGGATCCCTGGTCTATTTCTGGTTCCGTATGGCCTCCATGGGATAAAGCGTACTCCCGGAGTCTCAGAGAGTGCACCAAAGTGAATGTGATGAAAAGGAGTGGGAAGCGATGGAAATTGATAAGCAAAAATATGGGGAATATGTAAAGGAGATCACACCGGTCCACAACCTGCCTAAAAGCATGGCATGCGCCTTTTTGGTGGGAGGCGTCATCTGTGTGATCGGGCAGTTTATCACCAATTTTCTGATGAACCGGATGGGGATGGAGCAGGAGCCGGCAGCCATATGGAATCTGCTGGCCCTGATCTTTCTAAGCATTGTGCTCACAGGGCTGAATATTTATCCCAAGATCGTAAAATTCGGCGGTGCCGGTGCACTGGTTCCCATTACAGGATTTGCAAATTCAGTGGTGGCACCAGCCATTGAGTTCCATGCAGAGGGGGAGGTGTTTGGCGTGGGCTGCAAGATATTTACAATTGCCGGACCGGTGATCTTATATGGGGTCCTTACCAGCTGGGTATTGGGACTGATCTACTGGGTTGGCGGATGGATGGGGATTTTCCAGCTATAACAATAGATATGGCGGTTGAAACAAGACAATGGGACGGAGTACGTTTGGTTGTCTTGTTTTTTTGTCTATATGCTGCTTAAGCCGCCCTTTAAAGCCACACCGGCCGTACATGCCATAACAGCCAGGCCTCCGCCTATGAGCAGGTACTGGATTCTGACCGCATCAGCCAGAGGGCCGAACACCATCATGCCCAGGGGAAGGGCACAGGAGGTGGATATCTGCATGAAGCTGAATACCCTTCCCTGCATGGAGGGCTCTACCCGTTCCTGGATGGACACGGTGACCGGAGATTGATAGCAGGGGGCGGTGATACCGATCATGGTGTTGAGCGCCAGATAGGCCCAGAAGGCGGAAGCTGTCCCCAGCCCCAGCATCAGTATGCCGTAAGCCGCACCGGCCATGAGGGTGGTGTTCAGCCGCTTTTTAAACCCGCCCCAGGAAGTGATGAGAAGCCCTCCCAGTACGGTACCAATGCTGTATGTCATTTCAGAAGCGGTCAGCCGCCAAACCTGGGAGCCGAATGTACGGCTTACCATCAGGGGGGTGAGAAAGGCGGAGGGGCTGATGAGGAAAAGGATTGCAATCTGGAACATCAGCAGCCGGCGCACAAATGTATTGGAGCGCAGATACCGGAATCCTTCCTTTAAACTGTCAATTTGTGCATTTCCCTCAACCGTATTTTTACGGTACATGGGAATTGTCAGGGTGGATGTGATCCCCACGCCTATAAGCGCGGTGGCCACATCGATGAGCAGGGTGGCCTCCAGACCGGCTGCGGACAGAATGGCACCGCTGGCAGCCGGGGAGAGGAACATCATAAGGGAGGTTAAGGTGCTCTGGATACCGTTCACGCGCATCAGATGCCGCGGCGGAACAATTTGGGGGATAACGGCATTCACTGCCGGTGTCTGGATCCCTGTGCCCGCAGAACGCACAAAGAGCACGATAAAAAGCAGCCGTATTTCCCGGCAGCCGGATAAAAAGGCCGCAGCCAGGGCAAGGGTTGCAAGGGCAATCACCGCGTCCGATACCATGATCAGTTTTTTGCGGTCATACCGGTCAATCCATACCCCGGCAAACAGGGAGATGATAATCTGAGGCGCAAAGCCGCAGATGGTGGAGATGGTCAGCATCCTGCCCGAGGAGGTGGAGAGCGTGATGTACCATACAATGGCGTACTGCACCAGGGAGGAGCCGAAAAGCGATATGGTCTGCGCGGTCAAAAAGCGCGCAGTGGTCTGTTTCCAATGGGAATTCACGGTTATGATACCTCGTCTTTCTAAAATCCCATACTATCAGATATTCCCGGTTCTGTCAATTTCCTAAAGCCATTGGAATATCCTTTGGGCATCTCATGGATGATCATGACTAATTTTCAGGAAATGAGAGATACTGTTAATGAATATATCCTGTCAGAGGAAGGAGAATGCAAGAGATGGGACAGATGAAAGGAAAGGCTAGTATTGAATTTGAACATCCGCCGGTGATCATCAGCGCGGGTTCCGTAGTGGGAAAAAAAGAAGGTGATGGTCCGCTGGGGCAGATGTTTGACCAGGTGGAGCAGGACGACATGTTTGGCAAGGACAACTGGGAGCAGGCGGAAAGCGCCATGCAGAAAAGGGCGGCGGACCTGGTGATCGAAAAAGGGGGCGTCAGAAAAGGCGACCTGCGGTATCTGTTTGCCGGTGATCTGCTGGGGCAGCTGATCGCCACCTCCTTTGGCACCGTGGATCTGGAGATCCCCCTTTTTGGCCTGTATGGAGCCTGCTCCACCATGGGGGAGGCTTTAAGCCTTGGGGCCATGGCAGTGAACGGAGGATATGCCGATCAGGTCATGTCCATGGCATCCAGTCACTTTGCCACGGCTGAAAAGCAGTTCCGCTTTCCACTGGCTTACGGCAACCAGAGACCCATGTCCGCTACCTGGACCGTAACAGGCTGCGGAGCCGTGGTCATAGCCGGGAACAGAAAGGACGGCCTGGCCAGGATTGCGGGCATTACAACGGGACGGATGGTGGACATGGGAACCAAGGATTCCATGAACATGGGAGCTGCCATGGCTCCGGCTGCATTTCATACCATTGAACAGAACCTGGAGGACTTCCAGGTCAATGAGACATGGTACGATAAGATCATAACCGGTGACCTGGGCGAGATCGGAAGGACCATTCTGCTGGATTTTATGAAGAATAAGGGCAGGGATTTAAGCCAGATCCATATGGACTGCGGCATTGAGATCTATGATAAGGACCAGCAGGACACCCATGCAGGCGGAAGCGGCTGCGGGTGCAGTGCCGTTACCTTGTGCTCCTATATATTGCCCAGGGTCCAGGACGGTACATGGAAGCGGGTGCTGTTCGTGCCCACAGGAGCCCTTTTATCAACCGTAAGCTTCAATGAGGGACAGAGCATCCCGGGGATAGCCCACGGAGTCATCATTGAACACATTGACGATTAAGGAGGTAGAGGTCATGGATTATGTAAAAGCATTTTTGATCGGAGGCCTGATCTGCGCCCTGGTCCAGATCCTCATGGAAAAAACCAAGATGATGCCGGGCCGTATCATGGTTTTGCTGGTGGTAAGCGGAACCATACTGGGAGCGGTCGGAATTTATGAGCCCTTTGCAAAATGGGCCGGAGCCGGGGCAGGAGTCCCTCTTCTGGGATTTGGAAACACGCTGTGGAAGGGTGTCAAGGAGGCCATTGGAAAAGACGGGATCCTGGGGATCTTTAAGGGAGGACTTACGGCCAGTTCCGCCGGAATCTGCGGAGCTTTGGTGTTTGGATATTTGGCTTCCCTTGTGTTTAAACCTAAGATGAAGTAGGGTGTGGTATGCCCGGATATCAAAACAGCCGGAAACGGGGAGCTGCCGCCAGATGGTTATGGCCCGCAGCTTTGTTTCCGGCTGTTATTGCGTTCTTAATATGGGATATTACCCGGTCCATACCCTTCGGTTGTAGGGGATGGGGAGGTGGGGGACTGGTATCCTGGTCCAATGGGGGTCACCACAGGACCATCGCCGCCAGACTCATCGGGATTGGGGTTAATGATGGTGGACACATCGGTGTGGATGGGGCAGTAGCCCGGGATGGCAAATGCGGAATCATCCGTGGCATCATTTTCACCGTCCGGGAGCGCCATGCACACACGGGTTGTCTTAGTGGGGCAGTAGGGCGTTGGGCGCATGCCTGATTCAGCGCACACGGTCACGGCCACATGCTTGTCGCATACCTCGGTGGGAGCTGTGCCCTTTGCAAAGTATTCGGTGTACACCGCGTTGCCTCTTGGGTCAGCCGTACATACGCCTGCAACGGCACGTTTCCCTGACTTGCGGCAAATCTCCGCCGTCTCTATGCTGTCCGGGATGGTGAAGCCGGGATCCGACATTCCATTGTGGACACGGTTCATAATATTTCTCCAGATGTCCTTGTGGAAGCTGGTGCCTCCGTTTCCGTTGCTCAGTTTCTGGTTGCTGTCGCATCCGCCCCAGATTCCTGCCGTATAATAGGGGGTATATCCCACAAACCACACATCATTGTTGGCAGTGGTGGTACCGCTTTTACCTGCTGCGGACATGCCTGTGAGGGCAGCCCTTGTACTGGTGGAGTTGATGGAGATCCCCGACCGTGCAAACAGCCGGTTGCTCTTCATGGACTCTGACATGGCATCTGTTAAAAGGAAGGCGGTGGAATCCTTTAATACCTGCTTGGTTTCCGGTTCATTATCTATGAGCACCTTGCCGTTGTGGTCCAGTATCTTTGTAAAGAAACGTGGTTTTGTGTAAACACCCGCATTTGCAATGGAAGCATAGGCAGCGGTCAGCTCCAGGTTGGACACGCCCTTTGTAAGTCCGCCCAGGGCGGTTGCCGCGCCCAGGTCATCCTTGACCAGGGAGGAGATGCCCATATTTTCCGCGTACTCGATGCCCAGCTGGGGAGTAACGGTTTCCATCAGGGTCCTTACGGCCACAATGTTCATGGAGTAGATGATGCCGTCACGGATATTGTGGTAGCCCACAAACCCATACCCTTTATTCCACCAGTTCCTGAAGGTTTTGGTCCCGATGGTGTAGGGAGCGTCATAGTACACGGTTCCCAGGGTGGCGCCGCAGGCATCCATGGCCGGTGCAAAGGCTGAGATGACCTTAAAGGCGGAACCGGGCTGGCGGTATACGTTGCTGGCACGGTTTAGGGTAAGGCTGGCCTTTTTCTCGCCGCGGCCGCCGCAAAGGGCCTTGATCTCACCTGTATGCTGATCCATGAGCACAAAAGAGGTCTGGGGCTGAAGGATGAGGTTCTGCCGTTCACCGATGATCTCATCCCCGTCCTTTAACAGCCAGGCCTTGAACGCATCGATATCTGCCTGGACTGCCTCCTCGGTCTTATAAAGGCCGTCAAAGGAAGGATTGCCCAGTTCTGTTTTGTGGAAGGTCTTTAAGTTTTCCTCAGAGTAATGCTGGGTACTGCCGTCCGCATGGGTCACGGAAAGCCTGTATTCAACGGAGTACTTGGCAGCCGAATAGTTGTCCGGGTTGTTGATCTCCTCATCTACAATGGCCTGCAGGTCAGGGTCCTGGGTGGTGTAGATCTGAAGTCCGCCGGAATACAGCAGGTTGCTGGCCTGGCTTTCCGAATAGTCCAGCTTTTCCATCAGGGAGGAAATCACCTGTTCAATGAGCTCGTCCGTAAAATAGCTGTAATGGGTATTGCTCTCCTTGGTAGCCGTGTCCACATTCTGGATCCTGTCATAGACATCATCCGCCAGGGCTTCCTCCTGCTCCTCTTTTGAAATAAAACCCTGGTCATACATGTACTGGAGCACGATCTTGCGCCGCTCCGCATTGTTCTCCCTGCCGGAGATAGGGTTGAGCTTGGACGGATTCTTGGTAATGGATGCCAGCACCGCGCACTCGGAGAGGGTCAGGTCGGAGACATTCTTATTAAAATAGCGCTTGGCAGCTACCTTGACACCCAGGGTATTGTTGCCCAGGTTAATGGTGTTCAGGTAGTTGGTGATGATCAGGTTCTTTGTTTCCTCCTTGCTCATCCCGGAGTTTTTCTCCAGCTGGACGGCCAGGTACTGCTCCTGCAGCTTCCTCTCGATCTTGGCGCCCCATCCGGATTCCATACCGCCGGAGAACACATTGTTCTTAATCAGCTGCTGGGTAATGGTACTTCCTCCGCCCGCATAATCATCGCTGATCACGCCCCGCACGGCACGGGCAATGGAACGGATATCAATGCCGTTATGGCTCCTGAAACGGGAGTCCTCAATGGCGATAAAGGCATTGACCAGGTTCTGGGGCAATTCATCATAAGTGGCCGATTCGCGGTTGGAACCGCTGGTCACCAGGGTATCGGTCAGATTGCCCGCCGCGTCATAGACAGTGGTAGCAAAGCGGTCGGGCTGAATGTTTAAAATATCTACGGACGGGGCATTGTCAATGATGCCCTTAACCATACCAAAACCGATGGATGCACCCACTACTGCTAAAAACAAACACAGGACAAACAGGGCCTTAAAGATATTAAGGAAAAGCCGCGAGGCGTATTTGCCTGATTTGGAGTGGAGAGACTTAAGCCTGCGCTCCGTCTCGTACTTACCATAGTTCATAGATTCTCCTTTATTCAAGTAATGTCTACCCTTGTCCACTGAGGGTAAGCTTATCCTGTAGATTATACACCAGTTTTGTAAAAATGAAAAGGTTTAAATATTGCCTTGCCATCGCCGCTTTTCTATATTATGATAAAAAACAGGCGGAAACAGGTCGGATTGTGGGGAAGCTTGTCCACAAAACATGGCAAAGGAGCAACAGAAGTGGTAGAGAGTTACAAAATCGTGTATCAAGGCGGAAGCGGAGAGCTGGTGGAGAAGAAATCCAGGTTCATAGCAGACATAAGGCCGGTGTCCGGCGAGGAGGAGGCCCTGGCCTTTGTGGAGGAGATACGGAAAAAATACTGGGATGCAAGGCACCACTGTTTTGCCTATATCATAGGAGACAGGGGGCAGACAGCCAGGTGCAGCGATGACGGGGAACCGTCACAGACAGCGGGAAAGCCTATGATGGATGTGCTGGCAGGGGAGGGCCTTCATGACGTATGCGCCGTGGTAACCAGGTACTTTGGGGGAACCCTGCTGGGCACGGGCGGACTGGTGCGGGCCTATTCGGGAGCGGTCAAGGCAGGCCTGGAGGATTGTGTGATCGTGGAAAAAAAGCTGGCGGTCCGTCTGGAAGTGACGACTGATTATAATGGTTCCGGGAAAATACAGTACATTGCAGCCCAGGCAGGCATGGACACATTGGATGTGCAGTACACGGACAAGGTGGTTTTTGTGTTTCTTGTGCCCGTATCAGAGGAAGGGCGCTTCCGGTCCCAGATCACGGAGGGAACCAGCGGACGTGCCCATATAAAGAAAGTGGACGAGGTATACTATGGCATGGGACAGGGGGAACTGATTGTTTTTTAACGGAAAATGCCTGTACAGCCTGTATTTTCCGTCAAAAGCCCTTGCAATCTGTAAATAGCAATGCTATACTATAAAACCGTGGCTGTAGACGTGAACCAATGCATATATAATTAAGGAAGAGTAATCACTATGAAGATGAAAAGAGAAGATGTAAGAAATATCGCTATCATTGCCCATGTAGACCATGGCAAAACAACATTGGTAGACCAGCTGTTAAGGCAGAGCGGCGTATTCCGTGTGGGCCAGGAGGTTCAGGAGCGCGTGATGGATTCCAACGACATCGAGCGGGAGCGCGGCATTACCATTCTGTCCAAGAATACGGCTGTATTTTATAAAGATACAAAAATAAACATCATCGATACGCCAGGCCATGCCGACTTTGGCGGTGAGGTGGAGCGTGTGCTCAAGATGGTGAACGGGGTTGTTCTGGTTGTGGATGCCTATGAGGGTCCCATGCCTCAGACTAAGTTCGTGCTCCAGAAGGCGCTGGAACTGGATCTGGCTGTCATTGTGTGCATTAACAAGATCGACAGGCCCGAGGCCCGTCCCGCAGAGGTGATCGATGAGACCCTGGAACTGATGATGGATCTGGACGCCTCTGATGAGCAGCTGGACTGTCCCTTTATCTATGCCTCCGCCAGGGGAGGATTTGCAAGATATGATATGAATGATGAGAACATGGACATGAGTCCCCTGTTTGAGACCATCATTGAGCACATACCGGCCCCGGAGGGCGATCCTGAGGCAGATACCCAGGTGCTGATCAGTACGATCGACTATAATGAATTTGTGGGCCGTATCGGCATTGGAAAGATCGACAACGGCGGTCTTAAGGTGAATCAGGAATGCGTGCTGGTGAACCACCATGATCCTGACAAATTTAAAAAGATCAAGATAGGAAAACTCTATGAGTTTGACGGACTGAAGCGCGTGGAGGTACAGGAGGCGTCTGTGGGCTCCATTGTGGCCATATCCGGCATTGCCGAGATCCATATTGGGGATACCATCTGTTCCCCTGAGAATCCGGACGCGATCCCGTTCCAGAAGATCTCCGAGCCCACCATTGCCATGTATTTCATGGTAAATGACAGCCCGCTGGCAGGACAGGAAGGAAAGTTCATCACTTCCCGCCATCTGCGTGACAGGCTGTTCAGGGAGCTGAACACCGATGTAAGCCTTCGCGTGGAGGAGACGGATTCCGCCGACTGCTTTAAGGTGTCCGGACGAGGCGAGCTGCATTTGTCCGTGCTCATTGAGAACATGCGCCGGGAAGGCTTTGAGTTTGCGGTGAGCAAGGCAGAGGTATTGTACAAATATGATGAGAGAAACCGCAAATTAGAGCCCATGGAACTGGCATATGTGGATGTCCCTGAGGAATACACAGGTGTGGTTATCCAGAAGCTTACCAGCCGCAAGGGAGCCCTGCAGGGCATGAGCCAGGCAGCCGGCGGCTACTCCCGTCTGGAATTCTCCATTCCGTCCAGGGGACTGATCGGATACCGCGGTGATTTCATGACAGATACGAAGGGGAATGGTATCCTCAACACCATCTTTGATGAGTATGCGGAGTACAAGGGTGACCTGTTCTACCGCCAGACCGGTTCCCTGATCGCTTTTGAGGCAGGGGAAGCCATTACCTACGGCCTGTTTAATGCACAGGAGAGGGGAACCCTGTTCATCGGACCGGGAACAAGAGTGTATTCCGGTATGATCGTGGGACAGAGCCCCAAGGCGGAGGACATTGAGATCAATGTCTGCAAGACCAAGAAGCTGACCAACACCCGTTCCTCCAGCGCAGATGAAGCGCTGAAGCTGACACCGCCCAAGATCATGAGCCTGGAGCAGGCGCTGGATTTTATTGATACGGACGAACTGCTGGAGGTAACCCCTGAAAGCCTTAGGATCCGTAAGAAGATTTTGGATCCCACCATGCGTAAAAGGGCGTCCTTTAAGAAGTAAAAAACGACAATTTTAAACACAAAAGGCGATTCCTGTCGAAATGTTCTGGCGGGAATCGCCTGTTTTTTTGGTCTATTATGGTAAATCTCCTCATAAACTATCAATGTGCCGTACAAAAGCAAGCATAAACAGGATAAAAAACATAAAACGGCAAAATGAGAATTTATAAGAAGCGAAGAGGAGATGTACTATGTCAGAAAAAATGATCGAAAACAACAAGGTAAGCGTTATTGGTGAGATTGTATCAGGCTTTACCTTTAGCCACGAGGTATTTGGAGAAGGCTTTTATATGGTAGATGTTGCTGTGAACAGATTGAGTGAGCAGGCTGATATCATACCGCTTATGGTGTCGGAACGCCTTCTGGATATCCATCAGGACTATACGGGTAACACCATTGAGGCTCTTGGACAGTTCCGCTCCTACAACCGTCACGAGGGCGTCAAGAACAGGCTGATGCTGTCCATCTTTGTCAGGGAGGTCCATTTCCTGGAAGAATTTACGGACTACACAAAAACAAACCAGATATTCCTGGACGGCTATATCTGCAAACCGCCAATTTACCGAAAAACTCCTCTGGGCCGTGAGATTGCCGATATCCTGCTGGCTGTAAACCGTCCCTATGGGAAATCTGATTACATACCCTGCATCAGCTGGGGCCGCAATGCGCGGTTTGCGTCCAGCTTTGAGGTGGGCGCAAGGGTGCGGGTCTGGGGACGCGTACAGAGCAGGGAGTACACGAAAAAACTCTCTGAAACCGAGTGTGAGAAGCGCATTGCCTATGAAGTTTCCATCAGTAAACTGGAATGCGATGAAGCCTGATTTTTTTGAATCTCTTTGGAAAATCTTTCGGAAGATGTAAGAAATATTTGCAAAGTTGTTCAAACTATGCTATTATGAGCGAAGTCTATGAATGACAGACCATTCAGAAGAAAAAGCGAATAAAGCATGAGGTGCATGATGATGAAAGAAAGCATGATACAGGTTATCTGCGGGCCAGGCAAGGGTAAGACAACAAGTGCGATCGGCAGGGGAATCAGTGCGCTGACCAAGGGCAGCAATGTAATCATGGTACAGTTTTTAAAGGGTTCCATGGATATGGATAACATGGAGATCATAAAGCGTCTGGAGCCGGAATTCAAGATTTTTAGATTTGAGAAATCGCCTGTCTTCTTTAATCAGCTGTCAGAGGAAGAAAAGGAAGAGGCAAGGATCTGCATCCGCAACGGAATCAATTTTGCGAAAAAGGTCCTGGTTACGGGCGAATGTGATATTCTGATCCTGGATGAGATCCTGGGAATCCTGGATGAGGGAGTGATCACGCAGGAAGAGCTGTGTAATCTGATCAGTCAGGCCAGGCAGTCCGAGATACGCCTGATCCTCACCGGGAATGTATATCCCCAGACACTGGACCCTTATGTGGATGAGATCACCAAGATCCAAACCAGATATGAGCAGTAATGGGAAATGGGTGTAATACCCGGGATTTCCTGTTGACATCCTCCTCAGGGGATGATAATATAATACCAACAATCATAGAGTAGAGGTTGCGTTGATCAAGAGTAATCAAGCCCGATGTGGCAGGCACAGGGGAGGGTTTGATGAAAGGGAAAGACGCCGAAGAAGGAGAACGCCTGAATCAGTTATCCTTCTGGGCACATGGTGAACAACCATGTGACTGTCATCCGGGTGGATGGAGAGCTACCAAAGAACGTGGATTCGCAGTAGTGCGAAGTTGAAACGCATGGGAAGGGCTGACATTTACCTCAGCTCTTTTTTGCTATTCTGGCACAGCTTTTCTGGGAACATGGCTGTGAATGGTTTTTACGGGAAGGGAAGCATACTGTGATTGAATCAAGAAAAAAGGAGAGAATAAAAGTATGGCTATTTTTGAAGGAGCAGGTGTTGCGCTGGTCACACCGTTTAAGGAAAATGGGGAAGTGAATTATGAGAAGCTGGAGGAAATCGTGGAGGAGCAGATCGCAGGAGGCACAGATGCCATCATTGCCTGTGGGACCACGGGAGAGGCTTCCACCATGTCCCATGAGGAGCACCTGGATGTGATCGGATATGTGTGCAAGGTATCCAATAAGCGGGTTCCTGTAATTGCAGGAACAGGTTCAAACTGTACGGAGACGGCGGTCTATCTTTCAGGTGAGGCTGAGCGCAGGGGGGCTGACGGGCTTTTGGTGGTGTCCCCTTATTATAACAAGGCCACGCAGAAAGGGCTTATGGCCCATTTCACGGCGGTTGCGGACGCGGTAAAGATTCCGGTCCTTCTTTATAATATACCGGGAAGAACAGGCGTGAACATTCTTCCCCAGACCATCGCCACCCTTTGCAAGGAGGTGGATAATATTGTGGGAGTGAAGGAGGCCAGCGGCAATTTTTCAGCCATCGCCACCCTGATGAACCTGTCCGATGGCAAAGTGGACCTGTATTCAGGCAATGACGACCAGATCGTGCCCCTCCTTTCCCTGGGCGGAAAGGGCGTTATCTCAGTTTTATCCAATGTGGCGCCCCGCCAGACCCACGATATCTGCGCAGCCTATCTGTCCGGGGATGTAAAGCGCAGCGCAGAACTTCAGCTGGCTGCGATCCCTCTGATCACAGAACTGTTTTGCGAGGTAAACCCCATTCCCGTTAAAGCGGCCATGAACATAATGGGGAAGAATGTGGGACCCATGCGCATGCCTCTAACTGAGATGGAGCCTCAGAACCAGGCGAAGCTGAGAGCGGCCATGATCGCCTACGGCATTCTGTAAGACAGTTAAGAAAGGACGGTAAGATAAATGGTCAGGATGATAATGCACGGCTGCAACGGGGCCATGGGCCAGGTGATAACAGGCCTTGCAGCAGATGACAAGGACATTGAGATCGTGGCAGGCATTGACCTGCGCCAGGGAACAGACTGCGGCTATCCCGTATTTACCTCCCTTGGGGAATGCAATGTAAGCGCGGACGTGATCGTGGACTTTGCATCCGCAAAAGCGGTGGACGGGCTTTTAAAATTCAGCGCCGAGACAGGGACCCCGGTGGTCCTGTGTACCACGGGACTTTCCCAGGAACAGCTTGCGGCTGTAAAGAGGACCAGCGCCAGTGCGGCTGTACTGCGTTCAGCCAATATGTCCCTGGGCGTCAACCTGCTCCTTAAGCTGGTCCAGGACGCCGCCAGAGTGCTGGCTGGTTCCGGCTTTGACATTGAGATCGTGGAAAAGCACCATAACCAGAAGATGGATGCCCCCAGCGGCACTGCCATTGCCCTGGCCGACTCTATGAATGGAGCCATGGGGGATTCCTATGAATATGTCTATGACAGAAGCGGGAAGCGGGAAAAGCGCAGCCCCAAAGAGATTGGGATCAGCGCTGTCAGAGGCGGATCCATAGTAGGGGAGCATGATGTGATATTTGCGGGCAGGGATGAGGTGGTGACATTCAGCCATACGGCTTATTCCAAGGCTATTTTCGCCAAGGGGGCCCTGGAAGCGGCCAAGTTCCTGGCAGGCAAGGGTCCCGGGCTTTACACCATGGCGGATGTGGTCCGGCTCTGATTAGCTGCATTTTTACATTTAATTCCATAGATGGCAGGATGTTCCACCATAATCTATTCTCGAAACGCACATAATAAAGATAGAAATCGAAAGGAGAATGCGATTATGAAAAAAATCAGACCTGCTATCTTAGCTATGTTACTGTTAGTCATGGTTTTATCTGTTACGGCCTGTGGAAGCAGTAATAACGAGACCCAGTCCACGACAGGTACCAGCCAGTCTTCCTCATCAGCAGCCACCTCTACCACTGGGGCAGAGAGCGGTATGTCCGGTTCTGCAGAGACCAATGAGGGCATTATCGATGGACTTGTAGATGATGTGGAGAAGGGTGTGGATGACGTAGGCAACGGCGTTAAGGACATCACAGGTGAATCAGGCAACATGTCTGAGTCAACCACCAACACATCCACCACAGAGGCTACACGATAATATAAAGAGTATATGGCGGTGAATACAAAGAGGACCCTTTCTCAGCCGGTGAGGCCAGGAAAGGGTCCATTTGGTCTTTTGGTCTTGCGGCCCGGTGCGGTTTGAATTATAATGAGTCCATAAAAGTTATGGGGGAAATAACTGCAGATGAGGCTGTTGTATTATGTTAATGGGGTACGAATCCGTTTTGCCAGGCGCCAGGCTGTGAAAGGGTGGGCTAAGAGGCTGAAACTCTGTAAAAGGGAGCGGGGACCCGGGAAACAGGCCATGCGCCGGGGGCTGCTTTTTCTGGCGGCAGGCGGAGTCATGTGGGGGATTTACAAAGGGGGATATATTGGTTTAATCCTTAAGGATATGACAGGGTTCCATATCATTGAGGAACGTGTTACAGGCGGAGACATGTTCCGGGAAGGGGAGCCTACGGTAAAAACAGGGCTGAACTTTCGTTTGGAGGACGGAAGTTTCACTATTTTCAGGGTCCGGACCTATGAGGAATCAGGGAGTGATTAGCTGGGAAGAAAGAATTCATTAGGAATTTTAATGATTGTCCTGCTTGTATTCATATTCATATTGTATTATAATTTCTTCTGAAATGGTATTCTTTTATAGCGTCAGCTTATAAATCTATATCTACGTAACCATATGAATAAAAGAAAAGGACAGGTGGATACCCATGGAAAAGAAAGAGATGCTCTATGAAGGAAAAGCTAAAAAAGTCTATACAACCGAGGATCCGGATTTATTGATCGTATCCTATAAGGATGACGCTACGGCATTCAACGGATTAAAAAAAGGAACCATTGTAGGTAAGGGCGCTATCAATAACCGCATGACAAACTTTATCTTTAAGAAGCTGGAAGAAAAGGGAGTACCCACCCACCTGGTTGAAGAGTTAAACGACAGGGAGACGGTTGTGAAAAAGGTTGAGATCGTACCTTTGGAGGTAATCATCCGCAACTATTCCGCAGGCAGCTTTGCCAAGAAGATGGGAATGGAGGAGGGGATCAAGTTCAAATGCCCCACCCTGGAATTCAGCTACAAGAACGATGATCTGGGAGATCCTTTCATCAACAGCTACTATGCGCTGGCGCTGGACCTTGCAACCCAGGAAGAGATTGATGATATCACCAGATATGCATTCCTGGTAAATGAAGTACTTCAGGAATATTTCGGCGGTCTGAACATTGACCTGATCGACTTTAAGATCGAATTTGGACGTTACCACGGAAAGGTGATCCTTGCCGATGAGATTTCCCCTGATACCTGCCGCCTCTGGGATAAGGACACCCATGAGAAACTGGATAAGGACAGGTTCAGAAGGGACATGGGCAATGTAGAGGATGCCTATGAGGAAGTTTTCCGCAGACTGGGTATCCAGTAATCAATTTACATATAACGCCTGGGCTGATACCCAGGCGTTACCTTCTTTAACAGCGTGAACCGATGGACATAGGAAGAGAAAGGGACATGACTTCATGGATCAGAATCAGATGGACTTTGATATTGGGGCAGACAAGCTGCGCGAAGAGTGCGGGGTTTTTGGTATATATGATTTTGATGGGAATGATGTGGCATCTACGATCTATTACGGGCTGTTTGCCCTGCAGCACAGGGGGCAGGAAAGCTGCGGGATCGCGGTAAGCGATACACAGGGACCAAAGGGGAAGGTGGGCACACACAAAGGCATGGGCCTTTGCAATGAGGTATTTACCACAGAAATATTGGAACAGATGCACGGCAACATCGGGGTAGGACATGTGCGGTATTCCACGGCGGGCAGCAGTACCCGGGAGAATGCGCAGCCTCTGGTGCTCAATTATATAAAAGGCACCCTGGCCCTGGCGCATAACGGAAATCTGGTCAATGCACCGCAGCTGCGCCATGAACTGGAGTACACGGGAGCCATTTTCCAGACCACCATTGACTCTGAGGTCATTGCCTACCATATTGCCAGAGCCAGGGTGAACACCCCCAGTGTGGAGAGCGCCGTGTCCCTGGCCATGAAGAAACTGAAGGGCGCTTATTCCCTGGTGATCATGAGCCCGCGAAAACTCATAGGAGCAAGGGATCCCTTTGGTTTTAAGCCTCTGTGTATCGGTAAGCGGGACAATGCCTATATACTGGCATCTGAGACCTGCGCATTGGATACCATTGGAGCGGAGTTTGTCCGGGATGTGGAACCCGGGGAGATCGTTACCATCACAAAGGACGGGATCGTGTCCGACCGGGAGATGTGTCCCAAGGATCCCGCCAGAGAGGCCAGATGCATTTTTGAGTATATCTATTTTGCAAGGCCGGACAGTGTCTTTGACGGGGTGAGCGTGTACCATGCCAGGATCCAGGCGGGCCGTTTCCTGGCCATGGATGCACCTGTGGAGGCAGACCTGGTGGTAGGGGTTCCGGAATCCGGAAACGGCGCTGCCCTGGGCTATTCCATGGAATCCGGGGTCCCTTACGGAACTGCGTTTGTAAAGAATTCCTATGTGGGACGCACCTTTATAAAACCCAAGCAGAGCAGCCGGGAATCGGCAGTGCGCATTAAGCTGAATGTGCTCAGGGAAGCGGTGGCCGGAAAACGGGTGATCATGATCGATGATTCCATTGTCCGGGGCACGACCAGTGCATTGATCGTGAACATGCTCAGGGACGCCGGCGCCATCCAGGTCCATGTGCGCATCAGCGCGCCGCCTTTTCTGCATCCCTGCTATTTCGGCACGGATATTCCATCGGAGGACCAGCTGATCGCCCATGGACATACGGTGGATGAGATACGAAGGATCATAGGGGCGGATTCCCTTTCCTTTTTACAGACAGAACGCCTTCATGAGATGGCGGCCGGAAAGCCCGTATGTATGGCCTGCTTTAACGGTGTTTATCCCATAGAACCGCCTTCCGCAGACATCAGGGGAACCTACGAAAAGTAAACAGCAGTTGAATACAGGCCCCTGTTATGATAAGATAAAGACCACGAAATGATTGAATATGGAGGAAATGACATGAGTGACACAGACAGATACGTAAGCCCTCTTTCCGAGCGCTATGCCAGCAGGGAGATGCAGTATATCTTTTCACCGGATATGAAGTTCAGGACCTGGAGGCGTCTATGGATTGCCCTGGCTGAGACCGAGAAGGAGCTGGGACTGGGGATCACGGATGAGCAGATTGAAGAGCTGAAAGCCCATGCCCGGGATATTAACTATGATGTGGCAAAGGCACGGGAAAAGGAAGTACGCCATGATGTCATGAGCCATGTCTATGCCTACGGGACGCAGTGCCCAAAGGCAAAGGGCATCATCCATCTGGGGGCTACCTCCTGTTATGTGGGGGACAACACAGACATCATCATTATGACCGAAGCACTGAAGCTGGTGAGAAAAAAACTGCTCAATGTGCTCTCTGAGCTGTCACGCTTTGCCGATAACTATAAGGATCTTCCAACCCTGGCCTTCACCCACTTCCAGCCGGCCCAGCCCACCACGGTAGGCAAGAGGGCCACCCTGTGGATGATGGAACTGAAGCTGGATCTGGATGATCTGGACTATGTGATCCGTTCCATGCGCCTGCTTGGCTCCAAGGGCACCACAGGCACCCAGGCCAGTTTCCTGGAGCTTTTTGACGGAGACCATGAAAGGTGCCGCAGGCTGGACCAGCGCATTGCCGAGAAAATGGGATTTGAGGGATGCTATCCTGTGTCGGGGCAGACCTATTCCAGAAAGATCGACTGCCGCGTCATAAGCGTGCTGGCCGGCATTGCCCAGAGCGCCCACAAGTTTTCCAACGATATCCGCCTGCTCCAGCACCTGAAGGAAGTGGAAGAGCCGTTTGAGAAAAAGCAGATCGGTTCCTCGGCCATGGCGTACAAGCGCAACCCCATGCGCAGTGAGCGCATCGCCTCACTGGCAAACTATGTGATGAGCGACATGATGAATCCCATGCTGGTGGCATCCACCCAGTGGTTTGAGAGAACGCTGGATGATTCCGCCAACAAGCGTCTCTCCGTTCCCGAGGGATTCCTGGCAATCGATGGTATCCTGGACCTTTATCTGAACGTGGTGGACGGTCTGGTGGTGTATCCCAAGGTGATCGAAAAGCACCTGATGGCCGAACTTCCCTTCATGGCAACGGAGAATATCATGATGGATGCGGTAAAGGCAGGGGGAGACCGCCAGGAGCTTCACGAGAGGATCAGGGAGCTGTCCATGGAAGCAGGCAGGAATGTAAAGGAAAAGGGGCTGGATAACAATCTGCTGGAGCTGATCGCAGCTGACCCGGCCTTTAACCTTTCACCGGATGATCTGAAGGCAGCCATGGATCCGTCCCGGTACGTGGGCCGTTCACCCAGGCAGGTGGAGGAATTTCTGGAGGAGGTCATTTCCCCGATCCTGTCAGAAAATGCGGACGAGCTGGGAATGCGGGCTGAGATCAATGTGTAGGCCCCACCAGTGATATAATACAATACACAGCCGGAAACAGGGGCGCAGGGTCAGCAAATGCTGGCGGCGGACCGGTTTCCGGCTGTGCTGCCGTATGATGTGAAAGTGGATCCGCATCAGTTTGTTTCCTTAGCGTGACCCAATCTTGGTATTGTGGTTAAAATGGAAGAATGGTATAGTTGAATCAGGATACGCGTGTTGCTGAAAATGGATGCTAAAAGGATTCCATTGGAAGGAGAGGAATGGATGAATGTAAATCTGGAATACTATAAAGTGTTTTATTATGTGTGCGCCCACGGAAGCCTGACCGCGGCGGCCAGGCAGCTGTGCATTTCCCAGCCGGCGGTCAGCCAGGCTGTGCGGCAGCTGGAAAAGGAAACCGGCATCAAACTGTTTCTGCGCACCTCAAAAGGGGTTCAGCTCACAAAGGAAGGAGAACTTTTGTACCGCTACGTGAAAGCGGGAGTGGAGAGCCTTCTGGAGGGGGAAAAGATGGTGGAACGCGTGCTCGGCATGGATATGGGGGAAGTGCGGATCGGTGCCAGTGATATGACGCTGCAATTTTTCCTGCTTCCATATCTGGAGGAGTTTCACAAAGAGTATCCCAAAATCAAAGTGAATGTATCCAATGCCCCCACGCCGGAAACCATAAAAAGCCTGGAGGAGGGGAAGATTGATTTTGGGGTGGTGACCACGCCCTGTGAGTGCAGGGGAACCATGAACCAGATTCCGGTAAAAGCCATACGGAACGTTTTTATTGCAGGCAACAGTTTCAGCGGACTCAAAGGGAAGATCCTGGATTACCATGCCCTCTCCGGCTTGCCCTGTATTTTTCTGGAAAAAAATACCAGCACCAGGACTTTTATGGATGATTTCCTTTTAAAGCAGGGGATTGAACTGAAGCCGGAGTTTGAGCTGGCGATCAGTGACATGATCGTGCAGTTTGCAAAGCGCAACATGGGAGTGGGATGCGTGATGGAAGGGTTTGCCAGAGATGCCGTGGATGCAGGGGATGTGTTTGAACTGAAATTCAACATGGAGATGCCTTCCCGCCATATCTGTGTGGTGACAGGGGAATCCGGCCTGATCTCCATGCCCGGGCGAAAACTACTGGAGATGATAACAGGACAGAAAATGGATGAAAACGGGATCTTACATTAGAGCGCGTGAAAATTCATTCCCGCAAAACACGCTCTAGTCTCAGATGGGTATAAGTAGTCATTATGGGAATCATAATAAAGAACGTCTTTACTTATAACGCATGATGTAGTAAAGTAATTATTGTTTTTTAATGAGCATGTACGGGAGATACCCGAAGGAGGATTTTAGTATGGTCAGAGCAATTGTAGGCGCTAACTGGGGCGATGAAGGAAAAGGCAAGATCACAGACATGCTTGCCAAGGAATCTGACATTATAGTACGTTTTCAGGGCGGAAGTAATGCAGGTCATACCATTATCAACGACTATGGCAAATTTGCCCTTCATCTTCTTCCATCCGGAGTGTTTTACCAGCACACCACAAGTGTCATCGGCAACGGTGTGGCGCTTAACATCCCATATCTGGTGAATGAGATCCAGGCACTGGTGGACAGAGGCGTTCCAAAGCCCAGGGTTTTGGTTTCCGACAGGGCCCAGATCCTGATGCCGTACCATGTGCTGTTTGACACCTATGAGGAAGCCCGCCTGGCCGGCAAGTCCTTTGGTTCCACAAAATCGGGCATTGCTCCCTTTTATTCAGATAAATACGCAAAGATCGGTTTCCAGGTCAGTGAACTCTTTGACCAGGAGCTTTTAAAGGAAAAGGCATACAGGGTGTGCGAGCAGAAGAATGTGCTGCTGGAGCACCTGTATCATAAGCCCCTTCTGGATCCCCAGGAGATCTACAATGAACTTTTAAGCTACCGCGGCATGATCGAGCCATATGTGTGCGACACCTCCGCATATCTGTATGAGGCCATCAGAGAGGGAAAGAAGGTTCTGTTGGAGGGACAGCTGGGCTCCCTTAAGGATCCGGACCACGGTATCTATCCCATGGTTACATCTTCCTCCACACTGGCTGCTTACGGAGCAATCGGAGCAGGAATACCTCCCTATGAGATCAAGGATATCACCACGGTTGTAAAAGCTTATTCCAGCGCAGTGGGAGCAGGCGCTTTTGTAAGCGAGATCTTCGGGGATGAGGCCGAGGAGCTGAGACACCGCGGAGGAGACGGCGGAGAGTATGGCGCAACCACAGGCCGCCCAAGGCGTGTGGGCTGGTTTGATGCCGTGGCTACCAGGTACGGATGCCGGATCCAGGGCACCACGGAGGTGGCGTTCACCGTGCTGGACGTGCTGGGATACCTGGATGAGGTGCCGGTATGTGTAG
Organism: Enterocloster citroniae; assembly: GCF_040545455.1. Classification (NCBI taxonomy): domain Bacteria; kingdom Bacillati; phylum Bacillota; class Clostridia; order Lachnospirales; family Lachnospiraceae; genus Enterocloster; species Enterocloster citroniae. The sequence goes on along the minus strand of NZ_JBEPLZ010000001.1, from coordinate 395 downwards.
GGTACGAGATCGATGGCCAGGTAACCAGGGATTTCCCCACCACAGCCAGGCTGGAAAAGGCAAAACCTGTACTTACCAAGCTTGCGGGCTGGAAGTGCGATATCCGGGGAATCAGGAAGTATGAGGACCTTCCTGAGAACTGCCGTAAGTATATCGAGTTCGTGGAAAAGGAGATTGAGGCTCCTATCTCCATGGTTTCCAATGGACCGGGACGGGATGACATTATCATGCGCCGATGAAATAATGCAATGAGCATAAAACAGAGTGATCAGGATCGTTGATTCTGATTGCTCTGTTTTATTGTGTCACAGTAAAAATAAACCACCTGCTCTGCAGGTGGAGGGAATATCTTCAGATAAAAGCAACTCCTGTGCTAAACTAGATGTAGGTCTGCA